>JAFGNP010000038.1 GCA_016926975.1 Coriobacteriia bacterium | reverse complement strand
GCGATCAGATCCTGGCTGAGGCTGTAGACATAGGTGCGCTGCGTGCCGGGCTTGAGCGTGGGTGTCCCAGTCAGAGTGGCGCCACCCAGTCCGGCGCCGGAGAGCGTGAACTCCGCACCCGAATCGGTGATCGACCCGAGGGCGATCGCGTGACCAAGCGCGTCCGTCGGGAAGGTGATCTCGAGTGTGTTCTGGCCGGGATGACTGCCGAGACTGATCGCCGTAGGCTGCGTGCCGACCGTGCGGTCCACGAGCAGCCAGGTGCCCGGGTTGAACGTGAGCACCAGCTGGCCGGCTGTGAACGTGCCGGAGAGCGTGTAGCGGAACACGCCCTTCACGGGCTGTGTCGGGTTCTCGGTATCCATCAGCGGACCCGCGCAGGTGAGTGTGGGTGTGCCGGCGGTGCCGCTCAGCACGAACTCATCGGAGCCATCAGCCGACAGCGATGAGGCATCGACTTCGTACGTGCCGTGCGGGAACTGGACGACGATCTCGGTCTCCGTGCCCAGCAGGTCGTATGTCGCCACCGGCGTGAGGGTGAACTCACCCGTGAGGTCGAGGATCGACGCCGGATCGTCGGCGTAGCCGTTGGGATCCGCCGGGAAGGTCACGTAGATCGACGTCTCATCGGCGGCGACGATCGGAGCGTCGCTGTAGGCGGCGATCCGGGCGTACGCCCATGTGCCCGGCAGGAAGGTGAGCAGCACATCGCCGTCACTTGCGAAGGCGCCGGTGAGCCAGTATCGGAATCTGCCGGTGGCACTCATGAAGACAGGCGCCTGGCTGGCGTCGAGGACGATCGTGCCGAGGCCGCTCGGAAGCGTCGGATCGACGGGGCCGCTCAGGCGGAACTCGGGATCCAGGTCGGTGATCGACGCGTGATCGAGTTGGTAGCCGGCAGGTGCATCCGGGAACAACACGTCGATCCAGTTACGGTTGTTGAGCGCCGCGACATCGACATTCGAACCGGCGACCGGGTTTGCGAGATTGGCCGTCGGGCCCTCGATGCGGAAGACGTAGGTGGACGCGGCCCCCATGTTACCGCCGTCGTCAGCCCAACTGGCGGCCGCGATGGCGATGGTGATCTCGCTCGGCACGTAGCGGCCGGTGGTGGTTGCCATGTAGCGGAACTGCGTGATCCCCTCGGCAGCAAGGCGCGCGTAGTATGCCGAGTCGCTCTCCCCCGCGTTCCTCGTGATGACCGTCGCCTCGAGGATGCCGCTCTCGGCATTCGCGACCATGGCGATCGGCAATGGGTTCACCTCGAACGCGATACCGGCAGCACCGGTGATCGTGATCTCCGCGCCATCTGCGCCGCCCATGATCGATGCGTAGTCGAGCGAGTTGCCCGGGGTGGGCGTGTAGATCACGTCGACGTACAGCTTGTCCTCGTGGAGCGCCCCGTTGGCCTTCTCCACGTCGAGCGCAGGCCGGTCGTCACCGTCGATATCGCCGTCGCCATCAGTGTCGCGCGGCACGAACGGAGCGGCGATCGTCGCCTGCGGATCCACGATCGTGAACGAGCCCTCGCTCGCCGCCGACGCGATGCCGCTGGCAGTCCAGGACCCAGCCGCAAAGCGTGCGGTCACGGCACCCGTGGCGCCGAAGTTCCCGCTCAGGTAGACGCGGAAGTAGTTGCCCGTCATGCGAGTGGGAGCTATCGAGCTCGATGCTGCAATAGGCAGAGCGACCCCGGCCGAGTTCACGAAAGCGATCTCGGCACCGGGATCCATGATCGAGCCTTCGTCGACCGTCTGACCCTCGGATGGCGAGAACCGGACATCGATGTAACTGGCATCGAGATGGTCGACGTGACTCGAGACGGTACTCGATCCCGCCACCGCAGCATTGTGCTCGGACTCCTCGGTGGTGAGCGCCACCCCGGGTGCGACGACCCAGATGCCCTCGTTGCCCTCGGTCTCGCCCGATGTGGTGTTCGTGAGCGCCCAGCTGTTCTTGACCCAGGTGAGAACGAGCCCGGTCGGGGCACCCGTGCTGATGACCCAGTAGCGGTACGTGTGCGCGTCGCCGTTGATGAGCAACGGCGCCTGCGTCTCATCCACCGTCACGGTGCCGCCGGTGGCGGAAACCACGAACTCGGTGCCGAGGTCGGTGATCGATGCCTCGTCGAGCACATAGCCTGCAGGCACGGCGTAGGACACGTCTATGAAGCCGCGGCCGTCGATCTCGGACAGCGAGATCTTGTCGCCATCGGCCGGCCCGGCGAGTGTCGCCGTGGGCTGCGCAGGCGGCATCTCGGGAACCACGAAGACGACCTCCGCGCCGGTAGCGTCCCGGAAGCCCATCTGCAGCTTGCCATAGAGCGTGAGGATCCTCGGATCGTCCGGCACGTCTGCCAGGAAGAGCACCGTCGCCTCACCCTGGGAGATGCGCGAGATGTCGGCGTACAGCTTGCCGCTCATGGAGATGTTGTCCGCGGCGAAGTTGAGTTTACCGATGATGAGGAACTTGCCGTCGGTCGAGATCTTGACCACGACCTGGCCGTTGAACAGCTCCTTGGACGTGTAGATCGAGTACACCCGCGCCGAGCCGGTGATCAGCATCGGCGAGGTGAACGCAGCCGTGAAGCCATTGAGGTTGGGATTCGCCTGTATCGCACGCCACTGCGCTGCGACCTGGCTCTCGATGCCCGCACGCCACTCGTCGACGCTCAGCGTACTCGGGACGTTGAACGCCGAGCCGCGCAGGTCGAACGGACTGGTGATGGCCGGAAGTGTCTTGAAGAACTCCACGCCCGCCACGAAGTCGTTGAGGCACAGCCCGGTGGGCGGATGGATGATGATGCCGGTGGGCAGCGAGACACCCAGCTGAACACCGAGCGGCCCAAGCTCCGAAAGCGCGAGGCGTATCGAGAAGCCTGCCATGCCCGCCATCTCGAAACTACCGTCGAGCGCCGCGTACAGCACCCGATCGTAGACCGGCGTTGTGGCGTCGAACGTGCCGATAACCGCACCGGACTCGCTCATCTTGATGATGCCGAGCACAAGTGCCGCGGAGATC
This sequence comes from Coriobacteriia bacterium, assembly GCA_016926975.1. Taxonomy (GTDB): domain Bacteria; phylum Actinomycetota; class Coriobacteriia; order Anaerosomatales; family Anaerosomataceae; genus UBA6100. Next base: position 1,534 of record JAFGNP010000038.1, on the reverse strand, counting down.
TTCCCGCCGAACATGTCGCCGGCGACCTTGACCGAGAACGAATCGATCGACACGACCGGGAACTTGCCTTGCCGCAGAAGTCCGATGTCGATCTTCATGCCCTTGACGCCGCCCGAGATCTCGACGGAATCCAGGCCCGGAATCTTGGTGATGCTCGCGGACACGGTGATGATGATGTCTGCCGGGTCGGCCTTGATGTCTCGCCACTCGATACCGATCTCCGTCACGTGGATCGGAAGCCAGGTCGGCCAGTTGAAGTCATCACCGCTGACACCGCCGATGGTGAGGAACACGCCGAAGCCGGGCTTCGTATCGAACGATCCATCGCCCTTGAAGCCGAAGTTGCGTCCCTCACCGCCGATCTTGGAGCCGCCGATGCTGACCTCGGCGCCGACGGAGCCGAACTCGACCATCCACTCATCCGATCCGGCCGCGGTGTTCAGCCGGAAGTCGCGCGCGGTGAGCGTGACGACCGACGCGATGTTGATCGTGAGTGTGTCGACCTCGAAGACGAAGCCCTTGACCACGTTGGCCTCGAACGTGAGCGCAGCCCGCAGCGCTTCCGTGTTCGGTGATCCGACGATGTCGCTCGGCTCGGCGGTCTTGCGGTCCACGATCGTCCCGTTGACTGGCTTGCCGGGCAGGAACTTGGCGCCACCGGAGGCGATGTAGATGCTTCCGTCGAGCGAGACCTGACCGTCGAACACCGAGAAGTCCTCGATGCCCACGCGGATGTCGTCGAACTCGAGAATGCCACCGAGCTTGATGCCGCCGACGGGCGCGTACTTGAGCTCGCCGCGACCGAGACGGAAGCCGTTGCTGTAGACCCGCAGGCCGGGGATGACCTCGTCGTCGACCGTACCCGGGCCGTGAGCGTCGACAATGTAGGGATCGAGGCTGCCGGTGATGTCGATCGGGACGACCTTGATCGATACCGTCCGCACCTCCAGGAGCAGCTGCGAGTCGCCGTTGTGCTCCTCGGCCTTGTACGCGGGATCGTAGTTCACCTTGATGCCGGTCGCCTCGACGATCACCGTGTTCTGGATGTCCAGAACGAGGCTTGCGACGTTGAGGCTGAACCTGCCAGGCACGCTAAAGGCGTTCAGGAACTCAGCCGAACCCTCAAGGAGCGTCATCGCCGTGGCGATGTCCACCTCGAGATCGAAGGTGCCGAGGACGCCAGTGAGCTTCAGCGACGAGCCCGCCACGGCCACCGTGGCCTCGTTCGCGCCGATGGACACCTTGAGGACGAGCTTGCCATCGCGGAACGACGTGTCCGCGAGCCCGATGGACGGCCCCTTGAGCGTGAGCGGACCGAGCGTGGTTGCCGCGTTCGGGTCACTGCCGCTGTGCTCGGCGGTGCTGTCGATCGTGAACGCCGAGTAGCTGCTGCCACTCACCGGCGTCGAGGCCCCACCGGTCGGGATGACGCTCCAGCTGTTCGGGGCGATCTCGACGTAGATGGCGCCGTTGACGAACATCTGTGTGAGCGCTACGCCGGCCTTCGGCGTGAGGAAGTAGCGCCATGCGGTCG
>JAFGNP010000037.1 GCA_016926975.1 Coriobacteriia bacterium | reverse complement strand
TGGTGCCCGGGGCGGGAATCGAACCCGCACGACCTTTCGGCCAGAGGTTTTTGAGACCTCCGCGTCTGCCAATTCCGCCACCCGGGCGAGGGTGCTCGTGGACGCTTGCGAACCATAGTAGCGCGAGCGGGACGCTACAACAGAAAGTCCATCGTGGTCAACGTCTCGAGGCTGCTCACCACAGACCACAGGTTGAGCAGCGTGAAGACCGCCACCAGCAACAGCAGGGCCGCGCTGATCCCCAGGCGGACGCCGATGCGCTGCAGCGCTTCGGGCGAGCGGCCCGAGGCATCCGCCGGTATGCCGACGGTATGGTTGATAGCGCCCGACTCCCTGATGCCTAGGGCTGCGAATATCACGCTCGCTACCGCGCAGACCACGGTGAAGACCACCCAGCCGACGTTCACGACGCGTGTGAGGGAGACGTCGCGGGTGATCACCGAGCCGAGGAAGATGCTGCCGACGATGTACACGAGAGGCAGCAAGGTGGCGAACTGTGTGTAGTCCACGATCTTCTGCCCGTGGCAGACCACCGCGTTGACGTTTACGGCAGGTGAGGGCTCCTGGGACGTGGTCGTCTGGTGGGATCGCGACAGTCCGGCGCTTGCCCGGAAGGCGCTGGCGACGACGGCACAACTGGCAGCAAGGTACACGGCAGCGAACGCGATATACGCGTAGATATACATATCGGACGTGCCGAATGACATACGGTGCCTCCCCGCGAACCCGCCCCCTCCAGATTGTACCTGATGAGCAGGGCGAAAACGGGTCTCGCGTCAGTGAGCGTCTTGGCCGGCGTTCATCAACCTGTGTGACCATTATCACAAATACCGCGCCTGAAGAGCGCGCGAACTTGAAGCTCACGCCCGTCCTGTCGAGTGGTGGACGCGCTTGCGGGTATTGTGCTCCGTGGATGTCTACTTCGCCAGAGGCCCCGGTCATTCCTACAGGTTGCGGTATTCCGGTTCGAGCATGTCGTAGCAGATGTGGTCGCGGAATCGGCCACGCATGAACGTCACTTCCCGCTCCCGGCCGACCTCCGTGAACCCGATCGACGTGTAGAGATGGATCGCCCTCTCGTTCTCGGAGTTCGCCTTGATGCCGATTCGATGCAGGCCGAGTCGGTTGAAGCCGAAGTCCAGCAGGGTGAGTATCGCGTCGCGGCCGTACCCCTGGTTCTGGTCGTCGAGCGACCCGACGAAGATGCCCACTTCGCCGGTGCGGTGGAGGAGGCTGACGGAGTCCAGCCCGCAGATCCCGATCAGCCGTTCGTCGGCGGCGAGGTGGATTTCGAAGCGGTAGGCGGTGCCTTCGTTCCACTGGCGCTCGGTGAGTTCGTAGAAGGAGGCCTCCTGGGCACGGGAGATCGGCAGCTGCCCCGAGAGCATCCACTCGTTCACTTCGGGGTCGTTGAGCCAGGCTCGGGCCTGCTCGGCGTTGGCTTCTTCGAAGCGGGTCAGGTACACGTTGGTCCCGCGGATCATGGCATCTCCTCCCCAGCGGTTTGACGGCACTCTCTCACACTCGCGTTGTTGATGGAAGCGCCCGAGTAGAGGTGCCGCCCAGTTGAAGAAGCCCACGTCAGTCCCCTCGGGTAGAATCACATGGACGCTTCTGGAGTCCGTACCCGAAAGGCCCGACATGCCCGAGCGCACCATCGCCGTCATAGACGGCAATTCGCTCTTGCACCGCGCGTTCCACGGGCTGCCGCCCACGATGACCGCGCCCGATGGCCGACCCACCAATGCGGTCTTCGGCTTCATGTCGATGCTGTTCAAGATGGTGACCGACCTCGGGCCGGACGGCGTGGTAGTGGCTTTCGATCGTGGCAAGCCGGCGTTTCGGACCGAGGTGCTCGCGCAGTACAAGATCCAGCGTCCGCCGACCGACCCCGACCTCAAGGCACAGTTCCCGATGATCAAGGAGCTCCTCGGTGCGCTCGCGCTGCCCATCGTGGAGGCCGAGGGGTGGGAGGGCGACGATATCCTCGGCACCCTGGCAGCACGCGGATCGGCTGACGGAATGCGAGTGCTGCTCGTCACCGGCGACAAGGACGCGCTGCAGCTGGTTGATGAGAACGTGCGCGTAGTGAGCACCAGGAAGGGCATAACGGACATCGTGGTCTACGACAGCGATGCGGTCGTGGAACGCTACGGTGTGGCGCCTGAGCAGGTCGCCGACTTCCTCGGCCTCAAAGGCGATACGTCGGACAACATACCCGGCGTGCCGGGCGTGGGCGAGAAGACCGCGGCCAAGTTGCTGCAGCAGTACGGGAGCATGGACGCTGTCCTCGAGCATGCCGACGAGATCCCCGGCAAGCTAGGCGAGAACATCCGCGCGAATGTCGAGGCGGCGCTGGCGAGCAGGGTAGTGGCGACCATCCGTCGGGACGTGCCCATCGAGGTGGATCTGGGCGCGGTGACCTGGGGCGAGTGGGACGAGAGCGTGGCCCTCGATGCGCTCACCAGACTGGCCTTCACGTCGCTGGCGCCCAGGCTCCGGGCGATGCGCTCGCCCGCACGCCGCGAGGAACCTGCACCGGAGGCGCCGGACTCCGAGTGGCGGGTGCTGGATGAGAACGAGGTCCCGGGCTGGATGGAACGCCTGGTCTGCGCCACAGCGCAGGACTTCGTGGGAGTGGCGGCCGGTTCGGGCGGTGAAGCGTGTCTCTTCGAGGCGGAGCGCGTGCTCGCGGTCGCCAGCGACGGCGTCGTGGCGGTCCTCAGCGGGGATGCTGCAACCAACGGGCTGACCGCGCTTCTCGTAGTGCGGCGCGTGAGCACCGGTGACGTGAAGGCGCTCATCGAGGGCCTTTGTCCGCCCGGCTCGCTCGCGGAGCCGCTCGGGAGTGTGTCAGAGGCGGCAGACCCCGCGCGGCTGTTCGACTGCGGCGTTGCGGCCTATCTGCTCGCCTCGAACCGCTCGGATTACGGCATCGCCTCCCTGGCCGCGGAGTACCTCGGGAGAAGTGTGGAGCCCGGCGATCCGGCCGAGGAGGCCCGGGCGGTGGCCGAGCTTGCGCCAGTGCTGTCCGCCAGGCTCGAGGAGTGGGGCGCCACACGGTGCTTCGAGGCTATCGAGATGCCGCTCGTGCCGGTCTTGGTGCGCATGGAGGAGACCGGCGTGGGGCTGGACCGCGGCGTGCTCGACGCGCTGTCGGCCGAGACGCACGCCGAGATCGAGGCGCTCGCTTGCGAGATCCACGAGCTCGCCGGGTGCGAGTTCACGATCGACTCACCCAAGCAGCTCGGCGAGGTGCTCTTCGACAAGTTGCAGCTGCCCACCCAGAAGAAGACGAAGACCGGTTACTCCACCGACGCCAGCGTGCTGGCAGCGCTGGCGCCACTGCATCCGATCGCGGAGAAGATCGTCGCGTATCGCGAGCTCACCAAGCTCACGAGCACGTACATCGATGCGCTGCCGCGCCTTCTCGGCGAAGACGGGCGGCTGCACACGACCTTCAACCAGACGGTTGCGGCCACCGGGCGGCTTTCGAGCAGCAGCCCCAACCTCCAGAACATCCCGGTTCGCACCGAGCTCGGACGGCGGATCCGTGCCGCGTTCGTGCCCGCCCGCGAAGGCGACCTCATGGTGGGCGCGGACTACTCGCAGATCGAGCTGCGCATTCTCGCGCACCTCTCCGGCGACGAAGGCCTGGTCGAGGCTTTCACATCGGGCGCGGACTTCCATGTTGCCACCGCGGCGCGCGTCTTCGGGGTAGAGCCGGATGCGGTGGATGCGGAGATGCGCCGCAAAGCGAAGGCGGTGAACTTCGGCATCGTGTACGGAATCTCGGCGCACGGGCTGGGGGATTCGCTCGGGGTAGGCTATGCCGAGGCGCAGGAGACTATCGACCGGTACTTCGCGGTGTATCCGCGGGTGCGGGCGTATCTCGATGAGACGATAGCCGAGGCGCACAAGACGGGTTACGCCGAAACGCTCTACGGACGACGCCGACCGATCCCTGAGCTACGGAACAGCAACTACAATCTGCGCTCCTTTGGCGAGCGCACGGCGATGAACCACCCGATGCAGGGCACGGCAGCGGACTTGATGAAGCTCGCGATGATCGAGGTGGACCGCCGGTTGTGCGAGGAGAGCTTCGAGGCGCGCATGGTGCTACAGGTGCACGACGAGCTCGTCTTCGAGGCGCCACCTGCGGAGCTGGAGCGTCTGTCGGCGATGGCGCGTGAGGCGATGGCGGGCGTAGCCTCCTTGAGCGTGCCACTCGAGGTGAGCGTAGGGTCGGGGCCGAACTGGGCCCAGGCGAAGTAGCGGAAACGGGGGAATCGTGAGGGGGAGCGTTCTTGTCGTCGACGACGAGCCGGCGATCCGTGAGGTAGTCACGCTCAACCTCGAGGCGGAGGGCTTCGAGGTCGTGTCGGACGAGGATGTCGCCGGGGCGCTTGCGGCGTTCGCCTCCGGCGAGTTTGTGCTCGCGATCCTTGATGTGATGCTGCCAGACGGCGACGGCTTCGAGCTCGCGCGAGCCATTCGGGACCTTTCGGACGTGCCGATCATGTTCCTCTCGGCACGGGACACCGATGTCGACAAAGCAGTAGGCCTCGGCGTCGGCGGCGACGACTACATGACGAAGCCGTTCAGCCCCGTGGAGCTTGTCGCGCGCGTGAAGGCGCACCTGCGCCGGTATGCGGGCGGAGCCGGTGCCGCAACGGCGCGGGATGCCAGTCGGGAGTCTGTGATCGAAGCGGGCCCGGTCCACATCGACCTCGCACGACGCAAGGTCGCGGTGTGTGGGGCCGAGGTGGAGCTCACGGCCAAGGAGTTCGACATACTGTGCCTTCTCGCGGAGCACCCTGGTCGCGTGTACACCAAGGCGGAGATCTACGAGAAAGTGTGGGACGAGGAGTCGTTCGGCGACCTTTCGACGGTGCAGGTGCACATCAGGCGTCTGCGCACCAAGATCGAGGAGCATCCGGATGAGCCCCGGCTGGTCTCCACCGTGTGGGGGATCGGCTACCGCTTCGAGGAGGTGAGCTGACATGTCCTGGGCACTTGCGGCCGTCGCGGTCATCGCCTTCGGCGCAGGCGCGGCTTCGGGCGTCCTCATCGCTTCACGCAGACGAAGCCGGATGCTGCGCATCCGCGAGGGGATAGCCGAGCTCGCGGGCGGCAATCTCGGCCACCGGATCATCCTGCCGGGCGATGACGATGCCGCACGCATGGCCGTCGAGATCAACGCGCTTGCAGATGCCGTGCAGCAGGAGCGCGAGGCGTCGGGCGCTCGCGAGGAGGCTCAGCGGAAGCTGCTTGCCAACATCTCGCACGACCTGCGCACGCCCATCGCCTCGGTCGCAGGTTACGTAGACGCGCTGCAGCGCGGTCTGGGCGACGATCCCGAGCGGTATCTGGCTATCATCGCCGCCAAGACCGAGTAGCTGGCCGGGCTGACGGACGACCTGTTCTACGAGGCGCGGCTCGATGCCGGCGATCTCGAGCTCAAGCGTGCCCCGATCGACCTGGCTGAGGCGGTACGGCGATCGGTGCTCGGGTTCGAGCCGCAGTTGGCCGGGCGAGGCGTTCGCGTAGAGGTGGACATACCGGAGGCTTCCTGCACGATCAAGGCCGATGCTTCGGCGGTTGCGCGCGTACTGGGGAACCTCGTCTCGAATGCGCTGCGGCACGGTGAGGGGATGACGGTCCTCGCGGTAGGCCTTACCGAGGAGGATGCGGGGTATGTCGTCCGGCTGACCAACGACGGCGCGGAGTTGCCAGCGGACATGGAGCGACTGTTCGAGCGAGGCGTGGCAGGCGGTGGGGGCGGCGCCGGGCTCGGGCTCTCGATCGCCCGGGAGCTCGCCGAACGGATGGGGGCGAGCGTAGGGGTCGAGCGGGTCGCCGCCGGGTCGGTGACCTTCTCGCTCGCCTTCCCCAAGACGGTCGCCGGGTCCTAGCGCTTCATCGCCTTCAGCGAATCGTAAGGATTGCGCAAGCGCGCCTTCAGCCTGCTGCGCGATACTCGGCTCAAGAGAGGGGGAGACGAGATGTCCGCTGATACACGCGAGATCGTCATCAGAACCGAGGGGCTGAGCAAGCATTTCGGCGACGTGCACGCTGTCGAGGATCTCGCGCTGACCGTCCACCGGGGCGAGATCTACGCGTTCCTCGGCCGTAACGGTGCCGGCAAGACCACGACCATCCGTCTCATGTTGGCGCTCATCAAGCCGACAGCGGGCTCGGTCGAGATACTCGGCCACCGAATGGCGCCGAACGCAACCCGTGCGTTCGAACGCATTGGGTCGATGGTGGAGTCTGCCGGGGCCTACGGCAACCTCACGGTGCGTGAGAACCTCGAGATGCAGCGCAAGCTGCTCGGGCTCAAGCGGGGCTCGTGGGTGGACGAGGCGGTGGAGCTATGCGGCCTCGGCGAGTACCTGGACCGGCGCGTGGACTCGCTGTCTCTGGGCAACAAGCAACGCGTGGGTCTGGGCAGGGCCCTGCTCCACAAGCCCGAGGTGCTCATCTTGGACGAGCCCACCAATGGGCTCGATCCTGTGGGCATCGCCGATGTCCGCGAGCTGCTGCTGCACCTGGCCTCGGAGAGGAAGACGACGGTATTCCTCTCAAGCCACATCCTCTCCGAGGTCCAGCAGCTTGCGGACACCATCGGGATCATCCATGAGGGGCGGCTGCTCGAGGAGATTGGCTACGAGGAGCTGCGCACGCGCAACCGCGAGTACCTCGAGCTGCGCGTCTCGGACACCAAGCGAGCTGCCTGGGCACTCGAGGAGACCTGCGGCGTGCGCGACTATGCGGTACACGAGGGCGGGGTCGTGCGTGTGTACACGGGATTCGACCGGTCCGAGCAGTACACGACCGCGCTGGTGCATGCGGGGGTCGGGATCATTTCGGCACACATGTCCGAGGAGAACCTGGAGGACCACTTCGTGAAGCTCACGGGTGGCAATGGCAACGGTGACGGCGCGATGGCAGCGCCCGCCACGGCGAATGGGGACGAACGGTGATACGGGCGCTGCGGGCGGAGTTCGGGAAGCTCAAGCGGGCGCGAATGATCCTGTGGACCGCGCTCATCATAATCGGCTACTCGTCCATCGGCATCGCGATGATGCCAGTCGTCGAGGACCATGTTGTGAACATTCCTGCGGGGGCCGTGAACCCGTTCGAGGCGGCCGGGCTTACGGTCCTCAACTGGGAGAACGCCGTGCGTTTCATCGCCATGGGCGTGTCGGGCGCGTGGGGGATCATGGTGCTGAGTCTGATCACCGCGTACGTGTTCGGGCGGGAGCTGCGGGAAGGGACCGATGTCGCCTCAGCCACACTGCCCGTTCGGCGCGAGGCGTTCGTGTTCGCGAAGATGGTTGTCATCGCATTCTGGGCGGCGGGTCTTGCCGTCCTTGCAGTGATGGCGCAGGTAGGGGTCGGTGCGGTCTACCTCGACCTGGACGGGTTCAAGTGGTCCTACGTCGGACGCGCGCTCGCGGACACGCTCTATGCGATGCTGCCGCTCTACCTCACGCTGCCTGTCATCGCATGGCTGTCCTTGTCGCGCAAAGGCTATCTGTGCCCGATGCTCTTCGCGGTCGTCATGTACGTCCTCGCGAGCGGGTTGATCGGCCTTGACGCTGCGGCGTACTTCCCGTGGAGCATGCCCATCGTGCTCGTCGGTGTGACCTGGATGCCACTCACGGGCGAGCTCACGGCCGCGTCATGGGCGATTGCCCTCGCCGTCTTCGCGGTCGGGATGGTAGCCGTGCTGCGAAAGGTCAACCATGCTGCCGAAACGGCCTAGGAGCATCTGATGATTCGCGCGTTGGCGGCAGAAGTCATGAAGCTCAAGCGGGCGTCATTGCTGCTGTGGACGGTTGCGACCGCGCTCGTCGCTCCAGCGCTGTCCAACGTATTCTTGACCGCGCAGGACTTCGGCCAGGCGCACGTCACGTGGCCGGAGTTCTTCGGGATGGCACCGATGACGATGGGAACGTGGTGGGGGATCCTCCTTCTCGGACTTGTCACCGCGTTCCTCTTCGCGCGTGACTACACGGATGGCGTTGCGCCCACCATGCTCACGACACCGATGCGACGCGAGTGCTTCGTGCTCGCGAAGTTTCTGGTCCTCGGAGCCTGGATTCTCGGCCTCGCGCTGCTGGCGCTCGTTGCCCAGGCGGCCTGGGCGACCATTCTCGGTCTGGACGGCTTCTCATGGACCGCGGTCTGGCCGGTCGTCGGTGACGTCTTGATCGTGACGCTGCTGATCTTCCTCACACTTCCGGTCGTCGCCCTGGTCGCTGTCGCGAGCCGCGGCGTGCTGGCGCCAATGCTGCTGTCGGCGTTCGGGTTCACGGCGGGCATGATCGGCGGGGTCGCGGGTTGGGGCGACTGGTTGCCCTGGGCCATGCCGACAGCGATCGGTGGCACGTTCCTCGGTCCAGCCGTCTCCTCGGAGACTCAACTCATGGCGGGGTCGTGGGCGATTGAGGCGGGCGTGTTCGCCATCGGGATCGCGGCCGTCATCTGGTGGGTGAACCACGCGGACAGCAGGGAGTAGCCACGGAACCGATTGCAGGTCCCGTGCAGGATTCCGGGTGTGTCCCAAGCGGCAGCGTCCGAGTCCTACTTGGGAGGGAGGGGGTCGACCGATGATGCGGGCACTGGCGGCCGAATTCAGGAAGCTCAAGCGGGCGCGCATGATCCTGTGGACCGCGCTCGTGGTCATCGGCTACACCTCGATCGGGCTGGCGATGCTGCCCGTGTTCGAGGACCTGCAGGCAAGCGGTGCGTTGACCCCTGAGGCACAGAGCATGGTAGCCCCGATGGAGGACCCGTACGAGCAGGCGAACATCACCGAGGTCAACTGGGACGCGGCGATGAAGTTCGTTCCGATGGGGGTGTCCGGGGCATGGGGGATCATGCTCCTGAGTCTGGTCGCTGCCTACGTGTTCGGCCGGGAGCTTCGAGAAGGCACGGACGCTGCCTCGGCCACCTTGCCCGTTCGTCGCGAGTACACCGTCGTCGCGAAGCTGGTAGTGATCGCCGCGTGGACCGCAGGACTCGCGTTGCTTGCGGTGTTGGTGGACGTCCCCGTTGTCGGCGTCTACCTTGGGTTCGAGACCTTCAAGTGGGAGTACTTCATGCGAGGCGCAGCCGAGACACTGTACGCGTCGCTCTTCATATACCTCACACTCCCGCTCATCGGCTGGCTCTCGCTCATCCGAAAGGGCTACCTGCGTCCGATGCTGTTCGCACTGGCGGCCTTCTCGGTCTCAATGAGTCTCATCGGCCTGGAGGCGGCTGCGTACGTCCCGTGGAGCATGCCGAGTGTGGCAGTCGGCGTGAGCTGGATGCCGCTCAGGGGCGAACTGACCGCCATGTCGTGGGCGATAGCGCTCGCGGTGTTCGGCCTCGGCCTTGCGGCTCTCATACGCAGGACGAACCGTCTCGGCGACGCGGGCTAGGTGCGCGGTGAGGCGCGCATTCATCGCCGAACTAGCGAAGCTCAGGCGCTCGTCGCTGCCCTGGTGGACGGCGATAGCCGTCGGCTTCGCACCGATGATGTCGAACATCTTCGTGACCGCGCAGCCGCCTGGTTACACCGCGGTCAGTTGGCCGAGCTTCTTCGAGCTATGTTCGATGACGATGGGGACGTGGTACGGCATTCTGCTCTTCGGATTGATCACTTCGTATCTCTTCGGACGCGAGTACGCCGAGTCCTCGCTCCCGGCGGTACTCACCCTGCCGACCCGGCGCGAGTGTTTCGTGCTTGCGAAGTTCGGCGTGCTCATCGGCTGGGTGTTCGCGCTTGCGATCCTCTCGCTTATGGCGCAGGGCGTATGGGCCAGCGCACTCGGTCTCGACGGGTTCGCGTGGTCTGCTGTCTGGCCGACGGTCGGTGAAGTCCTCACGGTTGCGGCCCTCGTACTCCTGACTCAGCCGATCGTCGCGCTGGTCGCAGTCATTGGGCGCGGGGTGTTCGCGCCGATGATCTTCTCGGCATTCGGCTTCTCCGCCGGGATGATCGGCGGTATCGCGGGATGGGGAGAGTGGCTGCCGTGGGCCATGCCGACCGTTGTCGGAGGGACGTTCCTCGGACCCGTCATCTCGACAGACAGTCAGCTCACGACCGGATCGTGGGCGATCGCGCTGAGCGTCTTCGTGGTCGGCGTGATCGCGGTCATCTGTTGGGTAAACAACGCGGACAGCAGGGCGTAGACCTGCCGACAGCTGCTGCGTCCGCCTATCCAACACACGGCTGTGGGTGGTATCATTTCCAGGTTTCCGCGTACCCGCGCGGAGCGCACAGTCCTGTAGGCCCCCGAGAGCATGACCGACCGGAAAGCAAAGCGACCGAGACGTTGGCACCCGGGGCCCCCGAAGTACGAAAGGGGCCACCACAGTGGTAGACGAGAAGAACGACAGCTACATCGAGATCGACGAGCACGAGTACACCGACGAGGAGATGCACGCCCTCATCGATGGCACCATCACCGACTTCGATGACGGTGACCTGGTGACCGGTACCGTGGTCCAGGTCGAGCGGGACGAGGTCCTTCTCGACATCGGCTACAAGTCCGAAGGCGTAATCCCGGCGCGCGAGCTCTCGATCCGCAAGGATGCCAACCCTGCCGACATCGTGCAGCTTGGCGACGAGATCGAGGCCCTCGTCCTCCAGAAGGAAGACAAGGACGGCCGCCTGATCCTCTCCAAGAAGCGCGCCGCCTACGAGCGCGCGTGGAACGATATCGAGAAGAAGTTCGAGGCCGGCGAGACCGTCGAGGGCGAGGTCATCGAGGTCGTCAAGGGTGGTCTCATCCTGGACATCGGCCTGCGCGGCTT
>JAFGNP010000036.1 GCA_016926975.1 Coriobacteriia bacterium | reverse complement strand
CCTGCTCTTCGTCTGAGAGCCCCATCTCTTTGAGGTACGCGATCTCGTCGCCGACCTCCGTCCAGGGCCCGTCGGAGCCGAACAGGACGCGGTGCGCTCCGTGGTCGCGTATCAGCGACAGGAATTCGGCATCCGGCAGATGCCGTGGCACGTAGGCGGTATCCAGGTACACGTCGCGCCCGCACAGGTGCTCGCGCACCTCTTCCCAGAACAGGTAGCCTCCCATGTGCGCGAGCACGCACTTGAGATCCGGATACGCGTCGAGCATGCGCGCGAACTCCGCCGGCCTGGCCTCGCGACCCCAGTCGACCATGTCGCGCCCCGCGTGGAACAACACGACCAACCCTGCATCGATGACCGCCCTGTACAACGGTGCCATTCGCGGTTCGTCAGCCGAGAAATCCTGGTTCTGCGAGTGCATCTTGATGCCCCGGATGCCGTTCTCGGCGAGCCGCGCGATCTCGGCTGACGGATCAGGGAAATCCGGGTGCATGGCGCCGAACGGGATGATCCGGTCACGGTCCAGCGAGAGGACCCAGTCGTTGATGGTGCGAACCTGCGAGGGTTTCGTGGCGACAGGTGCTACCACCGAGAGAGCCACTCCCCCTCGGTCCATCGCCGACATCAGCCCGGAGACGGTCCCGTCGTAGTAGGACCTCACATCCGCAGCCTTCAGAAGCGTGCTCATCGCGACCGGCGCGATCGCATCCGCGAACGCATGCGCGTGCGTATCTATGATCCTCAAAGCCGAACCTCCCGGATATGCCGCCCCCGTCGAAGGGGCCGCCATAGCAGTCTACCGCACCGTAACCATCAGGCCGATTCCTGCCTAGAGCACTTGCATCTGCCTGGCATTGCGGGGTACTGTCTATTACACAGTATCGCCTAAGGACGGGGACTCCGTGGCCAAGAGGCCTGCACCTGCCGACACCGACGACTTCGCCTCCTGGGCGACCCAGCTGCGCAAGGGAATCGTCGAGCTTATGATCTTGAGCCTTGTCGACCGCGAACCGCTCTACGGGTACGCGATCGTCCGGGAGCTCAAGGACCGCGGCGGCCTTGTAGCGGGCGAGGGCACTGTCTACCCGGTGTTGCGCCGCCTCGAAGCAGACGGTCTCGTATCGGCCGCCTGGTCCGACGAGGGACCTGCAGGCCCGCGCAAGTACTACCGGATCACCGAGAACGGGCGTGCCTTCCTGTCGAAGGCATGGACCGAATGGGAGACCGTAGCGGGTGCGATGGGCGATCTCGGGGGGAAGGACCGCAGATGACGCAGGCCGAGCATGCTGATGTTTCGAGCTACCTGGCGGCAGTGCGCCGAGGGCTTCGCGGGCTACCACCGTCCGATGTAGATGACACGGTCGAGGAGATTCGAACCCACCTGTACGAGGAGGTCGCCGAGCGAGGCGACGCGGCGGCGGTCCTCAGGGACTTCGGCGATCCTGCCGAGGTGGCCTCTGAGATCGTGGAGCGCCGGGTGCGACCGGAGGAGGGCCCGTGCGTCCCGCAGGCCTCGCTCGGCCGCCGCTACAGCGCCTGGGCAACCGACGTGGTGGTCGGACTCGGCCCGATGTTGCTCGTGCCGACGGCCCTCACCTTCTCGGCGCTCGCGGGAGGTGCCGACGGATCGAACCCGGCCATGCCGGTCTGGATCCAGATCTCCGAGCACGTGGCACACCGGTGGTTGACGGCTCTCGGCTACGAGGGGCTACCCGCCCCCGGGCCTGTCGCGATCTGGCAGTGGATGCTTGCCGCCTGCCTGTTGGCATGGGCGATCTTCTACTGGATGGTGCTCCGGCGCTCCCGCTCGGCCAGCGTGGGCATGTGGATGACCGGTCTGCGCGGGATCAGACTCAACGACGACCGGATCGTCGTGCGGGAGCGGGATATCGCTCAGGATCCAGCCCCGCTCGGCGCGCACCGCAACCGCTGGTGGATACTAGTCCCCGCGATTCCCACAGGGTGCCTCTGCATCCTGCTGCTCATCTACTACCTCTGGATGTGCATCGGCCCGTTCCTGCCGCCGCGCATCCTCGGCTGACCGCACGCGCTACTCGTCGTCGATCTCGGCCTGTGCCGCCTTCTTGGCCTTCATGTCGGCAAGCATCTTTCCGCCGACCTTGATCTTGATGTAGCCGATGACGACCACACCCACGCCGATCAACACCCACCAGTACCACTCCATCACGCGACCTCCTTCGGAGTACGCAGTATCACTGTCCGGCCATCTGCGCCTGCATGCGCTTGGCGAGCCACCACGCAGCCACGCCGAGCGCAGCAGTGATCGCCAGCGCGATGGCGAGCTCGAACCACACCGTTGAAAGCCCCTCGCCCATCACCGAGACCTGCCAGATCGGCTCGATGATCCAGTACAGCGGGAAGATCTTGGCGATCCACTGCGGCCACTCGGGGAAGATGTAGAAGAGCGTGGGCGCGAAGAGGAAGATGCCACTCCCCTTGACGATGGCGAACATGATCGACGAGTCCTTGGCGTAGACGCCGGCGAGGACGCCCAGCACAGAGGAGAGCGCCCCTGCGACCAGGATGACCACCAACACCTCCGGCCAGTTAGCGCCGAACGCACCGTTGAGCGCGAGCGAGGTCGAGGCAAGCACGACGGCCAGGATCACACCGAGCAGCCACTTGGCGATTAGAACCTCGCTCGCCTTGACCGGAGTCACCAGGAGCGCCATGAGCGTGCCCTGCTCCTTCTCCTCCACGAGGTTGGATCCTGGCACGAACAGTCCGGCCATCACGAGCGCGTAGAACACGATGACGGGTATGAGACGCTTGGTCATCGGCAACCCTGCCTCGCCGAAGCTCACCACGTCTACCGTGACCGGCGCATCACCGCCCTCGATCTCGCGGATGAGGTCGATGGCCGTCACGGTGAGAATGATGCGGTTGGAGGCATAGCTCTCGCCGCCGATGAAGAACTGCAGCGTCGGCTTCTTGCCATCCCGCACCTCATCGTCAAAGCCGGCCGGAAGGATCAGCCCTGCATCGAGATCGTTCGCCTCGACTTGCATCTTGAGTTCATCGGCGTCATCGAGCAGCGCGAGCTCGATGCCCTCCATGTCCTCGACGGCCGCGGTGATCGATGAGTCGCCCTCGTCGAGAATCCCGAACCTTGGCTTGGGGTCGAAGAGCGATCCAAACGCGACCTGCAGGATAAGCGTGAGCGCGAACGGCATCACGATCGCCCACAGGAAGATCGACGAACGCGGTCCGAGCGCGAGGTCCTTGCGCAGGACCTTCCACATGCGCGAGAGGCTCATAGCGTCTCCACCTTCCGCTTTAGCGCGAACAGCCCGGCGAAGTAGAGGATGACCAACCACAGGGCCGCATACGCGAGCAGGCCCCACGAGTCCGCCCATGTGCCGCCATACGCGGTGGCGTCCACGAGCACCCTGATGATTGGATACGATGGGAGCACTTTGACCCACGGCGCCGCCGAGCCGGGGAACATGACCGAGAACGCCGGAATGATGAGCGGGACGGTGCACAGCATCGCGTAGAACAGCTGCCCCATGAAGTCCTTGCCGGCCGACCCCACGAACAGGGCGATGCCCGTGAACATGATCGCCCCCATTACCAGGACGGTGAGGACCAGCGACCAGTTGGTGGCCGTGAGGCCACCAACGAACGCGAGGATGATGAGCGCCTGCGAGAGTGACATGAACGTGCCGAAGATCGTCTTGGCCGCGAGGAAGTCACCCACCCTGGCGGGCGTCACGAGGACCGCCGTCACGGTGCGCTGCAGGACTTCGGTCGACACGAGCGAGGCCATGGAGAACGTCTCCATCAGGAGCACCATGAAGAGCAGCATCGGGCGCATGCGCTCCTGCATGGTGATCTGGTCGCCCACGCGGTCCTCACCCAGAACGATGGTCGTCTCGTCTGGGAGCCCCACAGGGAGTTCCCGGCCGGCGATCTGGTAGGCTGCTTCACGCACGAAGCTCTGCATGGCGGTCTGGATCTCCTCGCCAACGCCGGCCTGCGAGTAGACGGTGACCGTGAGATCGCTCTTCCCGGCCGCCACGCCCGCGATGAAGTCGTCAGGGAACGCGATGCCGATATCCGGCTTGACCCGCTCCGCGTCCTTCGGCTTCTTGTCCCCCGCCTCCTTGTCGCGGAAGACGGTCTCCCCACCCTCGGTCTGCCATAGTTCGAGCGAGCCCTCGATCACGCCACGGAGCTGCTCCTCGCTCTCGAATTCGACGAGCGCAAGGCCCTCCTCCCCGGAAGCGAGGTCGATGTCGTCGAGTTCGGCGAGTTGCTCCTCTGTGGCGCCCATACCTATTAACGTCTCCCTGGCGTCTCCGAGCATCTCGGTCACGAGGGGATACACGGCGAGTGTGATCGCCTCGTCCACGGAGTCGGGCAATGCATGGAAGACGAACGGCACGGCGACCAGCACCGCGAGCGTGAGCGCAAGGAAGACCAGATCGCGCGAGTACGCCGTGAGCTCCTTCTTGAGGAGCGCCCAGATGATCGCTGGGCGCGAGATAGGACGGCTCATCCCTCGAGCCCCCTACCTGTCAGCTGTATGAAGATCTGCTCCAACGTCGCTTCCTCGGTGTGGATGGTGAGCAGGTCGGGGCTTGCGGCGAGCTCGGCGAGTTTGTCTGAAGAGCCGTCGCCGTCGAGCGGGAGGACCTCTTCGCGGACGCCGTCGCCGTCGCGCAGGCGGACCTTGACCGAGCGCGTGCCGTACTTGAGCTTGAGGTTCTCAGCGGAGTCGAGCGCCACGATCTCGCCCTCGTTGATGAACGCCACACGGTCCGAGAGCTCATCGGCCTCGAACATATCGTGGGTGGTGAGCAGCACCGCCGCACCGCGCTCGGCTTCCTCCTTGATGGTCTTGCGGATCGACGCCGATGTGACCGGGTCCAGGCCATCGGTGGGCTCGTCCAGGAAGAGCACGTCGGGCTTGTTGATGAAGGCACGGGAGATCATCATGCGCTGGCGCATGCCCTTGGAGAACGTCTTCACGCGATCCTTCGCGCGATCGGCAAGACCCACACGGCGCAGCACGCCCTCGGCGTCGGCGTCCTTGATGCCGAAGAGGCTCGCGAAGAAGTCGAGATTCTCCTTGGCCGACATGTTGAGATAGAGGTTCTTCTCTTCAAAGCACACGCCGATGCGCGCCTGCAGCTCGGGGTCGTCGGTCGCCACATCGATGCCGAGCACACGCGCGACGCCGCCCCTGGGCGTGAGTTGGCCGGTGAGCATCTTGATGGTCGTGGACTTCCCGGCGCCGTTAGGTCCGAGGAAGCCGAGGATCTCGCCCGGCCTGACATCGAAATCGATACCCTTGACGGCCTCGAGGTCCCCATAGGAATACCGCAGACCTTCGACCTGGATGGCAGGTTCGGTCATGATTTCTTCCTCTCGTTCCAACGCTGCATGAGACTCTCGAACTCGACCTCGAAGAACGCGTAGACGTCGTGCAACTCCTGTAGGCGCTCACACGCTTCCGGCGATGGCGCGAGCTCCATCGCCTCGTCGATTATCTTCCGGATATACCCTGTGGCCGCGAACTTGCGCTCAAGGATGCCCCCCCACTTGCCCTTGAGCATCCGGTAGTGCGCTTCACGCGACCCCCTCACGCGATAGCGCTCCACGAGTTCCGTTCCTACGAGGAACTGCATCGCGTTGGTGATCGACGCTTTGCTCACCCCCAACTCGTCCATCAACTCGTGCGTCGAAAGACCCTCGCCTTCGGCGAGCAGGAGCGCCGCATACACGCGTGCGACCGCCCGGGGAAAACCGGTGGCCTCCAGGAAGCCCGCCACACGCTCGAGCAGCGCATGGCGCTCGGCGTCAGTACTGGTCGCGCCCAAACCTCCCCCTCTCGTGCGATACACTCCGCATTCATAACGTTCAGTTTGTTGTGAACGTTTAGAACTATACCCCGACGAACCACGCTGTAACAAGACTCACCGAACCGTGGGCGATCGTCTGTCGGGTACACTCGGATTCGACACCCAGCCAAGGAGGCCCAGTGACCGAGAGCCACTTCTGCACCGCGTGCGGGACACCGATCGCTGACGGCAACGCGTTCTGCACGGGCTGCGGAGCGCAGGTCAAAGCACCACCGGCTACGCAGACGCCGGCACAGGTTCTACCTGCTCCGACGACCGCGCCCGTTGCGGTCCCGGCTCCCGCGTCGGGCGAACAGATCCTGACCATCATAGGAGGGCTCACCCTCGTCGCGGGATTCATGGGTCTCAAGCAGAAGTCGTACACCCTGATCATCACGGAGCGTCGCCTGGTCTTTGCCGAGCTCACCAAGGATAAGATCACCGCCGCCGTGAACGCCGCTCGTGACCAGGCCAAGGCCGAGGGCAAGGGCTTCTTCGGGCAGTGGGGAGCGCAAATTGGCTCGACGATGACACACTCCGAGGCGTACTGGCAGATGTCGCCGGACGCGGCGCTCGCCGAGACACCCGGAAACTGGGTGATCGAACGCTCGCAATTCCAGGGAGCGAAGTTCCGCATAGGCGCCACCGATGAGAACACCAGCTCGCCCGACGTGCTCATCATCAAGGCCGCCACCGGCAAGTGGAAGTTCAACGTGCAAGGCAGCCTGAGCTCGGTGAAGAAGCGGTTCAAGGAAGCCGGGCTCGCATAGCGTGTCGTGCGACACGCTGATCGGGCTGCTCGCCCGCGACGCACGCCCGGTCGTGCGCGATGAGATACGCCTGCACGGTCGCCGCCATCGCCGACCCCCTGTAGTAGTCGTTGCCCTGACCATCCCCCACCACCAGGTTGGGTAACATCACCAGCAGATATCGGCCCACGCCACAGGGGGACCCATGGGCACGAAGAAGTTCACGATCCTTCACTCCAACGACATGCACGGCGACTTCTTCGCCGAGCAAGCCGCAGGCGGCGGTCCGCTCACCGGCGGCCTGCCCCTGCTCTCCGGCTATCTCAACAAGGTGCGTGCCGAAGAGAAGAACGTCATCTTCGCGATCGCAGGCGACATGCTCCAGGGGTCGATCATCGACTCGGACTTCAAGGGCGTCTCGACGATCGAGGTCATGAACTACCTCGCGCCGGACATAGTCGGCCTCGGCAACCACGAGGTCGACTATGGCGTCCCTCACCTGCTCTTCCTCGAGAAGATCGCCAACTTCCCCATCGTGAACGCGAACATCTACATCAAACCGTTCAACAAGCGCATGATGCGGCCTCACTACATCATCGAGAAGGACGGCTTCGAGATACTGTTCACGGGCATCCTCACCGAGAAGGCGCTCGACGCTATCAAGCTTGACGAGCTGATCGGCACCTTCGTGGACATCCACGAAGCGGCCGAAGAGGTGGGCTGTATCTGTAACGCTTACAGGAATGACGACATCGACCTGACCGTGCTGCTGACACACATCGGGTTCGAATCGGACAAGGAACTCGCCGCAGCGCTCGACCCCGCCTGGGGCGTGGACATGATCATAGGCGGGCACTCGCACACTCTTCTGAACGAACCGGAAGTGGTCAACGGCGTGCTCATCGTGCAGGCCGGGACCGGAACGAACCAGATCGGGCGCTTCGATATCGAGGTCGATGACGAGACGAACTCGATCGCGAACTGGAAGTGGCAGCTCATACCCATCGATGAGCAACTCGCCGAGCCGGATGTGAAGCTGACAGAGTTCATCGACTCGTTCAAAGACATCGTCGACCGCAAGTACGGGGTCATCATCTGCAAGTTCACCGAGGCACTGACGCACCCTCTGCGCGAGGCGGAGAGCTCACTCGGCAATCTGCTCGCCGATGCGATGGCCGAGTCCCTCGGCCTCGACGTGATGCTCCTGGGCGCGGGCGCCGTGCGCGTGAAAAGCCTCGGCCCAACCGTGACGCTCATGGACTTCATGGGGTGCTTCCCCTACGACGACGCTGTGATGCGCTTCACCGTGACCGGCGCATCGCTGAAGAAGATGTTCGCCCACTGGATGCGCAAGGAGAACCGGGACGGCGAGGGCGAGTGTTACCAGGTCAACGGCGCCGTGCGCGCACGGTACTCGGACACCGAACAGCGGCTGCTCTCTCTGGAGATCGGCGGCAAGCCTGTTGACGACGAGGGCACCTACACCGTGGGGCTGCAGGGATACCATGTCGCGAACAGTGCCGACTACCTCGATGTCAGCCCCGAGGAACTGGCGGCCGCCGGGCCCAGCAAGGTGGTCACGACCTCGGGCAAGCAGGTCATCGACGAGTGGCTGCGCGCGCACCAGAACGTGGGACGTGTGGTGGAGGGGCGCCTCACCTACGGGTAGCTACCGCCTGATGAGTCTGCCGAGTACCGGCGTCTTCACCTCGATGGCCTGCTCCGGACACATCTCCTGGCAGCAGTAGCAGCGGATACAGCGATCGTAGTCGTGCTCCGGAACGCGTGCGTGATCGTCCGCCGGAAACGTCACGGCCTTTGGATCCACCGGGCAGACATCGACGCAAGTCCCGCAGCGCGTGCAGCGCTCGTGCACCACGTACGGCCGAGGCGTGATCAGTCGCTTCACAGTCGGGCTGCTCAACCGCCCGCCACTCGTGGAGACGGGACTGCGATTCACGACGTAGCCCTCGATCACCGGCAGTTCGTCACCCAGGACTTCAATGTCACTGGCAAGGCCGAGGCCCCACTCCTCGCCGAATGTCACGGTGTCGACGAGGGTGGTGTCGAGTGACATGATGCGACAACCCAGCGCATCGACGGCCACCGGATCGTCCGAGAACAGCAGCACGCCCACCTGACGCGGATCCCCTCCCCTCGGCCCGTTGCCCTCCATCGCCACAATCGCATCCATGACGAACAGCCGCGGCCGCAGCATCCTGTTGAGGTCCACCAGCATCTGGCTGAAGCGCCGAACATCCGGCATGCGCGCGTGGAACTCGGTCTTCAGAAGACCAGGAATGCAGCCGAACTGGTTCTTCACCGCGCCGGTCATGCGCGTCAGCGCATGTGTCTTGAGCTTGGGCAGCGAGACCAGTCCGTCGGCCGAAGCGACCCCCTCGGCGATCGTGAACTGCTTGATGAGCCTGCCATCGGGGAACGACACCGCGCGGCCGTGGTCGAAATCGGCCAGAGGGATCCCCAACGCCTCGGCCTCCTGAGCGATGCCCGCGCGCCGGCCGACGGAGAGCGCTATCCCGAGACCCGGGGAATCGCCCCACTCCAGCTCGACACCCGCAGACGCGAACTGCCGGGCGACCGCGGCGAACACCGAGGGGTGTGTGGTGACCGCTTTGTCGGCCCCACTCGCTACCAGCAGGTTCGGCTTCAGTACGATGCGCTCGTCCTGCCGCGCGAATGCTTCCGCGCCGCCCAGGAGAGCGAACCCCCGCGATACCGCAGCTTCAACGGCAGGAGTATCGTATGTGTCACACCTGATGACCGCTACGCGAGCCTGAGTCATGTCCGTCCTTCCGGTCGTTGCCGCCATTGTGACACGGCGACGCGGATGAGCCGGACCGAGAGGGGCCCAGCATGGACGATGTGAGCACCGCCCGCTACGACGTGGTCGTCATTGGCGCCGGACCGGCGGGCCTCACCGCCGGGATGTACGCCTCGCGCCAGGGACTCGCCACCGCGATCGTCGGAGGCGTGGTCGGCGGCCAGGCCTTATGGGCGGGCGAGGTCGAGAACTACCTCGGGTGGAGGCTGGTCACCGGCAAAGAGCTGGTGCAGAACTTCCGCGATCATGTCGCGCAGTTCGAGGTCAGATGCCTCGAAGGGCAGCTCGTGAACGCGATAGTGCCCGCTGGCGACGGCTACGAAGTCTACACGCGCGAGGGCAGCGTGCTGCCCACCCGCGCGATCATCATCGCTACCGGCAAGGCGCCCAACCGCCTCGCGGTGCCCGGCGAGCAGGAGTTCGTGGGCCGCGGCGTGTCGTACTGCGCCACCTGCGACGCGGCGTTCTTCAAGGACTCCGACGTCGCCGTGGTCGGCCCGGGCGAATCGGCTGCCGACGCTGCGCTGGAGTTGGCATCGCTCGGAGCGCGAGTGACGATCATCAGCCTCCAGCCGCTGAAGGTGCCCGATACCATGCTCGAACGCGTGGAAGCGTCGCCGAACATCACTGTGCGCGCTGGCCTGAAGGTCACCGAGATCATCGGCGACACGCGCGTGACCGGCGTGAAGGTGAAAGACCCGAAGGAAGGTGTCGAAGAGGACCTCGCCGTCTCCGGTGTCTTCATAGAGAGCGGCTCGATCGCGGTGTCCGAGTACACCGGCGGCCTCGTCGAGATGAACGCCAAGGGCGAGATCGTGATCGACAACCGCGGCGCTACGAGCGCGCCGGGCATCTACGCCGCAGGCGACGTGACCGACACGCCCGGCAAGCAGATCATCATCGCTGCAGGAGAGGGAGCGCGTGCGGCTATGTCGCTCTCCCGAGATCTCAAGCGGCGCTGATGGCCCGGCCCCGCATCCCACGCAACGTCAGGATGATGGGCGTGGTGAGCCTGCTCACCGACGCCTCGTCCGAGATGGT
>JAFGNP010000035.1 GCA_016926975.1 Coriobacteriia bacterium | reverse complement strand
GGCGAGGTCATCCTCTACGCCGACAAGGTGACCGACTCCATGCGTACCGCGATGGAGGAGACGGAGCGTCGCCGTGTGCTGCAGATCGCGTTCAACGAGGAGCACGGTATCGAGCCTCAGACGATTCGGAAGGCCATCCACGACATCGCCCAGTACGTGCGAGAGCAGGACGTCGGGCTCGAGCCGAGCGTGGACGTGGCGCGCGAACTGAGCAGTCTGCCACGTGCGGAACTGGCCAGGGTGCTGGCAGCCATGGAGGAGGACATGCACACTGCCGCCGAGGCGCTCGACTTCGAGAGCGCGGCCCGCCTGCGCGACCAGGTTGTGAAACTCAAGTCCGAGGTAGAGTCCTCCACTGCCGATGAAGTGCTGGCGCGGCTGAAACAGGGTGCGCGCAAGGGCTCAGCTCTCGGCGTGAGAAAGCGCAAGCGCTAGTAGCAGCGCTCTCCTTGAGCGTACCGGCGGCCGAGATCTCTAGGGCAGGTACAGCTGCTCGATCGAGACCACGTAGCCGTTCGTGAGGCTGATCCAGTAGATCCCGCTCTTGAATGCGTTGGCATTCGGCCCGCTCAGTGCGGAGACCCATGAAGCCAGTGTCATCGAGTACCCGGTGGGATTCGAGGTGCCGTCGTTGTTGGTCACGACTCTGACGGTTGCATCGGCGGCTATCGGGAGGTCACGAATCATCGTATTGTCGTTCACGATGTAGTAGTCGTTCGGTGGGGGTGATTCGTCGCCATGTGCGAATGCTGCATCGGCTGCCTCGCCACCGGTCAGGAACAGCACGTAGTCGGCTTTCAGTGTGTACGATCCGCCGGACGAAGCGACGCTCAGGACCTTGGTTGCCTGCTGTTCTACGGTGGCAGGGGTCGCGTTGGGGTCATACACAGCAGGAGGGGCGTCTCCGCCTTCGGGCTCGAGCGCAGAAGGCGGGACGATCACGGTCGCGTTGGTCTCGACGCCGTCCGACTCCTCGTCCGACACCGCCGTCTCCGTCGACTCCGCCGTCTCCGTCGTCTCTACGGAATCGGTAGCCGTCGTCTCTGCGCTGTCGTCCTTGGTCTTGTCGGCGCCTGGTCCGTACACCGCCCAGGCGGTCCCACCGGCAGCCAGTGCGAGTACGACACCGAGTGCAATGTACAACCGGGCCTTCTTGCTTATCCCGGAACGTCCATGCTTGCCCACGCTGCTGGCCCCTCCTCCGTGCAGTTCGATACCGATATATTCCCACAGCTGAAGTTCGCGCGGAAGCGGCAGCAGCGGGGACGTTCACATGGGGTAACCTTAGCGGAGGTACGACCAGAGGCAGAAGGAGCATGCATGATGGATGTCATCACCGCACGCGGGCTCTCGAAGTTCTACGGCAAGACTCGTGGGATAGAGGGGCTGACGATGTCGATTCCGAGCGGGGCCGTGTACGGGTTCCTAGGTCCGAACGGGGCGGGAAAGACGACTACGATCCGCTGCCTTCTGGGAATGCTGAAGCCTACCGATGGTGAGGCCGAGGTGTTCGGGACCCGCATAGGTCTGGACGGCTCGGCTATGAGAAGGCGCATAGGATACGTCGCAGGCGAAGTGAAGCTGTACGAGAAGGAGACCGGTCGTTGGCACCTCGAGTATGTCGCCGGCTTTCGCGGGGGACGGGGAGCGTTGACCGACGATCTGCTCGAGCGGTTCGACTTCGACCCTTCGAAGAAGGTCAAGGAACTCTCGAAAGGCAACAAGCAGAAGCTTGCCCTGATACTGGGTATGGCGCACGACCCTGAGCTGCTGATCCTTGACGAACCCACGAGCGGGCTCGATCCACTGAACCAGGAGTTGGTGTACAGCGTCATCGATGAGCGCGTGTCCGCAGGACGCACGGTGTTCCTCTCGAGCCACATCCTCTCTGAAGTGGAGCGCGTGTGTGACCGCGTCGGCATCATCCGCTCCGGCCATCTTGTGGCCGAGGAGGGCGTCAAGGCGCTTCTCGCGAAGCGTCTGAGGGAGATGGAGATCACGTTCGCAGAACCTGCGGACCCATCGTTCCTGAACGGGGTGCCCGGCGTGGACAACGTCGTTGCAGTGAGCGACACAGTGCTTACAGCGCGCGTGAAGGGCGACTCCGTCGACGCGGTGATCAAGCGCCTTGCACAGTGCCGCCTCGCGGACGTGCGGATACAACGGGCGAGTCTGGAGGACGTGTTCCTTGAGTACTACCGTGCGCAGGCGACCGATGAGGAGTCTGTCGCTGTCGAGGGAGGGGAAGAGCGGTGAACTGGACACTCTTGCGCGGCACTCTCCATCAGCGTCGCTCCTCGATCTTCTGGTTCACCGTGAGCCTTGCCTTGTACGCCTGGATGACGCTGTGGTTCTGGGGCGAGATGGGCGACGCGTTGCAGAAGATGATGGACAGCTACCCAGCCGAGATTCTAGCCATCTTCGGCGGGAATGAGGTCTCCTTCGCAACAGCAGGCGGCTTCCTGCAAATCGAGTTCCTTGGACTGATGTGGATCATCATCATAGCCTCGGCTGCCATCTTGTTCGCGGGTCGCATGTTCTCGGGCGAGATCGGTGCCGGGACGATGGAGTTCCTGCTTGCACAGCCTCTGTCGCGCACTGCCATAGCCGTCACTCGCGTGATCGCGTTCGCAGGGTACGCCCTGCTGCTGAGCGTGTGTACGTTTGTGCCAATCCAAGTCCTCGGACCGACGTACGGGGTCGAACTCGGTGCGGAGGCCTTCTGGAGCCTGTTCGGCCTGGGCACGCTGTTCATCCTGGGGATCGGCGGGCTTGCCATGCTACTGAGTTCGATGTTCCGGGACAGCGGCAAGCCGGCGGCGATCACGTCCGGCGTGCTCCTGCTCTTCTGGATCGCCGACATGGTGGCCAACGTGTCCGAGGCCGCCGAGTTCTTCGATCCGGTGAATCTGGTGAGCTACTGGCAGCCCGGCCTGATCATCAACGGGGAGTCGGCGGCTTCTGAATCCTGGTGGGTGTACGGCATTCTGGCCCTGGTCACGCTTGCCGGCTCGGTGCTGGTCTTCTCTCGCCGCGACGTGGCGTAAGACGGCGTGCTTCGGGCAGTCGGATGCCTCCTGTTGCGTTACCTTGTAATGCGAGGTACTATTCATTACACAGTATCCAACCGGACGGGGGCGCGACATGACTGATGACGTGATGCGGTTCTTCGCAGCGTGGATGTTGACCCACGAGGCGGCTGACGAGGGGCTGAAGGCCGCAGTACTCCGCGGCGAGGACTCGGGACCCGAGGGCATGGGCGGCGGACCCGACGCGTTCGTCGACGGTCTCGCGGCGATGGTGGCCGAGGAGAAGGAGAAGCTGAAGCGCGACCTGGAGGCGCGAGCGCGCGGCGAAGAGGCGGAGATCGAGAGGCAGTCCGACCCCGCTCTCGACGAGGTGCGCTTCGAGGTGGCCGAGCTGCGCGGTCGGCTCGACAACATCGAGTCGCTTCTGGAGACCCTTCTCCGCAAGACCGCCGAGTAGGGGCGCGCCATGGCATCCCGTAGTTGGGTCATCATCGGCGTGACGCTCGGGGAGCTGGCACGGCAGCTGCCTGCGGCCGGTTTCGGATTGGCCCCGGGCCCCGTTCGCCGCGCCGCGTGGGCTAAGGGCCTGCGCCGGGCGTTCGAAAGACTCGGCCCTGCTTTCGTGAAGCTCGGGCAGCTGATTTCTGTACGACCCGACGAGTTCTCCGCGGAACTGGTTGCCGAGATGCAGACCATGCAGGACTCGGTGCCCGCTCTTCCGGCACAGGTGATCCGCAAGGTCATATCCGCCGACTTCGGTGCTGAGCCTGAGGCGCTGTTCGCTACTTTCGACAACGAGCCGCTGGCCTCCGCGTCCATCGCGCAGGTGCATCGCGCGACGCTC
>JAFGNP010000034.1 GCA_016926975.1 Coriobacteriia bacterium | reverse complement strand
TGCTTCATACAAACAACGAGCATACAAACTCTCCAGCAGGCCGCGCGCTGTCGTGATTACGATGCGGGGACACCCGCTACACGGCGAGACGCTGCAGGTCGATTTGCACGTTGCTGCCCGCAGCGACGATTTCATACAGGTCGTTCTTCCTGACGGCAGCAGGACACTGCTCCCAGTGGGATGGACGGACATGGCACCGAGCGAGACTACCTTCGGGGACGCGGTGCGGTTCACTCGCGACGGCCTTCGCAAGCTTGTGCGTGTTGTCGAGGCGCTGTCGTGTCGATAATAAGGCGCAGTGGTACATGGTCTTCTCGGAGAGCGTTCAGTGCTCCCCGAAAGGAGGCAACATGTACCGACAGCTTCATCTCTTCGAGGAGAGACCACCGGCCCGAGAGTGGTTGGAGCTTCCCGCCGACACACGCACCGAGGTGCTGCGCCTGCTGGCGCGGGCAGCGGCTCGGATGCTTCGAGACCAAGAGGAGGTAGATCATGATGGATGGGATCACGACGACGAAGATTAAGCGTCAGCACGTTGAGCGGCTCGCGGGCATCTATGTCCGGCAGTCCACTTATTACCAGGTCCGGGTGAACACGGCGAGCACTCAGGTGCAGTACGATCTTTTCGCCCGGGCCGTTTCCTTTGGCTGGCCGCGCGAGCGGGTGACCATCTACGACGGCGACCTGGCCGTTCGCGGCAGCGTGCCGTCCGAGCGACAGAGTTTCGGCCAGCTCGTCTCCGACGTGGGTCTCGGCCGGCTCGGCATCATCGTGGCGTTCGACGCCACGCGCCTGGCCCGCAACAACGCCGACTGGCATCGCCTTCTTGATATGTGCAGCATCTGCGACACGCTCGTGGCGGATCTCGACGGCGTGTACGACCTGTCGTTGTACAACGACCGACTGCTGCTCGGGCTCAAGGGAACGATGTCCGAAGCGGAGCACCATCTGATCCGTGCGCGCATGGTGGCGGGAATGGAGAAGAAGGCCGAGAGCGGGGAGCTGCGCAAGCGCCTGCCGGTGGGTCTCGACTATGACGACGAGGGCCTGGTACAACTGCATCCAGACGAGACCATCCGCCACGCCGTCGAGATGGTGTTCGTGAAGTTCCGAGAGCTCGGCACCGCGCATCAGGTGTACCGTCACCTGCAGTCGCAGAATCTGCTCTTGCCGGTGCGACGTTACTCCTGGAGCAAGGTCGAGTGGCAGGCGCCGAGCTATCTGGCCGTTCTGTACATTCTGCGCAACCCGCGCTACGCAGGGGCGTATGTGTACGGTCGCACCAAGCAGGTGCGTACCGTGGACACCGAGGGTAAGATTCATATCGGGCAGGCGACGGTGCCGCCGTCCGAATGGAAGGTGGTGATCAAGGATCACCATGCGGGGTATATCTCGTGGGTGGAATTCGAGGAGAACCAATGCAAGCTTCAGGAGAACACACTAATGCGTCCGAGGAGTGAAGCCTCTGCCGTGTTGCGGGGAGGGCGAGGGCTGCTGCAGGGTCTGATGCGGTGCGGGGTTTGCGGCCGGCGGATGTACGTATGCTACCCCGCGACCGGAGACTCGGTTCGCTACAGCTGCGCGAAGAAGAGCGGCGTCGTGGAGGGACAGGGCGTGTGCCAGTCGATCGGCGGGACGCGACTCGAGAGAGCGGTGGTCGAAGCGTTCCTCGAAGCCGTACAGCCAGCGTCGATGGAGATTGCGGTGGCGGCGGTCGACGAGCTGGAGAGGAGTGAGGACGCCGTGCTGCAGCAGCTCGAGGACCAGCGCCAGGAGGCGCGTTACCAGGCAGAGCGCGCGCGACGGCAGTATGACGCGGTGGAGCCCGAGAACCGCAAGGTGGCGCGTACACTGGAGACGACATGGAACGAGCGGCTGGCGCGAGTCACGGAGATCGAGGAGCGGATCGAGCGCTACCGTGGACAGCGGCCAACGCCGATCACCTCAGATGAGAAGGAGCGCCTGCTCCGGCTCGGCATGGAAGTACGCGCGATCTGGGACGCGCCCACCACCTCGACGCGTGACAAGAAACAGCTCCTTCGGGCCGTGTTCGAGGCGGTCTTCGTGCGCATGGAACGTGAGACGCGGCAGGCGTGCCTGACGCTGGCCTGGCAAGGCGGTGCCACCACGGAGATCAAGGTTCAGATGCCGCGCGTCGGCGAGCACTCGGTGATGGACGACAACGAGCTCGTAGACGAGGTTCGCCGGATGGCGGAGTACTTCACCGACAAGCAGATTGCCCGGTCGCTCGTCGCCCGGGGCGTCCGCACCGCGAGCGGTCTTCCGTTCAGCGTAGAGCGAGTGGGTGCTTTCCGCAGGCGCCACGACATCGCGATGTGTGTTCCACAGCCGGTAGCGGCCGGCGAGCCCGTGTACACGGCACGGGACGCGGCCCGCGAGCTCGGCGTCAGCTTGGTGACGGTGCTGCGGTGGCTCAAGGAAGGCTTTCTCGTCGGTGATCAAGTTGTACCGTACGCGCCGTGGCAGATCCGGCTACCCGACTCTGTCCGGCTGAAGACAGCGCCCCAGGCGCCTCCGGGATGGCTTCCCATCCGGCAGGCAGCCCGCGTCCTCGGGGTCAGCAGCCGAACAGTATTGCATTGGGTCCAGTCTGGTGATATCGAGGCCATGCTGGGCGGTGTTGGTCGCCGGCGTGGCATCCGAGTGAACGTTGCTGACAGGTCGAGCGCTCGACAGCGAGAGCTCTTCGAAGAGGTAACCAATTGAACTCAAATGGAAATACTGGATGCACAGCAAGGGCCGGCATCAATGCAAGAGGGTCGTGTCATCGAGCTCGCTCATCCCGAGCTCCCAATGATCAACTGGTCCGATCGAGGTAGGTTCTAATGTATCGACGAAGTGC
>JAFGNP010000033.1 GCA_016926975.1 Coriobacteriia bacterium | reverse complement strand
TGAACTGCCTCGCCTGCCCCCTCAGCGAAGCGTGCTCCCGAAAGACGTCGGCCGCGTAGCGGATCCTGTGCGGACCCGGTGCCTCCGAGAGCCTGGAGGCCGCCACCCTGGCGATGGGAACGGTCAGTTCGGGCCGGAGGGCCAGAAGGGAGCCGTCGAGATCGAACAGACGAAACGCCGACTGCTCCAGTGACGGCCCCACGCCCGCCTCGAGCGTCCGGTACTCCTCGACCACGGGAGTCTCAACCGGCTCGTAACCCCACGACGAGAACACGCCCGAGATCGCGGCGGTCACCGCCTCGCGTTCGCGCGCTTCGTCGAACAGTACGTCCCTGAACCCACGCGGGAGAGCAGGCTGCACGGCAATATCACCTCCGGGTCAATGCTTTAGCGCGGTAGAGTGCTACAGAGACGAAGTATTCCATACGGCGCTGGAACCGTCAACTCACGCTTCCCAGACCGAGTCCCCGCCCAGCAACTCTTTGAGCTCGGCGTGCAGCCCCGCCGCGGTCGCGTTCACCTTGTACTCATCCCCCATCTTCAGCTGCTTGGAACCGTTTGGAGTCTGCATCTCGACCTGCACGCAGTCCTGACCCGGATAGCGAGCGAGTATCTCCTTGAAGCGGACGCCGCCGCCGTTGCCGAGCAGTTCGAGATCGGCGCGCACCATCAGCGTTGCCGGCGCGCGCTCGAAACCGCCTTCGGCAGAGAGCAGCTCCACGTCCTGCGCGATCAGCTTCAGCCCGCGGTCCGAGCGCTCGATCTTGGCACGCACGCGCACAACAGTGTCCACTTCGAGCAAATCGCGGAACTTGTCGTACATCTGCGGGAAGAAGACGCCCTCGATCGACCCCTCGAGGTCCTCGAGGGTGAAGGTGGCCATGAGCTTGCCCGCTTTGGTGGGCACGCGGGCGAACGCCGAGATGATTCCCGCGAACCACCCCGACTGCCCGTCACGGAACTCATCGGTGGCGCCCAGCGACATGCTGCGCGCCGCGATGATCGTATCGGCGATGTCTGAGAGCGGGTGGTCCGATACGTAGATGCCGAGCATCTCCTTCTCGAACCCGAGCTTGACGCCCTTCTCCCACTCGTCTCCGTCGGGCGGCGGCACTTCGTCGGTCATGCCGTGTTCTTCGGCGGCGAACAGATCGAACATCGAGGTCTGTCCCGAGCTCGCGTCGCGCTGGCGCTTCACAGCGCCGTCCACGCACGTTTCCATCATCGAGAACAAGTGCTTGCGCGTGTATCCTGTCGAGTCGAACGCGCCCGCCTTGACGAGCGCCTCGAGGGTCTTCTTGTTCGCCCGCCGCATGTCGATCCGGTTGCAGAAGTCCTGCAGCGAGGCGAACGGTCCTCCCGCGTCGCGCTCGGCCACGATCGTCTCGACCACACCCTCGCCCACGCCGCGGATGCCGGCGAGACCGAACCGGATGCCCTCGCCGGTGACAGCCGTGAAGTCGCTGCCCGAGGAGTTCACGTCCGGCGGAAGGACCTTCATGCCGGCCTGGTTGCACGCGCTCACGTACTTCACTATGTCCTCGGTCTTGCCCGCGTAGCTTGAAAGGACCGCAGCCATGTACTCGAGCGGGTAGTGCGCCTTCAGGTATGCCGTCTGGTACGCGACGATAGCGTAGGCGGCAGCGTGGCTCTTGTTGAACGCGTACTTACCGAACTCGAGGATGTCCGACCACATCCCCTCCACCATAATGCGGTCGTAGCCGTTGTTCGCAGCCCCTTCGACGAACTCCGGCTGCAGCTCCTCGAGTATCTCCTTGATCTTCTTCGACATGCCCTTGCGCAGCTTGTCTGCCTTGGCGCCCGAGAACCCGGACATCGTCATGGAGATGCGCATGACCTGCTCCTGGTACACGAGCATGCCGCACGTCTCCTCAAGGATGGACTTCAGCCTCTCGTCGTAGTAGACGACTCGCGACTTCCCGTGCTTGCGCGCGATGTACTCGGGGATCGAGTCCATCGGACCCGGGCGGAACAGCGCCACCACGGCCACGATGTCGGAGAAGGACGTGGGCTTGAGCTGCACGAGTACGCGCTTCATGCCGGACGACTCGACCTGGAACACGCCGTCGGTATCGGCGCGCTGCAGAAGCGCGAAAGTCTTCGGATCGTCACGCGGGATCTCGTTCACGTCGATCCGGACGCCGTGGTTCTGCTCGATGTTGCGCACGGCCCCGGCGATCCGGCTGAGCGTCTTCAGGCCCAGGAAGTCCATCTTCAGCAGGCCGAGCTTGCCCACCGTCGGCCCGTCGAACTGCGTCACGGTAGCGCCACCCTTGGTGTCTTTCTTCACCGGCAGGTGGACGTAAAGCGGGTCGGGACAGATCACCACGCCGGCAGGGTGGACGCTCTCGTTGCGGATGATGCCCTCGATCTTCATCGCTTCGTCGAGGATGCGCTTCGTGTCCAGATTGGATTCGTAGTCGTCCTTCAGGTCCGGGTTGCCCGAGATGCCCTTGTCTTTGTCGCCGAACAGCGCCTGGGGGATCGTGATGTCCAGCGGCATCGCCGGGACCATCTTCGAGATCCTGTCGGGAACACCGTACGGGTAGCCGAGCACGCGACCGGCGTCGCGGATAGCCGCCCTCGCCTTGAGCGTGCCGAATGCGATGATCTGCGCGACCTTCTCCTGCCCGTACTTGTCGCGCACGTAATCGATGACCCTGCCGCGACCTTCGTCGTCGAAGTCCATGTCGATATCGGGCATCTCGGTGCGGTCGGGGTTGAGGAAGCGCTCGAAGAGAAGCCCCTGCTCAAGCGGATCGAGGTTTGTGATGCCGAGCGAGTACGCGATCATCGACCCCGCGCCGCTCCCGCGCCCCGGACCCACGTGCACCTCGTGCTCGCGCGCCCATTGCGTGAAGTCGGCCACGATCAGGAAGTACGCGGCGATGCCCTTCGGGCCGACCACCGAGATCTCGTAGTCGAGCCTCTCCATGACCTCGGGCGGGACCGGATCGCCGTAGCGGTGTTTGAAGCCCTCCAGGCACTGCTCGCGAAGGTACCCGACCTCGCTCCCTCCACCAGGGACGTCGAATCGCGGCAGGATAATCTTGCCAAACTCGAGTTCCACGTTGCACCTGGCGGCCACCTCGAGGGTGTTCGAGAGAGCCTCCGGATACGCCGAGAGCGCCTCAGCCATCTCCTCCGGCGACTTCATGTAGAACTGGTCGCACGAGAAGCGCATGCGGTTCTTCTCGTCGAGCGTCTTGCCGGTGCCGATGCACAGCAGTATGTCCTGGGTGCGCGCGTCGGCCTGCTCGAGGTAGTGGATGTCGTTCGTGCCGACGATGCCGAGGCCCATCTCCGAGGCCAGCCCGGCGATCTGCGAGGCCAACTCGGCTTGCGTGACGCCGGCCTCCGTGGTGATGCCCTGATCCTGGATCTCCAGGTAGAAGTCCCCGGGTGCGAAGATCTTCGCGTACTTCTCCGCCCAAAGGCGCGCCGCATCGGGCTCTCCGCGCTCGAACGACTTGCTCACGATGCCGCTCATGCAGGCGCTGGTGCCGATGAGGCCTTCCGAGTACCGCTCGAGCAGCGCGAGATCCACCTGGGGCTTGTAGTAGTAGCCCTGCACGCCCGCTTCGCTCACCAGGGCCATCAGATTGCGGTAGCCCTCGTTGTTCTTGGCCAGCAACAGGAGATGGTATAGGTCCGGTTTGCCGCCGGACAGTGTGCGCTCGGGCGTGAAGTAGACCTCGCAACCGATTATCGGCTTCACGCCCACCTTGGTGGCGGCCCGGTAGAAGTCGATCGCGCCGTACATGTAGCCGTGGTCGGTGAGCGCGACAGCCGGCATGTCGTAGTCGATCGCACGGTTGACGAGGTCTTTGACGCGGGTGACTCCGTCCAGGAGCGAGTATTCCGAATGAGTGTGCAGGTGGACGAACCCGGACATGGTGTTATGCGTCGCCACCTTCAGGATCGAGCGGCTCGAGGCGGTCCAGCACGGCCCGGTAGCCCTCGGCCCCGTAGTTCAGGCTGCGGCTCACCCGGCTGATGGTGGTGGACGACGCGCCGGTGGTCTCCTGGATGTCCGTGTAGTGGCGCCCGCCATCCAGCATCCTGGCCACCGCAAGACGCTGCGCCATGTCCTTGATCTCGCGGATGGTGGCCACGTCCTGCAGGAACGCGTAGCGTTCGTCGTCGCTTCTCAGAGTGCCGAACGCGCGCAGCAACGCCTCGACTTCGGGGGTGCGCAGACGGTCCTTGTGCATCGGCTGTTGACTCCCCTTCCCGTGGGCGCGAAACGCAAGATGGTGTGCCCATAGTAGCACCGCGACGCGAGATGCTGGGGTCTCATGGGGTGGGCGGCGGGAGGTTTCCGATGGGCGGTAGGGCCGCATAGGCCGACAGCCCGGCGGAACTGCGATCGAACGCACGAACCGCTCACACTACGCGGTTGACCAGACTCCCGATGCCCTCGATACGCACCTCGACCACGTCCCCTGCGACCATCGGCCCGATGCCCGAGGGAGTGCCCGTGAGGACCACGTCGCCCGGCAGAAGCGTCATCACCCGGCTCACGAAGCTCACCAATTCGAACGGGCTGAAGATCATGTCCGAAGTGCGCGCCATCTGCCGCACCTCACCGTTGATGTAGGTCGCGATCTCCAGGTCCCTCGGATCGACATCGGTTTCCACCCAGGGACCGAGCGGGCAGAACGTGTCGAAGCCCTTCGCCCGCGCCCACTGCCCGTCGCGCTGCTGGAGGACCCTGCTCGTGACATCGTTGGCACACGCATACCCGAGGATGTGCGTGTGCGCCTCCTCGGGAGACAAGTTGTGGGCGCGCCGCCCCAGGACCACCGCCAGCTCACCCTCGAAGTCCACACACTCCTGGTCTGCGGGGATGCGTATCTCGCCACCATGGCCGACGACAGATGTCGGCGGCTTCAGGAAGATGACGGGCTCCTCGGGGATATCGTGACCCATCTCCTCGGCGTGACCGCGGTAGTTGATTCCCGCACAGACGATCTTCGTGGGTATCGACGGCGCCAGCAGCTGCGCTTGAGGAAGCGGCACGAGTCCCTCGGGCTCCCAGGCCGCGAACGGCTCATCGGAGATCAGCGTGACCATGCTCTCGTCGGCAAGACCGTAGCGCACGTCTTCCTCGTGGAAGATGCGTACAACGCGCACGGTGCCTCCTTTCGCCGACAGCGGTCACATACACCAAGATTCACGCAAGAGAAGGCGAATCCTGCATGGAGGGCCCAACAATTTCAGACTGGTTCAGACTGTGCCGCTCGTGCGCCCGAATCGACCGCTCGGTCGCAGTCGATCGAAACGGCCGTCCTGAAGCCGACCACCGCTGCTACGGCCACGAGCAACCCGCCTGCGATCAGCGTCTGCTGGATGCCGATGAGCACCGCCAGCGCGGGCACGAACGCCAGTGGCACGAGCTCCCCTGCGCTACGGTGCCACTGAGAGGTGCCAACGATGCGCCCGACGTACTCGTGCGGTGAGTCGAGGTGGAGCAGAGTGCGATGCAGCGGCTCGAGCGCCCCGAAGAACAGGCCCCAGACGAGGGCGCCTGCAGCGATGAGCCACAGGTCGGTGGAGCCCACGTAGAGCATCGTGCCGAGGCCCGTCAGAAAGGTGAGCACCGTGAGACCCTTCGCGGAGACCACCTTCTGCGGCAGGCGTGGCAGAAGCGCCGCTCCAAGAACGAGTCCGGCTCCGAAGAACGTGTTCATCCAGCCGAGCCACTCCACCCCCACGCCCACGACGTCGCGGTAGAACAGCGACTCCAGCGCCTGGAAGGCCCCGAAGCCAAACCAGACCGCCGTGCCCAGCAAGATGAAGTAGCGCAGGGTGCGCGTGGTGTACGCAAGCTTCAAGCCCGCTTTGAACTCGGACCAGGCATTATGCTTGGCATGCGGGTGCGGACTATCGTCTATCCGCGTGAACCAGGCGGATACCGCCGCCACCACAGACGCCACGATCATCACCCAGAAGACCGACCGGTGGCTGAAGGCGTTCGCAACTAGCGCTCCCACGGCGGGACCGAGCACGAAGCCCACGGCGCTTCCGCCCTCGATGTACGCGTTGGCCCGCTCCAGCTCCTCACGACCCTCGACGATGTACGGCGCAAACGACGCGCCAGCCGTCCACGTGGGGATGCCGAACAGCGAGAACCCGGCGCTTCCCAGCACGAACAGGGGCAAGGTAGGCGCCCCCATCATCCAGAACACCGGCGGCACCGAGCCTATCTCGGCCCATATCATGATCTTGCGCGGGCCGAACCTGTCGATCAGCACGCCGGCGGCCAGCGATCCGACAATAGCCGCCACCCCGTTGATCGCGGACATGATCGCGAGCTGCCGCGGCGTCGCCTCGAACACGTACGCGGCCACGCCCATGGTCCCGATGAACCACACGGCGGTGCCGCCCAGGCGCGAAACGAAGCGCGCGAGGACGACGAACCCCAGGTTTCGATTGGAGCGGATCATGCGGCTACTCGGCTGCTTTGGGATGCGAGAGGCCGAATTCGATGGAGTCGACGAGCGCTTCCCAGGAAGCCTCGATGATGTTCTCGCTCACGCCCACCGTGCCCCAGCTCTTCTCCCCGTCCTCGCTCTCGATGAGCACCCGGGTGACCGCCCCGGTACCTTTGCTCTCGTCGAGCACGCGCACCTTGAAGTCGGAGAGCCCGATGTCGGCAAGCGC
Organism: Coriobacteriia bacterium; assembly: GCA_016926975.1. Taxonomy (GTDB): domain Bacteria; phylum Actinomycetota; class Coriobacteriia; order Anaerosomatales; family Anaerosomataceae; genus UBA6100. Next base: position 3,255 of record JAFGNP010000033.1, on the reverse strand, counting down.
AGGGTAGAACTGGCCGATAGCTATCCTCAACGCGCCGTCCAGGGCGTTCACGGGACCGTTGCCCTCGGCGGTGGCGATGAAGCGGTGCCCGCCGACGTGGATCTTCACTGTGGCCTCAGTGGTGACCTTCCCGTCTTCGCGCTTCTCCATCAGGCAGCGGAAGCTCTCCAGCGTGAAGAACGGCTCGTACGTTCCGAGTTCCTTCTTCAGCATGACTTCGAGCGAGGCATCCGCCGTCTCGAAGGAGTACCCCTTGTGCTCGAGGGCCTTGATCCCGTCCAGAACGCGCGCCACGGTCGCCTGATCTCCCGCGAGGTCTATGCCCAGCTCGGCCGCCTTCATCGTGAGCGAGGCGCGACCGGCAAGCTCGCTCACCACCACGCGCGCTAGGTTCCCGACCCTGGCCGGATCGATATGTTCGTAGGCTTCGGGCAGCCGCGCAGCCGCGCTGGCGTGCACGCCACCCTTGTGAGTGAACGCGCTCGCCCCCACGTACGGCTGGTGCGGATTGGGCGCGACGTTCGCGGTCTCGGCGATGAAGTGCGACACCTCGGTGAGCAGCCGAAGCTGGTCGGCCGAGATACAGTCGTCTCCCATCTTGAGCACCAGCCCGGCGATGATCGACATGAGGTCGGCATTGCCGGCACGCTCGCCGTAACCGTTGGCGGTACCCTGCACGTGCGAACAGCCCGCGTCGATCGCCACGAGCGAGTTCGCGACCGCGCACGCCGAGTCGTTGTGCGCGTGGATGCCGAGGGCTACGCCCGGAAGCGCCGAGACGACCTCCCCTACCACCTGCGCCACCACGTGCGGCAGCGTGCCGCCGTTGGTGTCGCACAGCACCACCGCATCGGCGCCCACCCCGGCTGCAGCCCGACACACCTCGAGCGCGTAGGCCGGGTTGGCCGAGTAGCCGTCGAAGAAGTGCTCGGCATCGAAGAACACCGTCCGGCCTGCGGCCTTAAGGTGACCGACGCTCTCACACACCATGCGCAGGTTCTCGTCGGGTGTGGCGTTCAGCACGTCGGTGACGTGGATGTCCCACGCCTTGCCGAAGATGCATAGCGCCTCGCAGCCGGTGTCCAGCAGCGCGCGCAGCCCGTCGTCGGCGGCGGCTTCCACGCCCTTGCGGCACGTCGCACCGAACGCGGTGATCACGGCGTTTTCGAGCTTAAGCGATCTCGCGCGCTCGAAGAACTCGATGTCCTTGGGGTTGCTGCCCGGGAAACCACCCTCGATATAGTGCACGCCGAGGTCGTCGAGACGGGCGGCTATCCGCAGCTTGTCGTCGACCGAGAGCGACATCCCCTCGCGCTGGGTGCCGTCGCGCAGCGTCGTGTCGTAGATGGTGACCATCGGAGGCCGGCCTTTCGGGTGCGCCACTAGCGGAGCCTGTAACGGTTCATTGTAACCGACAAGCCGCCGTTCACTGCACGTCGGCTGCAGAATCCTCGACCGCGGAACGCAGCTGCGCGACACCCTCCTCGTCCGGATGGTCCTCTTCCAGGACTCCGACAACGAACGCCGCGTCGTCGTAGCGCCCCAAACGGAGCAGGGCGTGCCCGTACACGATCCCGGGCAGGACGTAGTCCGGATCGGAGTCCCAGTCTTGTTCGAGGAACCCCACAGCCTGTTCGTACTGTCCTAGCTTGAGACACGCGACCGCGCCGTAGGCACGGAGTCCGAGCCCGCTCGGGTAGACCCTGAGCCCTCGCTCGGTCACCTCTGTCGCGCGCGTCATGCCCTCGTCCCCGAGCTGCGGCAAGTTCAGCAGCAGACCGGTGTACTCGAGGTAGGTGAGATACTCGGCCGGAGCGAAATCGGCGAGGTCCTCGTAAGCGCCGACCGCCGCTTCGGCGGCCTCCACGGCATCCCCGCCCTCCGCTGCCTCCTCGGCCGCGATGCCGAGCATCGTCGCGCGCTGCGCCCTGTACTGGTACGACCACGGCGCCAGTGCGATGGACCTCTCGATGTTGTCCATCGCCTCTTCTCCAGTGGACTGCAGGCACTGCGCGAGGTGGTAGTCCGCAACGAGCGTGGACACGGCTGTCGCGCTCGCCACCAGGCCCACAGCGACAACGGTCACTACGGCGAAGGTGAGCGTGCGCCTGTCGGACGTGGCGGGGCGCGTCGCGTACGCCGACAGCAAGACGCCGATCCCGAGGGCCATGATGATGTTGGAGGAGATCACCGGCGGGGCGAACAGCAAGTGGACGGTGTGGCCGACGACCGCGGCGAACCATGCGGCGAAGACGGCCCCTCCGGCGCCGGTTCCGGGCCGGAACGCGGTCTGCGCTGCCCGGGCCATCAGTATCCCGAAGAACGCGATCGCCACCAGCAGGGCGGGCATGCCGAGCATGGCCCCGACGGTGATGGGGAGGTTGTGCGCGTCGTCGGCGATGCTCGCGTAGCCTCCCATGTCCTCGTGATCGGTCGACCGCGCCTCGTAGTGCCCGAAGCGGAAGGAATCGGGCCCCACCCCGAGTAGCGGGTGTGCCTGGATCACCCGGACGCCGGTCTGCCAGATGGCGATCCGCCCCGACCCGGCTCCGCGATCGCCGGAGAGCATCTCCTCTACGCGACGGCCGATGCCGTCGCGCGCCCACAGGCCGGCCCCCATCAGGAGAACGACCGCAAGGCCCAGAGCCAGCCAGTCGGCACGCTGCACACGCACGTGCGAACCCACAACGAACGCGAGCATCAGGAGTCCGGCGACCAGCATGCCGAGCCATGCCGCTCTCACCTGGGTCAGCAGCAGGCCTGTCGACGTGACGGCGAATGCACCCCACCAGCAGTACCTCGCAGCCGTCCGCTCCTCGCTGAGCGCAAGCCCCAGAGCGAGCGCGGCCGGCAAGATGAGGTAACCGCCGAGGTAGTCGGGATTGCCGAGCGTGGACAGGCCTCTGGCCAGCGCCCAATCAGGCGCCCCCCAGTTCGCGGTATCGAAGCCGAAGACCTGCACGAGCCCGTACGCGGCCACCGGCACGCCGCCGATCACCACAGCTGCGGCCAGCACTCTGCGTCCGGCCTCGTCATCGAGGACCTGCACGACGATGAAGACGACCGCCGCGAGAGCCAGCATCGTCACAAGCCCCTGACGGTACTGGTAGCTCCCGAACAGCGCCGAAGGCAGATTCATCGAGGTCAAGGCCGACATCACGCACAAGCCGAGCAGCACCGCAAGCAGCCACATGACACCGTTCCAGCGCATCGGTTCCTCTCGCGCCATGGCGACACGCGACCATGCGATCCCCG
>JAFGNP010000032.1 GCA_016926975.1 Coriobacteriia bacterium | reverse complement strand
TGGCTGGGGTACTAGGGCTCGAACCTAGACTCTTCGGAACCAGAATCCGACGTGTTGCCAGTTACACCATACCCCAGTACGTGCCTACGCCCGGCCGGGGCGCGACTAGGAATGCTACCTGCGGTGCTAGCGGGTGTCAACCTGCGACGCCGCGCGCGTAGGCAGCTCCGCAGGGGTCATCGGTGGATGGGAAATCAGCGCGCCGCGCGGATGCGAAGCACCGTCGCCTCTCTGCCGAGAAGCGCAAGTGACTCGAAGAGCGGCGGACTGACTGTCGAGCCGGTCACCGCAACCCGGATCGCCTGGAACAACACCTTCGGCTTCACGGCGAGCGACTCGGCAAGCGCGCGCAGAGTGCTCTCGATCGCTTCCGTGTCCCAGGACTCCACTCCGGCGAGCGCGTCTGCGGCCGCAACCAGGCCGTTGCGTGCTTCGTCCGAGGATAGGGCCTTCTCCACGGCTTCCGGGTCGAGCCGGACTTCGTCGGCGAACAGGAAGCCGAGTGCCGGGACGACGTCGGTCATGCGCTTCATGCGTTCGGACACCAGCGGGACCAACGCACGGTACCACTCAGGACGCTTGGCGAAATCCTCGGCACTGGTCAGACCGGCATCCTCCAGCCAGGGCAGCATTCGCGCTGCCAGAAGCTCCGGGGCCATCTCGCGGATGTACACGCCGTTCATCCACTCGAGCTTGTCGAAGTCGAAGATCGCCGGATTCTTCGAGATGCGGTCTAGCGAGAAGCAGCTTCGCAGAGTCTCCCGGGAGACTATCGTGGTCTCTCCATCCAGCGACCAGCCGAGTAGCGCGAGGTAGTTGAGCAGCGCCTCGGGAAGGATGCCCTCCTCGTGAAACGCCTCCACCGAGGTGGCGCCGTGCCGCTTTGACAGCTTCCTGCCGTCGGCTCCCCAGATCATAGACAGGTGCGCGAAGACCGGCACGAAGTGCCCGAGCGCTTCGAACACGAGAATCTGCCGCGGCGTGTTGGAGAGATGGTCGTCTCCGCGGATCACGTGAGTGATCTCCATCTCCGCATCATCGACCACGGTAGCGAAGTTGTACGTCGGGGTTCCGTCTGTTCTAACCAGCACGAAGTCGTCCATTGCACTGACCGGGAACACGGTCTCACCGCGAATGGCGTCATCGACCAGGATGTCGCCTCTGTCCTCGGGCACAGCCAGGCGCCAGACGTGCGGCTCACCGGCCGAGATGCGCGCCTGCGCCGTGGCGGGGTCAAGTCGCCTGCACGTACGGTCGTATCCTCTGACACCCTCACCTGCGGCTGCTTCTGTCCGCTTGGCGTCTAGCTCGGCGACCGTGCAGAAGCACGGATACGCTGTGCCGTTGGCCTTCATGCGCTCCAGCGCTGCCGCATAGCTGTCCGAGCGCTGAGTCTGGAAGTACGGGCCGAATGGGCCACCTGCCTCGGGCCCCTCGTCCCAGTCGATGCCCAGCCACTCCAACGAGCGCAGGATCTGCTGCGTGTTCTCAGCAGTAGAGCGCTCGGGATCTGTGTCATCGATGCGCAGAACGAATGCGCCACCGGTACGGCGAGCGAATGCCCAGTTGTATATCGCCGTACGTGCTCCGCCGACGTGCAGGGCCCCGGTAGGGCTGGGCGCAAAACGGACTCGGACGTTCACTGTCACGGGGATCCTTCCGACCTTCGGAGGCTAGTGCCCGCTGTCCCCGCAGAGATCGGCTCTACGCAGCAGGTACCAGGTCACCCCGACCGCAAGGGTAAGTACGGCCAGTGCGATCGCCTTCTCGAGTACTTTGTCGCCGCTCTCGAATATGACCAGCTTCCGTACGACAGCCACGAGGCCTGCCTCAAGCACGGTGCCGATCACGTTCTTGTGCAACATGTAGGCGATGGCTATGCGGATGAGCTCGATAACCACGAACACCACGAGCACGGTGTCGATGGTCGACGTTATACCCTCGGGGGTCATGAAGCCTTCCGCGCGGGTCACCTCGAGCATCTTGAGGACGATGTCGACGACACCCAGGCCTGCAAGGATCACCAGAAGTGCAGCGACGATCCCCTCGAGGTATACGACTATTCGATTGATGAGGTCGATGGCTTTCACGATGTCTCCCGGTCTGACGACGCGTCAACTATACAGGGTCGAGGCTTGCTTGGCAGCGGTCACCACGCGTGGTATCGTCACAGGCGTTCTCATCACGAGGCAGCGCGCGAGCGCTGCAGAGGGTCGAGGGACCGCACCCGACGACACCCCGGCAACCGACGCGAATACGGCGCACGGTGCCACATTGCGGCAGACGGAGACGTCTGGAAGATGAGGGAACATCGCGGCGCGTATGCCACCGTCTGTATCCCTCGTCTGCGTTGACGAGGGTTCTTTTTGTCGGCCAGTTGGCGGAGGCGTCTGCAGCGGATGACGCCGCTCTCTTGAGGAGGCTCGATGTCGGAGCGAGACTACGTGTTCACTTCTGAGTCAGTCACGGAAGGTCATCCCGACAAGATATGCGACCAGATCTCGGATGCGGTGCTCGACGCGATCATTGCGCGAGAAACGGAGTTGTCCGCGGAGGGGTACGTGACGGACAAGGGTTCTGCCGCGTCTCCGGAGTACGTGCGCGTCGCCTGCGAGACACTGACCACTACCGGTCTGATCGTGGTCGCCGGGGAGATCCGCACGCATGCGTATGTCGACATCCCTGCCATAGTGCGGGACACGGTGCGCGAGATCGGATATACGCGCGCCAAGTTCGGTTTCGACTACGAGACCTGCGGGGTGTTGACCGCCATCCACGAGCAGAGCCCAGATATCGCCATGGGCGTGGATGAGGCTTACGAGGTCAAGCACGGCGACAAAGACCCTCTGGACTCCATAGGCGCCGGCGATCAGGGAATGATGTTCGGCTACGCATGCAACGAGACGACCCAGCTGATGCCGATGCCGATCTACCTGGCTCACCGTCTTGCCGAACGTCTCACGGCTGTGCGGAAGGCTGAAGTCCTCGACTACCTTCGCCCCGACGGGAAGTCGCAGGTCACGGTTCGATACGAGAACGACAGGCCTGTCGCCGTCGATACCATCGTCATCTCCTCACAACACGCTGACGGGGTCGATATCGAGAACCTGATGAAGCCTGACTTCATCGAGCACATCATAGAGCCCGTCATGACCCTCGAAGACATAGAGTGGCGCGATGCCAAGATCTACGTGAATCCCACGGGCCGCTTCGTCATCGGAGGTCCGATGGGAGACTCAGGTCTCACCGGTCGGAAGATCATCGTCGACACGTACGGCGGCATGGGACGTCATGGTGGCGGCGCGTTCTCCGGCAAGGACTGCACGAAGGTGGACCGTTCGGCTGCATACGCTGCCAGATGGGTGGCGAAGAACGTGGTCGCGGCGGGTCTGGCCGACAGATGCGAGCTCGAGCTTGCCTACGCCATCGGCGTGGCGCATCCGCTGTCACTCACACTGGAGACCTTCGGGACAGAGAAGGTGGATGTCGGCAGCATCGAGCGCGCGATCTCCGAGGTGTTCGACCTGCGTCCCGGCGCCATCATCCGCGACCTCGATCTTCGCAGGCCGATCTACCGCAAGACCGCTTCGTACGGTCACTTCGGGCGTGACGACAGGGACTTCACCTGGGAGCGCCTGGATCGTGCGGACGCGCTCAAAGCGGCGGTCAGCTAGAACATCTCGATCGGATCCCTGCGAAGGCCATCGGCGCAATGTCGGTGGCCTTCGCTATGCTGTGGGGTATGGATCCAGCCGACCTCATAGCCCGTGTAGTCGTTGACGTTCCCGCGCGTGCGCTCAGCGAGCCGTTTGATTACGCAGTGCCTGACGACCTCGAAACGTCCATCGCTGTCGGATGCCCGGTCGCCGTACAGCTAGGGTCCCGGAGATGTGTAGGGTACGTCGTTGACCTTGTACGACACACCGACTTCCAGGGAGCCCTCAAACCGATCGACGCGATTCTCGGCATGCGTCTGTTCGATGAACACGCGCTTTCACTCGCTTCGTGGATATCCGAGGAGTACCTGGCTCCACTCAGTGAGGCCCTTCGCCTGTTTCTGCCGCCGGGGGGCGCACCCCGCGCCGTACAGAGCGCAGATGGCTGGACCTACAAGGGCTCTCAGATGAAGGTGCGTTCCGAGCGGCTGGTCATGCGTGCCGAGGAGAGCGAGTTCGTCCCCGTCGCACATGCATCCGTCCAGCGTGCCGTCCTCGACGCGATTTCCGAGGGACCGGTGACAGTATCCGAGCTCAGCGCGGAGATCTCTGGCGCGGCGGCGGCCGTCAAGTCGCTCGAACGGGCGGGCGCCGTCACAACGATCGAGCGACGCCTCTTCCGCCGTCCGGCCGGAGCGTCTGCGGAAGCGCCTCACCACAGACACACTGCCGAGCAGGCGAGCGCCCTGCGCGCCATCAGCCACACGGCAAAGTCCGGCGGGGGCGTCATCCTACTTGACGGCGTGACCGGCTCGGGCAAGACGGAGGTGTATCTGGCAGCCATCGAGAGCGTGATCTCTGCGGGCAGAAGCGCCATAGTGCTGGTTCCGGAGATATCACTCACTCCGCAGACCGTGGGACGCTTCCGCTACCGTCTGGGTGATGACGTCGCGGTGATACACAGCCGTCTTTCGGCTGGTGAGCGCTTCGACCAGTGGCAGCTGGCTCTCGAGGGCAAGGTCCGTGTGGTCGTCGGGGCCCGGTCCGCCCTGTTCGCACCCATGCGCGATGTCGGGCTCGTCGTGATCGACGAGGAGCACGAACCGTCCTACAAGCAGGGCCAATCCCCGCGTTACCACGCCCGTGACGTCGCGGAACGTTTGTGTGCTGCACGCGGTGCAACGTTGGTGTTGGGTTCCGCTACCCCGAGCATGGAGTCCATACACCGTGCCGATTCAGGCGTTTACCGGCGGTGCGTCCTGAGCAAGAGGGTGGGCGGGGGAGCTCCGCCGCGAGTGGACATAGTCGATATGACCGCCGAGTTCGCTGACGGACACCGCTCTATCTACTCCCGCGCCCTGCAGGAGGCTCTTCGCACGGTTGCAGAACGGGGCGAGAAGGCGGTCCTCTTCTTGAACCGCCGCGGCTTCGCTTCGTTCCTGCTGTGCCGGGAGTGCGGATTCGTGCCCGAGTGCGAGTCGTGCAGCGTCTCGCTCACGTACCACGAGGATGTCGGTCAGCTTCAGTGCCACCACTGCGGCAGTTCCCGCGTGATCCCCAGTGTCTGTCCGAAATGCGGGAGCGCCTATCTGCGCAAGTTCGGCGCCGGTACGCAAAGAGCGCAGGCCGAGCTGGCGTCGCTCATGCCCGGCCTTCCGATCGTCCGGATGGATGCCGACACGACTGCCCTCAAAGGGGGTCACGAGTCCGCCCTGCGGACTTTCGAGGAACACGCCAGCGCGGTCCTGCTCGGCACCCAGATGATCTCGAAGGGCCTGGATTACCCGGACGTCACTCTGGTGGGCGTCCTGAACGCGGATACCAGCATGCACTTGCCGGACTTCCGCGCTGGAGAGCGCACCTACCAGTTGCTCGAGCAAGTCGCCGGTCGCGCCGGCAGAGGTCCCAAGCCCGGGAGAGTCATCATCCAAACCTACTGGGCCAGCCACCCCGCAGTCCAGGCTGTAGCATCACAGGACAGCGAGTTGCTCTATCGCAATGAGAGAGCCGATCGCTCGGCTCTCGGATTCCCTCCTTTTGGCAGGATAGTGAACGTACTGCTGTCCGGACGAAGTGCCTCGGATGTCCGCGAGGACGCGCTTCTTGCCGCCAGAGCGCTCACCGATGCGCTACCTGAGGGTTGGCAGCTGGTCGGACCTTCGGCTGCGCCCATCACGCGCCTGAAGGGTAAGTGGCGCTGGCACATGCTCGTGAAGGCTCCGGCTGACGCGCGGGTTTCCGCTGCGGTCGGCAACGCGCTGAAGAACGTGCCCGTCACCGAGGGCGTGACGCGAATCGTGGACGTGGACCCCATCGGCATGCTGTGAGACGCCGTGTAGAATAGTGATCGGCGCTTCTGCGCCGCGATCACATAGACCACCTCGGAGGAAGCGATCCATGGAAGTACTGCACCATCCGAATCCAGCATTGAGAGGACGCGCTCGCGAGGTCGACGCGTTCTCGAGCGCCGCCCTTCGGGATCTCGTCCGTTCTATGGCCGAAACCATGTACGCCGAGAACGGGATCGGGCTGGCCGCGCCGCAGATAGGCGTCGACAAGCGCGTTATCGTCTTCGATGTGGATGACCGGCTTGCCGCGATGTGCAACCCGGTGATATACGAGCGCGGGCCGGCTACCGAGGTCGATGACGAAGGGTGCCTGTCGGTCCCCGGCGTCAATGTGCCCATAGAGCGCAGCACACACATAGTCTGCACGGGGCAGACCATCGAAGGTGACGAGATAACCGTCCAGGCTGATGACCTTCTGGCACGGGTCCTCCAGCACGAGATAGATCATCTCGATGGCATCCTGATCCTGGATCGTGCTCCGGCAGACATGAAGAAATCGATCATCCGCGCTTACAACGAGGCCAACAACCTCTGAGCCGTCTACCGGGAGGTTGCGGGATGCGTGTTGTGTTCATGGGCACCCCCGCCTTCGCCGTTCCGTCGCTGGAGGCCCTCGCATCCCATCACGACGTAGTACTCGCGGTCTCGAGGCCGGATGCCGTGTCGGGCAGAGGTGGCTGCGCCAAGCCGTCCGAGGTCAAACAGGCAGCCCTTCGTCTCGGTATCCCGGCATTGGAGTGCTGTGCGCCCCTGGGAGACCGGCTGGATGACCTCGGGTGCGTCAGTCCTGATGTGATCTGCGTCGTCGCATTCGGCATGCTTCTGCCCCCTGAGGTGCTCAACCTTCCTCGCCTGGGTTGTCTGAACGTTCACGCATCACTGCTGCCGCGCTTCAGAGGGGCGGCGCCGATCCAGCGCGCCGTACTGGAAGGCGAACGCGCGACCGGAGTCAGCATTATGCGGATGGATGAGGGCCTGGACACCGGGCCGTACGCTCTGCAGCGCACGGTAGTCATCGGGGAGCGATATGCCGAAGAGATCGGGCGAGAGCTCGCCACGATAGGAGCGCAGGCTCTCATTGAGGTCCTCGAGCAGGCCTCGGCCGGCTCGATCTCGTGGACCGACCAGGACGACACACTGGCCACGTACGCCGCAAAGGTCACGAAGGACGACGTCGCGCTCCTGCCCGACATCACCGTCCGAGAGGCCTTCGCCCGGGTGCGCGCTGCCGGGCGAAGTGCGCCTGCTCGTGCGTGCGTAGGCGACAGGGAGCTCACGGTGGTACGTGCAAGACCCGGTTCCGCCGAGGTCCCTCGTGGCCGAGTGAGTGTGACTGACGGTTTGCCCGCTCTCGGATTCGCGGACGGGTCACTGCTTCTGGAAGTCGTTCGGCCGGCCGGGAAGCCCGATATGTCCGCCGCCGACTGGGCTAGGGGAGCTCACCTCCCTGAGGGAGTAGCCTGGCGGTGCACCAGGTGACCGTCGCGTCGGCACGACGAACAGCCCTGAAGGTGCTTGCGCGCGTTCGGAAAGACGACGCGTTCTCCGGGCCCGTACTGGCTGCTCAACTGGCTGCAGACTCACTGACCCCCGAGGACACGGCCCTGGCGACTCGGCTGGTCTACGGCGTACTAGCGTCCCAGGGAACCCTTGACGAGGCCCTGAGGAGATACGCGCGTGGGTCACTGGAGCCGCGTGTTGCCGACGCGCTGCGACTGGCCGCCTTCGAGATGCTGTTCGGCAGGACTCCCCCGTACGCTGCCGTCGATCAGGGCGTCGAGGCGGTGAGAGGCCTTAGGCCACAGGCGGCAGGCCTGGCCAATGCGGTTCTGCGCCGCCTTGCGGAAGTTGCGAGTGACTTCCCGTGGGGCGACCCTGACACCGATCGAGACGCACTCGCGCGCTTCAGCGCTCATCCGAGGTGGATAGTGGACGTCGTGCTCGAGAGCCTGGGGCAAGTAGCAGGCCGCCAGATGCTGGACTGCGGCACGGAGCCTGCGCCCGTCTACGTGCGGCTGGATCCCTTTGGCGCCGATTCCGCTACCACCTTGCGGTCGTTGGCCGAGGCGTCACCGGAGGTCCACCCTCCGGATCCGGACTGCTTTCGCCTGGGCAGACCGGCGGCTGCTTTTCGCTCGGCGCATGACGATCGTTGCTGGTTCGCGATGGATGCCGCCGCCCAGATGGCACCGCACGTGTGCGCGCCCGAGCCGAGCGTGGACATCCTCGATGTCGGTGCGGGCAGGGGCAACAAGACGATCTGTCTGCAGTCCATTGCAGCCCGCTGTGGCGGTACCGCGACGATTACCGCACTGGAGATCCACGAGGGGAAGGCCGCGGCCCTTCGGGATAGACTCGATTCGGCCAGTGTCCCCGGAGTCCGGACACTCGTGGGCGACGGCACGCGTCTGGATTCCCTGTTCGCACCTGACGCCTTCGATCTCGTTCTCTTGGACGCGCCCTGTTCCGGTCTCGGTACCCTTCGGCGCTACCCCGAGAAGCGCTGGAGGTTGGATGAGGGGACACCGGCCAGGATGGCCGCCCTCCAGCTGGAGATGCTCGTGTCGGCCTCGTGTGTCGTCCGACCCGGCGGAAGGGTGGTGTATTCTACCTGTAGTATCGACTCGCGGGAGAACGAGGCTGTGGTCCGAGCCTTCACGGGGGCTTTCGGCGGGGGAGAATGGACACTCGAGCCACTCAGGCAACTCATTCCCGCGGAGTGGTCCGCGTTTCGCGATGTGAGCGGCAGCTTCCGATCGTGGCCGACCTCCGGGGGGCCCGACGGGCACTACGTCGCTACTCTGAGGCGAACGGCTTGACGGGTAGGTTCCGAACCGAGGGAGGGGTAATGCATAGCACCCGGATCGTGGAGATGCTCGAGGTCACGGAAGCGGCTGCGCTGGCTGCGGCCCGCTGGATGGGTAAGGGCGACAAGGTGGCGGCCGACCAGGCCGCTGTTGAGGCGATGCGAACGGCGTTCGACTCGGTGTCCATAAGTGGCGAGATTGTCATCGGTGAAGGGGAGCGTGACGAGGCCCCGATGCTTTTCATCGGCGAGAAGGTCGGCGCCGGCGGAGAAGAGATCGACATAGCTGTAGATCCGCTGGAAGGCACCAACCTTACCGCATACGGACAGTCGAACTCCCTAGCGGTTCTAGCGTTCGGCCCGAAGGGCACCCTGCTCCATGCTCCCGACACCTACATGTGGAAGGTTGCGACGGGCCCGCAGGCTGCTGATGCCATCCATATAGACGCCAGCCCCACCGAGAACGTGCGCAATGTCGCCCGTGCCCTGAAACGCCCGGTGGAGGACCTCGTCGTGTGCATCCTGGAGCGTGATCGCCACAACGACATGATCGCCGAGGTCCGCGCGGCAGGTGCGCGCATCCGGCTGATCACCGACGGCGACGTGTTCGGTGCGGTCGCGACTTCCATCGAGGGTACCGGCATACACCTGTACATGGGTGCCGGCGGCGCGCCAGAAGGCGTTCTCGCTGCGGCCGCGATGCGCTGCATCGGCGGCTGCTTCATGGGGCGCTTCGAATTCCGCAGTCCCGAGGAGCGCGCACGCGCCGAGCAGATGTCCGACCTCGACCTCGATGGTGTGCTGGACATGGACTGCCTCGTGAACACCGACGAGGCCGCGTTCATCGCCACCGGCGTTACGGACGGAGAGATGCTGCGCGGGGTCAAGTACTTCGGCCAGGGTTCCAGGACTCATTCGATCGCCATGGAGAACAAGACCGGAACGGTCCGCTTCATCGAGACAGTGAAGAGGGCGGGTGCCGAGAAGTTCTGGGTGCGTATGGACTAGGCCGACACGGTCAGTCTGCGTTGGGGCACGTAGGACACGCCACCCCGTCAGAACTCGCACATGAGTCCTTCCCGGAAGGGGAGGAGTCATCGCTTCTCGGCTTCGGCCGGTAGTCCGTGTTGTGGAAACCGGACCCCTTGAACACCACGCCCACGGGTGTGAAGACGCGCTTCGTATCGCCTCCGCAGTGCGGACAGCTCACGTGTGATGTGTCGTTGGCCGAGCGTGTCAGCTCGAAGACCAGCTCACACGAAAGGCATCGGTAGTCGTATGCGGGCATCGCGCATCTCCTGAGGCTCGGCGGCGATAGTGCAGGATACCTGCACCCGTGTCCTGCGGCAAGTACTCGGTGCCGGTTGCTATACTCGCTAGCATGAAGAGCGCTTCTCGCAGACGAAGGCTCGTGCCGAAGACGACGGTCGCTGCCGCCGTAGTGATCACCTTGCTGATTGCGTCCGCAGCCACCGCAGCTGTGTTCGTGGGCCACTCGAGACTTGTCGAAGTGCCTGACGTCGGTTCGATCGCCTGGGAGGATGCCGAGAAGGCGATAGCCGAGGTAGGGCTCACCGCCCACCAGGCTGGCACTCGCGTTTCCGTGGAGGTTCCGGTCGGTCATGTCATCTCCCAAGATCCGGCTGCCGGAGTGAACCTCAAGCCTGGCCAAACGGTTCGCGTGGTCGTCTCGGCGGGACCTCAGACGTTCGTGGTGCCGGATTTCATCGGCGATCCGATCGACATCGCCACACACTCGCTCGAAGCGCTCGGATTGACCGTAGTGGCGGTGCCCATGGCGTCGGACACCACAGACGCTGTCGTCCTCGCGATGTACCCGGGGCCGGGCTCGTCAGTCAGTCCCGGTGATGAGGTGAGACTCTCCGTTCCCGGTGAGTCTTCCGCCTCGGACATTCTGCTTCCTTACGACCTCTCGGGCCTGACCGTCTTGATCGACCCGCTCCCATCGCCCGCCGACGTGTCCGCTGACGCACCGATGGAGATCGCACGACGACTACAGGCCCTCCTCGAGGCCGCCGGTGCGAGAGTCAACACCACCACGACCGGGACAACAGCGCCCGCTTCTCCTGCCACCCGCATAGAGGCTGCGCGTGCGTCATCGGCATCGCTGCTCATCGGTATCGATCTTGGCGGAACGGGGGACCCTGGTATCAAGGTCGGGCATCTTCCGCAGGAAGACGGCTCCGCCCGCGCGGAATCGTCCGCCCTGTACGCGACTTCGATCACCCGCGCTGCGAATCTGCCCGGCCTCATCGTCAGCGAGCCTGCGGTCACCAACGATCCGGTACTGGCCGCATTCCCCGGTACCGGTATCCGCGTCGTGGTTGGAGATTCCGCTGCTGACACCGATCGTGCCAGGTTCACCGATCCGGCATGGGCCGATCAGGTGGCAAGAGCCATCTACAGGGGCATCGGAACCGCTTTCACTGCGCAGTGAGCGCGGCATCGTGTAAACTACTTCGGTGTCTTCGGGCTAGGTAGAACGGAGTGGACGTGCGTTCGTGCCGCACAAGAACCCTTCTAGCGTTGCTGCTTGTGGCGGTCGTGGGCTTCGCGCCTGCGGCAACCGCGGCTCAATCCGAGGTGCAGAAGCTCCAGGACCAGATCAAGGAGCTTCAGAGCGATGCCGCCAAGGCCGGCGAGGCGTACTCGGCTGCCTACTGGCAGCTCGACAGGACGCGAGTCGAGATCGCGCGCGTCGATGGAGAGCTGGCAGCCGCCGAGGCTCGTATGGCCGAAGTGCACGCACGTCTCTCGCAACGGGCTATGGACATGTACCGCACCGGTGGCGCTGACTACATCGGCATCCTCCTCTCCAGCGATGACTTCGATGAGATGCTGCTACGTCTCGAATACGTGCAGCGCGTAGGTCAACAAGACGCCGACATCATCCAGCAGGTCGAGACTCTTCAGGCGGAACTCGCAGCCAGCCGCGCGGAACTCGAGGCCCTCAAGGCCGGGCAGGCCGAAGAAGCGGCCCGGCTCAAAGACGAGGCCCGGAAGGTCGACGCCCAGCTCAAAGGTCAGCAGGCACAGTACGACAAGCTACAGAGGGAGCTGAAAGCCGCCATAGCTGCCGAGAAGGCCAAGAAGGGAACCACAACGGCCAGGGTCGGCCCGAACGGCATGGTGTTTCCTGTTGCGGGTCCCAACACCTTCACGGACACCTGGGGAGCCGCACGCTCTGGCGGCAGGACGCACAAGGGGACCGACATCATGGCGCGGGAAGGGACACCCTGTGTCGCGGTGTTGGGAGGGACTGTACGCACCACCGACAACAGCCTGGGCGGAAAGACCATCTGGCTGACCGCCGACAACGGTTGGGCGTTCTACTACGCTCACTTGAGCGCGTACAAGGTCACTTCCGGTCGGGTGGAAGCCGGTCAGGTGATCGGCTATGTGGGAAGTACGGGTAACGCAAGTGCCAGTGCGCCGCACCTCCACTTCGAGATCCATCCTGATGGTGGGGCTGCGGTCAACCCGTATCCCTATCTCTTGAAGATGCAGTAGATCAGGAAGAGCAGTGTTTGCCTTTCCTGATGTGGCTGTGTCAGGATAGCCAAGTCTTACCGTTTCGGGAGCTGCCTTCAGTGGCGGCTGAGAGGCGACGATGCTGTCGCGACCGAGAAGACTGCACCGGTAATGCGGAGCAGCAACACGGAGGGGGTCTGACACGGCTCCCGACTCTCAGCGCTCCTGCCGTCGGCACTCTGTGCCGGAGAAGGAGACTGGCGATGACCGGTTCACGTGTACGTACAGGTGTTGAAATCGGCCTCACTGTGGCACTATCGGCTGTGCTGAGCTTCATTGCTGTTTGGCAGATGCCCCAGGGTGGAAGCGTGTCCTTCGTGATGCTTCCCATCTTCGTTCTCGCTCTGATGCGAGGCCCGCTCGTCGGCGTATCAGCAGGTGCGCTCTATGGAGTGGTCGACTTCCTTCTCAAGCCGTACTTCTTCCATCCTGCCCAGGTCGCGCTGGACTACCCGATCGCCTATGCCGCGTGCGGACTCGCAGGAGTCTTCGCTGCTCGCTGGGCTTCGCAATCCCTCCGTGGTCAGAAGGGTTCAGCCTTCTGGAGTGCCGCTGTCCCCGGTCTGGTGCTCGGAGCCGCCGGGCGCTATATCGCGCACGTCCTCTCCGGCCTTGTCTTCTTCTCCAGCTACGCTGTTGAAGCGGGTCAGGCACCACTCCTGTACTCTGCCGCATACAACTCGTTCGTCCTCGTCTCCGCGGCGGCGTGCATACCGCTCCTGGCCGCTGTTCTGCCGCCGCTGCAGAAGCAGTTCGGAGAATCCTGACTGTGACCCATCATCGGTCAGCGCTCATAGTAGGATCGGCACCATCGGCAGGGGGGGAGGCGCACTATTCGCGTCTGATCACGGACGCAGACCTGCTTGTCGCCGCCGATGGCGGACTGAGATTGTGTCTCGCTGCAGGACGCGTCCCAGACGTGTGCGTGGGGGACTTCGACTCGGCCTCGTCCGACGATCTCGAGCAGGCGGCCCGCTCGGGCGCAGAAATCATCCGGTACCCCGCAGTGAAGGACGACAGCGACCTGGACCTCGCCCTTTCCGTAGCCAGGCACCTACAAGTCGCTTCTGTAAGACTGACCGCCGCCTACGCGGGGCGGCTGGACCACACTCTTGCCGCCTTGGGCACACTGGTGTCCGCCATCGACCTCCACGCCATCGCAGACGAGCCGCGATGGTGGGCATTCGCTCTCTCCTCCGAGTCGACAGCAGAGGTCGAACTGACCGAACCGGTGGGTACGGTCCTGTCCGTGATCGCTCTTGGTGAATCCGCGGACGTCTCTCTGCAAGGGGTTCGCTACCCTCTCGAACCCGGCACCCTGCCTCCATTCTCATCTCTTGGATTGAGCAATGTCGCGACAGCGCCGACCCAACGTATCGAGATCTTGTCCGGAGTTGCAGTGGTTATGGTGAATCGCGCCAATCCCGGGGAAACCCTACAGTAGAGGTGCCCTGAAGCCGATACCTGTATCAATGGCACATCTGTAGTGCCGGCTCGTCGTGCGCCGTAGCGAGGCCGATATGAGACAGGACGCGAAATCCATCTGGCCATGGGGGGCACTTGCGGTGATATCTGCCGCGATGCTCTTCGCTGGATTGGTGGTTCCCTCATTGCCCTTGGGGATTGCGGGCGCGGTCCTCGGCACTCCCGCTCTGTGGGTACTGGCGGGTCGCCCGGGTCGCACTGAGACCTCAGCACCGTCAGAGAAGGACCGCTCTCCGGAGCGATCGGCACAGACCGTGCCGAGAGTACCGCCTGGGCTGGAGCCGACGGTGGTGCTCGCTGCTCTGCGCGACGCGTGCGCGGACATAGCGCCAGTGGTCGCTGCACATCTGTGGCTCTCCGATGAGCCCACCGCGACTCTTCGGCAGATAGCTGCAGTGGGTCCCATGGCGCCTACGCGCCAGCCCATCTCCATCTCGGCCGACGATGTTCTCGCGTCGACATGCGCCAGCGGGCGAGCGGAGCTTTCGCCGATAGCCCGCGTTCGGGGCCCTGGCGACTCCATGGTCATCTGGCGCTACGCGATTCCGGTAACCGCCGGAGACTCCTGTGGCGTCGCCGGAATCGACTTCCAGTCGGACAGCGAGCCCGACGTTGAACAACTTCCTCAGGTCACTTCGTTCCTGCGCGGCGCCCTGGCTGGCACTCTGGGTCTGCATGTGGCCAATATCGAGCTCACGACCGCCCAGACTCTGATCGACGCCGCCCGCGATCTCAGCCGGATGCTGGATCCCGACTCCGTGCTGTCCATAGCTCTGACCCGGGCCATGCAGCTCAGCCAGGCACAGACCGGCAGCGTCATGCTGCTCGACCCTGTTACCGGCAGTCTGTCGATAGCTCTTGCCGAGGGCCTTTCGAGCGAGGTCGTGGAATCCACGTCTCTGTCGGAAGGGGAGGGCATCGCAGGGTGGGTGCTCGCATCCCGCCAGCCGGTCCTCATCGAGGACCTGCCGGGGCGTTCCACCGTATCGCGGCGTAACGGTGTGCGGTCCGCGGTCTCCGTGCCCATCGCCGATGAGGACGGCATCCTGGGCGTGCTCAACGTAGGCAGCAAGTCATTCCCCGCCCGGTTCACGGAATCTCACATGTCGTCGATGGAACTGCTGGGCAAGCAGACCGCCATAGCCCTTCGCAACGCGCGCGCCGTGGTTGAGTCGAGGACGCTGTACTTCGACACCCTGAAGGCCCTTGCCATCGCGCTGGAGACGAAGGACCCGTACTCCCGTGGCGGAACTGAGCGAGTACTCGAGTACGCCGACGCACTCGGCACGGCTTTCGACCTTGAGCCAGAGGAACACGATGCGCTGCGTATCGCCGCCCTGCTGCACGACATAGGGATGGCCGCCGCGGGTGAGGGAATCACCCTGATGGATAGGCCTCTCACGACTGTGGAGCGCGCACTGCTCAAACTGCATCCGCAGGTAGCGGCAGAGATGCTTGCTGAAGGACCTGCGCTGAAGAGAGTCGTTCCCATCGTGTACCACCATCACGAGTGGTACGACGGTGAAGGCTACCTCGGAGGGGTATCCGGTGAACGCATACCGCTTGGAGCGCGGATTCTCGCAGTGGCCGACGCCTACGTTGCGATGACCTCCGAGCGCCCGTACAGGTCTGCGTTCAGCCAGCGGGACGCCCTGGACGAACTCACCGCAAAGGCAGGGACCCAGTTCGACCCTGCCGTTGTGGATGCGCTGTGCGACATCCTTCGGAACGGGTCGAACCGGGTCCCCGGCTCAAGCGCTTAGACGCTATCCGCGCGTGACTTTGCCTGCCTTCAGGCACTTGGTGCACACGTTCATCTTCTTGACGGCTCCGTCGACCACGACCGAGACCTTCTGGATGTTCGGGTGGAACATCCGATTGGTTACTCGGTGGGAGTGGCTGACGTTGCGACCCGCCGTAGGGTGCTTGCCACAGACACTGCAGACCTTCGACATCTCGAGACCCCGTCCTAACGAATCATCGGGCGAAGCACATCGCCCTCGGTGTCAGCAAAAGCGCACCGATGTTAGCACACGCCCTCTCGGGCGGCAAAGAAATGTCCCTCGGCCTCGCAGGCGCAGGGTGCTGCAGGTATTCCGCTATACTACGTCTCACGTTCGATACAGGATCCGACGTCCTTATCAGCCCCGGGGAGGGTTATCCATGGCCGACGAGGTGCACGGCACAGTCACAATCGCCAACGACGTACTCGCGGACATCGCAGGGTTCACCGCTCTGGAGGGGTACGGGGTCGTCGGGATGGCGAGTCCTTCCATGCGTGACGGCGTCGCCCAGCTGTTGTCCCGGGACAAGCTCCGCAAAGGCGTCGTCATCACCAACACCGACGAACGCAGCGTCACGGTCGACCTCTACGTCGTGGTCGAGCACGGCATCAACCTCACGCAGGTGTCGCACAATCTCTCGTCTGCCGTTCGGCACGCACTGACCCACAGCGCAGTCGTACAGGTATCCGACGTCCGCGTGCACGTCCAGGGGATCAAGATGAGGAAGACTTCGGAGCACGCATGACATCCGACCGGCACTCGATCGGAACGCATCTCTTCATCGCCGCCGCAGCCGCTCTCAAGGAGCGCGCTGAAGAGGTCAACCGTCTGAACGTCTTCCCCGTGCCCGATGGCGACACCGGCACCAACATGACACTCACTCTGGATGCAGTGCTCGCCGACGTATCCAGGCTCCCCGCCGATGCCTCTATAGCCGACGTTTGCCATGCGATCACGCACGGATCGCTCATGGGGGCACGCGGCAATTCGGGCGTCATCCTCAGCCAGATGCTGCGCGGTCTGTGTGAGGTGTGTGCCGAGTCCACGGAGTTCTCAACCGAGCTAGTGGCTGCCGCATTGGAACGCAGCACGACGGTCGCCTTCCAGGCGGTGCGCAAGCCGGTCGAAGGCACCATGCTCACCGTGCTGAAGGACGCTGCGTCGGCAGCTCGCGCCGCAGTGAACGCGGGCCTCAGCCTCGAGGAGGCGCTGAATGCCATCGTTCAGGCTGCTTTCGAGTCGGTGCGCCACGGCCCGGAGCTGCTGCCCGTCCTGAAGGAGAACGGTGTCGTAGATGCCGGCGGCTTCGGTCTGGCCATTCTCGGAGAAGGATTCGTCTCTGCTTTCGAGGGACACGAATACCGCGAGCACAGCGTCGCGACTGCCGCCGCCCCATTGAATGTGGTGCCCGTCGACGACTGGAACGACGAAGAGTACCTCTACTGCACCGAGTTCCTGCTGCATGGCGCCGAAGCGGACAAGTCCGTTATCGAGGAGTACATCTCCGAACGCGGAGGTTCTGAGCTTGTCGTCGGCGACCAGGAAACGTACAAGATCCACGTACACACCGACGAACCGGGTATCGTCCTCGCCTGGGCGACCGGTCTCGGAGAGGTCTCCGAAGTTCACGTCAACAACATGCGCCGACAGACCGCCCACCGGACCGAAACGCTCAGGTCCGAATCCGCTACACCAGCGAAGCCCGTCGGGTTCGTTGCGGTGGCCGCGGGTAGCGGCATGGCAGAGATACTCGAGAGCCTGGGTGCGGACGTCGTCGTGAGCGGCGGGCAGACGATGAATCCATCCACTGCCGAACTCCTTGAGGCAGTGCGCAGAGTCAGTGCCGAGTCCGTGGTGATCCTTCCGAACAACCGGAACATCATCATGGCGGCCCAGCAGGTCATCGAGCTTGCGGACCGCCCTGTCGCGGTCGTTCCAACCACAGCCGTCCCGCAGGCGTTCGCCGCGTTACTCGCATATGACGGCAGTACGAATCTTGAATCGATAGCCCGACAGATGACCGATGCCGCCGCCACAGTCCGCACCGCTGAGGTCACTACAGCGATCAAGGACTCCAAAGGCAAGGTGGGCCCCATCAAGTCAGGCCAGGTGATCGGTATCGTGGAGCACGAGATCGAAGCTGTGGGCTGGGATATCGCAGACGTGACCTGTGAGGCTGCCAGGGTCATCACTGATGGCGGCGAGACGATGACCGTCCTTGCTGGCGAGCAGCTCAGCGACGAAGAGCTGGACGCTCTCGTCAAGCGCCTGTCCGACGAGTATCCGGATATCGAGGTCGAGGGACATCGGGGCGAGCAGCCTCTCTATCCAGTCATCCTGTCAGTAGAGTAGGCCACGCCGGAGGGGAAAACATGCCTGGAGTCGGAATCGTCTGCGACAGCACGTGCGACCTCGGTCCCGAATGGCTGAAGGACCATGGCGTCGTCATGGTCCCACTGAAAGTGCACTTCGGTGACACGACATATCTGGATTGGCTGGACCTCACGCCTGAAGTCTTCTACGAGAAGCTCGCCTCCTCGGACACTCTCCCCAAGACCTCCCAGCCGTCACCGGCAGAGTTCGCAGCCGTCTACAATCGGCTCGCCGAAGAAGGCTGCACCGAGATCGTCTCGATCCACCTGACGGCCGCGCTCTCGGGAACACACGAGTCGGCCGTGCTTGCTGCGAAGATGGCCCCTATACCGGTAAGGGTCATCAACACCCTCACCGTCACCATGGGGGAGGGGCTTGCCATCATCGCTGCTCTGGAAGCCCGGGACGCCGGCGGCGACGGCGCAGCCGTAGAGGCCGCCGTGCAGTACGTGGTCGACAACAGCAGACTTCTCTTCGCGCTCGACACACTCGACTATCTCGTGAAAGGCGGCCGAGCAGGCAAGGCGCAGGGCCTGGCCGCGTCATTGCTCAGCATCAAACCCGTACTCACTTTCAACCGCGACGGCATCATCGAACCGTTCAAGAAGGTGAAGGGCACGCGCAAGGCCATCCAAGAGATCGCCGCATCCGTCGCGGAGATGAGCACCGGACGGACCAGACTCGGCATACTGCACTCTCAAGCCCCCGATCTGGCCAGAGAGCTCGTCGCTGCTATCGAAGCGACAGGTGCCGACTGCGAGCTCGTGCACACCGTCAGTGTCGGCGCAGTCATAGGTACGTACGCAGGTCCAGGGGCCGTCGGGGCAGTCTTCTACCCGCTTCCCTGACCCACGGGAGTGTTCCGATGGAGGCCTCGCAGCGCGCCCATGCCTCAGCTCGAACCGCCGAGCCGGTCACATCCGTGCGGCTCGTGGACTCACGCCGAGCGGAAGCGCTGGCCAGGCTCGGCATTTCGACCGTAGGGGACCTCGTCCGGCATTACCCTTTTCGCTATCTGGACCTGTCCGCCACGGCCGACCTGCGCACCGTACCCATCGGAGCGGATGCGACTGTTATCGGCCGAGTCCATGAGATCAAAGTCAAGCACCCACGCCCGAGACTGACGATCACTGAAGTGGCCATCGTCGACGGGACTGGCGCACTGATCGGAGTCTGGTTCAACCAGCCCTACATCGAACAGCGCTTCAGGGTGGGAGAGCGTGTGGCCTTCGCCGGTACGGTGGCGTTCGATTTCGGACTCAAACAGATGCGCAGCCCCTTTGTCGAGAAGCTACCGGATTCCGACAGCGGACCTGACATGGCACGCATTCTGCCGGTCCACAGAGCCACTGAGGGCTTGTCCACCAACTGGATCAGGCGCCTCATCACCGAGGCGCTGCAATACGTCGGGCATGCGGCCGATCCATTGCCCGCAACCACGCGCGTCGACCGCGATCTCGTCCCTCTCGCGCAAGCCCTGCATGATATCCACTTCCCGCCGACGATGGATGCGATGAGGGACGCGCGCCGCCGTCTCGTCTACGACGAGCTGCTGGCCATCCAGCTCGTCATGGCCAGCAGACGCCATCAACTCACGGAGGAGCTCTCCGGTGTCGAGCATGTGGTGAATGGCGCCTTCCTGGCCGGGCTCGAAGGTGCGCTGCCCTTCGAACTCACACGAGACCAGACCCTGGCCGTGCGCGACGTACTCGACGACATGGCCTCGCATCGACCAATGAATCGGATGCTGCTTGGGGACGTCGGAACCGGCAAGACCGCCGTGGCCGCACATGCCCTCGCGGCGTGCGCCGACTCGGGCACTCAGGCCGCCATGATGGCGCCCACCGAGGTCCTCGCAACGCAATACGCGCGCGCGGTAGGCCCGCTTCTGGACTCAGTCGGCATCACCTGGTGCATGCTGACCGGATCCTCATCCGCAGCCGATCGCGCGACGGCTATCGCGGGACTGGCCAACGGAGACGTGAGCGTCGCATTCGGCACACACGCGCTGATTCAGGAGGCTGTCGCCTTCAGACGGCTCTCTCTGGCCATCGTGGACGAACAGCACCGTTTCGGCGTAGCCCAACGGCTTGCTCTCCGGGGCAAGGGCACCGGGATCGACCTGCTCGTCATGACTGCCACCCCCATACCGCGCAGTCTCGCGCTGACCCTCTACGGGGACCTTGAGACCTCGTATCTGAGAGAGCGCCCAGGTGGCCGCGGACCCGGCCATGTCACCACCCGGCTGGTGCCGATGAGCGGTCGCGCCGATGCCTACGCCTCCGTTCGAGCTGCCGTAGCACGCGGTCACCAGGCGTATGTGGTCTGTGCGTTGGTAGACGAGAGCGACGTCACTCAGGCCAAGGCAGCCACTGCTGAGGCGCGTCGCCTCCAGAGACAGGTCTTTCCGGAACTGCGTGTCGACCTGCTGACAGGTCAACTCTCCTCGTCAGAGAAGGCCCTGGCTATGGATCGCTTCAGGGCAGGGGAAACCGACGTTCTGGTGGCCACCACCGTCATCGAGGTAGGCATCGACGTGCCCGGCGCCACGGTGATGATTGTCGAAGACGCCGACCGGTTCGGCCTCGCACAACTCCACCAGCTCCGCGGCCGCGTGGGCCGCGGTGAGGCGCCCGGGGAGTTCTTGCTCTTCGCCGACCCCAAGACCGCTGACGGCAAGGCGCGGATGCAGGCCATACTCTCGACTGACAACGGCTTCGAACTGGCCGACTACGACCTTCGACTCAGGGGCGAAGGAGAGGTGCTCGGTGACCGCCAGAGCGGTCTTCCGGGCCTGCGCCTCGCATCTCTGACAGCAGACAACGACCTCCTCGATGCTTCCCGAGAGGACGCGTTCGCACTCGTCGCCGAGGATCCCTCACTCAGCGGGCCCACGCATGCGCCTCTTCGCGAGGATGCCCGCGCCCGAGTCGGATCGGCCTGGGAGTGGGTGAGCAGCGGATGAGAATAGTCGCCGGGAAGTACCGCGGACGAAGGATAGCCGCTCCTCCTGGTCGTGACACGCGCCCCACCTCGGACAGGGTCCGCGAGGCCATCTTCTCCGTGGTCTACTCGTCAATCGGGGATCTCGACGGTATCTGTGCACTGGACCTCTATGCCGGTAGTGGCGCGCTGGGGCTTGAGGCTCTATCCCGCGGCGCCAGCACATGTACGTTCGTAGAGAGCGACAGATGGGCTGCAGGTGTCATCAACGAGAATCTCCTCTCTTTGGGCCTGGGTGAAGGCGCGTGCAAGGTGCTGCGAATGCCAGTGGAGAGGCTGTCTCCGGGAGTGCTCGACGCAAGCCCCGTATCGTTGCTTCTTGCCGACCCTCCTTATAGGATAGACGCGACCGAGTTCAGCGGCGTGGTGGCAGGTCTGGCTTCCCGAGGGGCGCTGAGCCCAGGCGCGATGGTCGTGTACGAGCATGCCGCCCGGACCAAAGCCGTATGGCCGACCGGTTTCAAGGAGTGTGCCGAACGACGCTACGGCGATACGGCTGTATCTTTCGCCGTGTATGAGGGGTGATTTGAGCCAAGTGAACCGCGCCATCTGTCCCGGCACGTTCGACCCGGTCACCAACGGGCATCTGGACGTCATCGACCGCGCCTCGGCGTTGTTCGATGAGATCGTGGTCGCTGTGGCTCTAAGTCCCGACAAGGGCGGCGGTCCGCTGTTCGAGCTGGAAGAGCGCATCGCTTTCATCGAACAAGCTGTATCATCACTTCCGAACGTCAGGGTTCAACCGTTTGACGGACTTCTAGTAGAATGCGCACAGGAGATGGATGCGAAGGTCATCATCAAGGGCCTTCGTGCCGTCACGGACTTCGAGCGCGAGTTCCAGATGGCACAACTGAACTATCGTCTCGACAAGACCGTTGAAACGATGTTCATCATGTCTATTCCGGAGTACGCGTACTTGAGTTCTTCGGCGGTGAAGGAGATAGCTCGCCATGGCGGGTCTGTGAACGGGCTCGTGCCAGACGCAGTATGCGAGGCGCTGGCCTCGCGGTTGCACCAGTCCCTATAGGGAGGTACGCATGGATATCTTGGCGCTTATCGACCGGATCGAAGAACTGCTCGACAGCGGTCGTAACGTGCCGTTCTCAGGATCGAAGATCGTCGATCCTGAGAAGGTCTATGAGCTCATCGACGAGATTCGAGCCCAGTTCCCGGACGAGCTCAAGCAGGCGCGGTGGATCGTCAAGGAGCGTCAGGAGATGCTCGAGGAGGCCGAGAAGGAAGCCAACCGTGTGTTGGAGGAGGCCAAGTCGCGCGCTGAGGCCCTTGCTTCCGAGCAGGAGATCGTCAGGCTTGCCGAGCAGCAGAGAGCCGACATCCTCGATGACGCCCGGGCCCGCGAGCGCGAGATCCGCCTCGGAGCGGAGGACTATGCCGACGAGATGCTTGCGAACCTCGAGGTCAACCTCGGCAAGCTCCTGACAGCTGTCCAGCGCGGACGTGACCGCCTGCAGGGCAAGGTCGCTCAGCGCGGTCAGTGATGGACACCCCGAGCTATTTAGCGGACGTCCGGTTCATACTCGAGGACCTCGGGGGATCGCTGGCGCTCGACTCTGAAGTCGAGCTGCCCGTGATCGTCATCGGCGCAGAGACGTTCACGCCGCTGAAGCCCGCTCGCCTTGTGGCAGACGTCACCAACACAGGCTCGGGCATCGTCGTTTCCGGAACGGTGGACGCCGAAGTCCAGGCGGTCTGCTCTCGCTGCCTGAGGGAGTTCCCACTGCAGGTCACCGGCGCTGTCGAGGGCTTCTACATCTCGCGGGGAGACGACTACGAGATTCCCGAGGAGCAGGAGTTCGGCTACATCGTCGATGGCTCGATCGATCTGATGGAACAGATTCTGGCCGCACTGACCCTGGAGCTGCCTTTCGCTCCGGTCCATGACGAGAACTGTCCGGGGATCTGTCCCCGATGCGGGGCTGATCTTGTGGACGGTCCCTGCGACTGCAAGCCCGATCACTCAGACTCGCCATTCGCTGCCCTCAAGGACCTCTTGCCCGACGATGCTGAGTCATGACGGCCGTGCCCTACGGCTTGCACTGTCGACCCCTGCGTATGCTATGATGCCGACTTGCGCCGAGACCCGATTCGGCCACCACATGCTGTTGAACGTTGCTGCACACGCGGCACGCGAAGGGAGAACGGATTCATGGCGGTACCCAAGCGGAAGACCACTCGCGCAGTCCGGGACGCACGGCGGTCAACGCACCACGTAGAAGCGCCTGCACGCTCCTTGTGCCCCCAGTGCCACCAGCCTAAGCTGCCGCACCGGGTGTGCCCCGATTGTGGGTACTATGACGGCAGGGAGATCATCGACACCGAGTAGTGCCAGCGGCGCCGGAACCCCGCGCCGTTTTCGTTTGCGCCTCATCGTTAAGGGAGGATGCCGTTGCTCGCGGAGTTCTTTTCTCCTGCCAGCATCGCGGTCGTCGGCGTTTCGCGTGATCCTGACAAGGTAGGTCATGCGGTGTTCGCCAATCTGCTCTCGGGCGGCTTCTCCGGCCCGATCTACCCCGTCAACCCTTCGCTGTGCGAGATACTGGGCCACACCACTTGCCCTTCACTCTCAGATCTCCCCGGACCCGTCGACCTGGCCGTGGTAGTCGTCCCCGCCGCAGCCGCACCTGGCGTGATCGCCGAGTGCGGGTCTCTTCACATACCGGCCGCTATCGTCATCTCCGCAGGGTTCCGCGAGACCGGCCCCGACGGCGCAGCACTCGAACGCGAGCTCGTGGCAGCTGCTCGAGAAGGCGGCGTCAGGATTCTTGGCCCGAACTGTCTGGGTTTGATAGCGACCGCCTCCGGGCTCAACGCTTCTTTCGCGCCAATCATGCCTTCGCCCGGCTGTATCTCCTTCCTGTCCCAGTCCGGAGCCCTCGGTACGGCCATCCTTGACTGGGCGGCGGGGGAGGGCATCGGGCTCTCCCACTTCGTCAGCCTCGGGAACAAGGCCGACATCTCCGAGGTTGACCTCGTGCAGGCATGGTCGCAAGATCCCGACACCGGCGTAGTAGTCGCATACCTGGAGGCGATAACCGACGGGCGTGCCTTCGTGAACTCGGTCGCTGAACTCGTCCGCCGGGTCCCCTTCATAGCTATCACTGCAGGCAGCTCGGATGCCGGTGCCAGGGCCGTCTCTTCGCATACCGGCAGCCTCGCCGGTTCGCGCGCAGCCTACGACGCAGCATTCCGGAAGGCGGGCGCCATCCGCGCGCATACGGTCCAGGAGCTCTTCGACTTCGCGGAGGGCTTCTCGCGCCAGCCGCTGCCTCCGGGGCAGGGGACGGTGATCTTGACGAATGCAGGCGGCCCGGCGATTCTCGCCACTGACGCATGCGACGAGTACGGCCTGAAGCTCGCGAAACTTGATGTGGAGACCGTACGCGCCCTGCGCGAGGTCTTGCCCGCAGCCGCATCCGTCTACAACCCCGTAGACATACTCGGAGATGCTCCTGCCGAGAGGTACGCCGATGCTGCACGGATAATACTCGCCGACAAGAACACGGCGTCTCTGATAGTCATTCTCACTCCCCAGGCGATGACCGAGCCTGAGAAGACAGCCAGCAGCATCGCGGCTGCGGCCAGGGAGGCTGCGGTCACTACCCTTGCGGTGTTCATGGGGGATGCCACCGTCTCAAAGGCGATGGAGATCTTCCGTGAGGAAGGCATTCCGGGCTACTCGTTCCCGGAGCGAGCGGTCGGCACTCTGGCGGCCATGGAACGCTACCGGGCATTCAGGGATGCTCCGCCCTCACAGCCGGCCTCGGTCGAAATCGACACCGACGCTGTCCGCGGCGCGATAGATCACGCCCGCGATGCGCGACGTACGTTCATCACGGAGGCGTCGGCGCAACGTATCGCCGAAGCGTGCGGCATACACACCCCGCGCGCCGGGCTCGCGACCGATCTCTCCTCGGCTATCGCGCTGTCCGAAGAGTTCGGCTACCCGGTGGTGCT
>JAFGNP010000005.1 GCA_016926975.1 Coriobacteriia bacterium | reverse complement strand
GTCGAGAGCCGGGATCACAAGCGTCCCGACGGGGTCGCCCTCGGCGGGGCGCACGGGATAGAGGACCTGCGGGACGGGCGCACTGGACGGAACAGCCGACTCGACATCCAGTTCTTGCAGGCTGCCTCGCTCCAACGCAGAGACTACCTGCCTGAAGCCTAGGCCGGAGCTGGCCGCATCTGGGCGCATCCAGTGCGCCCCGATGTTCAGACCTGCCCAGATCAAACCTGCGATTCCAAGAGCCATGCATCCCAGAGACAGCACGACTCCGAGAGAAGGCTTGGCTCGTGCGCGCTTGGTCTCAGTCACTGACCCTTCTGGTGGTTCTCGACAGACCCACAGCTCCGAGCAACATCACAGCGATGCTCGCAACAAGCACGTTGTACCAGGGTGTGGCGGTCTTCGGAAGCTGCCCGCCCGTGATGGTCCTCGGAGCGATGGACACGGTGTACGAGGCCGCGGCTGTGACTGTCTCGACGGGGGTCCCGGTGGTGGTGCCTGTGGCGGTGGCGGTGTTCGTGGTGGTCGCGGTGAGGTTCGCTGTCGCGGTGTAGACCCACGTCTCACCGGGCTGGAGCAGCGCGTCGCCGTTCGTGTCACCCGAGACGTAGGTCACGGGAGCGATCTTGTCGTCCGTGACGACTATGTTGCTCAGTACGACTGTGCCGGGGTTGGTCACGAGGTACGTGTAGGTAACGGGGCCTGCCGCGGATAGCGCGATAAAGTTCGCGCTCTTCGTGATGCTGATCGCCTGCGAGCTGGCACACCAATCGTTCGCGACGGCGTTGTTTATCAGCGTGACCTCAGCGCCATGTGCCAGCAACTGCCCTTGTACAGACGTGCCTTCCCCGACGGTGATAGCGGTGACCGCGAGGATGTGCCCCACGAAGGTCGCGTTCGCTCCCAGGGTGGCGGATTCTGCAACCGGCCAGAAGACCCGGCAGAACCGGGCACCGTTGACAAGGCGAACGACGGCGCCGTCCCCGATGGTCAGGCCGGAGCCGCTCTTGAGTATGAAGACGGCCTCGGGGTCGCCCTGGGCGTCGAGCACGAGCTCACCGGAGAGCGAAAACGCACCCGAACTGGTCGAATCGTAGACGCCGGGGTACAGATGCTGCCCGGTAAGGTCGGGAAGCAGGGTGTCAGTGACCGTTCGCCCAACAGCGTTGTTGTATGCGGTGGTCCAGTCGCTCAGGGCCTCGTCCACGAGGAGGCTGGTGTTATCGTAAATTGTCCCGGAGACCATGCCCGCCGTGAGCCCGGTGACCGTGCCCGATCCGACTCCGATGTCTCCCGTGATCACGCTGTCACCGGTATTGGTTATGGACGTGCCTGCCAGGACGGCGAAGTCCTGGGCCGCCCCGAGCGGCACGGTCGGCTCGGCAGCCATGCCTACCGCGGGCACTGCGAGCATGGCCACGAGCGATAGTGTCAGCAGCAGCGAAATCGAGCGGACCCTCTTCGGCGTCTTCACAATCCTACCCCCATCAACAACGTTGAATTGTGTGTGGCGCATGCCTCAAGGACCACCGAGACGCCCAGTGACCTAGCGGGCGGCGGTTGAATCCTCTTCCGATACTATACGCTCCACTGTCTGTGCCTGCTCACGCGGGCTCACGGCACGAATCAGCGCGACCAGTCCCCACGCCACCAGGGCGTACACGGCGATGGCAACAAGCGAGCTCCATTCGAAGACGGCCCCACCGGCCTCCTGCGTGTTGAATAGCGCAGTGAACGGAGCCACGAAGACCCCGGACACTCCGTAGATCAACTTCGCGAAACCAGCCTCGGCGTTGGC
Source organism: Coriobacteriia bacterium (assembly GCA_016926975.1). GTDB lineage: Bacteria > Actinomycetota > Coriobacteriia > Anaerosomatales > Anaerosomataceae > UBA6100. The sequence continues at coordinate 4,249 of JAFGNP010000005.1, read as the reverse complement.
GCCCAGCAGCATGAGAACGAAGCGGATCGCAATGAGCACCTCGATGACGCCGAAGACGAACATGATGACGCGCGACACGACCGTCTCTATCGGTGAACGGACTTCCGTGTGGACTTGACTGTGACGATCTGTCGAAACCGCGTTTGCGGTAACCATGGCATTTCACTTCCCTGCATCTGTGGCGACGAGTCGGATGACCCGTCAGTCGTACCGGCGGTCGCTTCCGGGCTACGAACGGCGACCGGTGATCAGGTTGTACACGAGCACGACGAGCGCGATGACCAGCAGTATGTGGATGAGGCCGCCGCCGATCTCGAAGCTGAAGCCCAGCAGCCAAAGGACTACCAGGATGACGAAGATGGTCCACAGCATTTCTCTCTCCTCCTCGTGGCAAGCGCGTGATTGAGCAGGACTCAGCCGCTCCGGATCTACCCACATCCGGTCACTTTCTGTCATCGCCTCCCTCGTGCTGACGAACGTCTTCCGCCAACGTGATGATCCTGTCCGCCGTCTCCGGCGACATGGAGTACTTGAAGATGCCTGCGTCAACAAAGTGCCTCGCCTCGAACGGCCAGCTGCTCATGGAGTAGCGACCGCGAACGCGCTTCTCGAACGGGCCAAGCGAGGCGGCCACCTGACGCGCCGTCAGGCCGGAGACGAGGGAGATGTCCTTGATGGTGATCCATCCGGGGGCCCCCTCGGCTATCGCGAGCAGAATCTGCCTCATCGCGGACGATGACTCGATGAACATCCGATCGATCATCGACGGGGTCCAGACCTCTGAGCGGCCGTCCCCGCCGACATTGCGCTCGGCCGATGGCCTGAACGGCTCTCGTGAGAGCAACTCGTAGACTTCCTGGACACGATCGGTCGGAACAGGGACGCTCACGAACTCAGGCACCATCGTCTCCTCTCTGTGATTGCTCTGTGTTCTTACCCACAGCTACCTCCTGCTAACCATAGTTGTACCCCCAGGGTCGTGTAGTCTCAGGCGGTACACGCACCGAGGGGCCACCCCCAATGGGACGGCCCCTCGTTGATCGCTATGGTGGCCAGAGACGGACTTGAACCGCCGACACGGGGATCTTTCGGTCATCTGGCAATGCTAGGTCCGGCTATCTCCTGAACTGAATCACCGCCCGCTCAGGCGCACGATTCCTGACCTAGCGGTGCTGGATCCACGGCTCGCTGCGGTCGGACCATGTATCAGTACTTCACGTATTTCCGATACGTGTGGGAGTAACCCGTGCCACGCACCTGGACAGTGCCCGCGTCTTTCCAACCATGGCTCACGAGCGCTTTCGCCTTGGTGCGCTCGAGCGGGCCGGCGTTGAGGGAAATCAGCGTGTGGTCGCCAGGAGGCCTCTTGTCCAGGCGACTTCCGTACCACGCTTCGTACGTGCTGAGCCACCCTTCGAACTTGTCCAGCAACCTGTTGAACGTAGCGTCACCGCGCACTTGCGACACCCCCTACACCCAACCCGAAGTACCCGAGTGCCGAGCAAGACTTTCGCTACGGAACCTCCGCACGATTCGCGAAGGCGAATACGACGTATGCCAGTCCACCGTACACGGCTACCAGCCCGACAAGCAGCGTGTACCCGATGAGTATCGCGCCAAGGGCGAAACCCACGAGGAAGCCCGCCACCACGCCGGCAAGAAGGCCAGCCCAGGCCTCACGGGCAATGAGCTTCCATCCTTGCTTGGAACCGAAGAACCGCGTCGCGAGCACGATCGAAGCGATTATCGTGACGACGGCGACGATGAAAGCGACGGTCGAAGCGATCGGATTGGGCGGCAGACGCCTACCTGCCACATTCAGGGGGCTGGAAGCAACCATCGCGATGCCGAGGAACATCGCGCCGAGCCCGTAGAATCCGAGTACGAACCGCTCGCGCCGGTTGAGCTTGGGTTCTGCCATGAGGTTCTCCCCCCCCTCCGCCGACAGATCACCAGGTGCTTGGACATGATTGTACGCCGGGTCCAGCGGACGGGACAGCAGGTGGTCACCTGCGCTTCTTCCGACATCTCGTGGTTGGCAGCTCCGTCGGCCGCCCGTCTCTGCAACTCAGGCATGCAGAAGAGCCGCCCCAGTCGGACGGCTCTTCGTGTGTGTGGATGGTGGCCAGAGACGGACTTGAACCGCCGACACGGGGATTTTCAGTCCCCTGCTCTACCAACTGAGCTACCTGGCCATGTGGTGCTGCAAGAGAGTACCCAACGGACGCGGGGAGTGCAAGCAGCCCCCCTATCCCACCCGGTGGAACCTCACCCCGAGCCACACGCGCTCGCGTTGACCCGGCATGCCCACCGGACCCGCGGCACGGTCATCTTCGCACGCCCCGTTGACCTCGGCCTTCGTGCCGAAGACCAGCTCGGCCCAGCACGCGCGCGGATCACCGTCCTTCGGCTTGCCCACGCTGCCGTCGCTCACGTAGTGGACCGCACGCCCGTCGGGCGAGGTGAGCACGCGGTGGTACGGGATGTGAACGTGGCCCACACAAACCACGTCGGCCTCGCCGATATCCGCGAGCTTGGAGAGGTTGCCGTCCGGACGGTCGGGCATCAGGTACTCGTTGATGCGACGCGGACTGCCGTGGCAGAGCAGCACGCGCGCACCAGCCTCCGAGAAGCGCAGGTCGTCGGCGAGCGCCGCCAGGTACTCGTGCTCGACATCGTCCAGCGCGGCATCGGTGCGCGTGTAGCTCTCCGCGCCCAGGCGCTTGTCCTCGTCCGTGGGGTAGTAGCAGCCACAGTTGCCGGCGCGCTTGCCCACGCCGTCGTCGTAGTTGCCGCGGATCACCGGATCACCGGTGGCCCGCACGCGCGCAATCGCGCCGGACGGATCGGCGCCGTAGCCAACCAGGTCGCCCAGACAGTAGCGCTCGACGATGCCGCTCGCTTCGATGTCGGCAAGCACCGCCTCGAGCGCGGGCACGTTCGCATGGATGTCCGAATAGAGCGCGATGCGGCGCATGTCAGCCTCCGCGAGCAAGACAGCAGATGAGTCCTCGCGCGCTTACCGTAAGAGTTGAGCGCACCACAGGTCAACGCGCCCACAATGCGCGAAGGGCGACCCCTGGGGGCCGCCCTTCGGCTACAAGCCTGATTCCCGCGTGCTACTTAGAGCGCACGGACGTTGGTTGCCTGCTGCTTGCCATTGTTGCCAGTGGCTTCCTCGAACGAGACCTTCTGGCCCTCGTCGAGAGTCTTGAAGCCATCGCTCTGGATCTCGGAGAAGTGGACGAACAGATCGTCGCCATCCTCACGCGAGATGAAGCCATAGCCCTTGTCAGCGTTGAACCACTTGACAGTTCCTTCAGCCATTCCAAACCTTCTTCCTCGCCCCATCGGGGCAAAACAAAACGACGTGACTGCCGCTTAGAATGCGGTGTGTCACGTCGCAATCCTTCGGACCCCATCGGTCCGCGGGGGAAGTATAGCACGGCACGTGCGGAAAAGCATCAAGTGGGCAAGCGCCACAGCTCGCAGACGTAGTCGCGACAGATGTCGGCACGAAACTCGCGCGGTAGCAGACAACCGGAATCCGGGTGACAGAACTGGCACTTGCGGACGTCCACCCATTCGGGGAGGGTGGCCCGATACGCCTCGCCCTCGGCTGTAGGGAGATGACTCCGTCGCGGGTCGTGCAGCGGCTCGACGCCGGCTGCACCGGCCCGGTAGTCGGTCTCGGTCACCACGAGCGCGCTGCTGCCCTGCAGGCGCTCGAGCCACAGTTCGATGTACTCCGGTAGCCAACCTTCACCGACGTACTCGCCGTTCTCGTCGTGCGCGAGGTACAGGCAACAACACAGACCGCCGCACTCGTGGCACAGATCGTAGTCCTCGGAAACGGAAGGCACCTCAGGCACCGGAGCCCTCACCGGAGAAGACGCCGATGTCGATGCCAAGCTCATCCTTGGCCATCTCGCGCAACTTGTACTTCTGGATCTTGCCCGAGGCGGTAAGCGGGAACTCATCCACGAAGAACACGTACTTCGGCGCCTTGTACCGCGCCATACGGGCACGCGCGTACTCCTGCACGTCCTCCTCGGTGATATCACTTCCCGCCGAGCGGCGAACGAACGCACCGACCACCTCGCCGTACTTGGCGTCCGGCACACCTACCACCTGAGCGTCTTCTATACCCGGCATCGTGTACAGGAACTCCTCGATCTCGCGCGGGTAGATGTTCTCGCCGCCGCGGATGATCATGTCCTTGATGCGGCCGGTGATGCGGTAGTAGCCG
>JAFGNP010000031.1 GCA_016926975.1 Coriobacteriia bacterium | reverse complement strand
GCGTGCATGGAGGAGATATCCTCCTCGGCGCAGGACCTGGCAGACATGGCTCGCAAGCTAGAGGACTCGGCGCTCCAGTTCCGTCTGGAAGAGGGGTCCGAGTGGGAGACAGCATAGGCATGGACCAACGGCAGTACGTCCTCTTCGAACTCTGTGGTGAAGAATACGGATTGCCCATCGACAGCGTCCAGAGCATCATCAGGTACGAGGAGCCGACGCCCGTCCCTCACGCACCCGAGGGTGTGGAGGGGGTGTTCAACCTGCGCGGACAGGTGCTGCCTCTCATCGATCTCGGCAGGAGACTGCGTGGCGAACAGATCGTGCCGACACCTGCGTCCAGGATCATCGTCACGGAGAGCGGGATGGGTTCTGTGGGGCTAGCCGTCGACTCCGTGCACGAAGTCGCCAGTCTGCTGTTGTCCGATATCCGTCCCGCGCCCCAGGCGGCGCTTGCCGGTGACACGGCCGAGGCGTTCCAGGGAGTTGCCACTTACAGCGATCGGCTGGTGATACTGCTCGATCCCGACAAGGCTCTGCCTAAGCCCGTGTTGCCGTCCACAGGGCTGGTTCAGGAGGGTGATCCGGGTGCCTAGATCGGTGCTGGTCGTAGACGATGCTGCTTTCATGCGGATGATGATCCGGGACATCCTCGCCCGCGAGGGCTACGTGATCCATGAAGCGGTCAACGGCCGCGATGCTATAGAAAAGTACGCCGAGGTTCGTCCGGACCTTGTGACGATGGACATCACGATGCCCGAGATGAGTGGGCTCGAGGCGCTTCGCGCTATTCGTGAGAACGACCCGGATGCCCGGGTGTTGATGGTCAGTGCCATGGGCCAGCAGAAAATGATCGTCGAGGCGCTGGAGTACGGGGCGATGGATTTCCTTGTGAAGCCATTCCAGCCCACCAAGGTCCTTGAGACGGTCAAGAAGTGCCTGCAATCTGCATCGCGTTCCTGATTGGGGGGCCATGCGGTCCACGATCAAGGTCCTTGTCGTCGATGATTCTGCGCTCATACGGCAGATGCTCACGCGCGCTCTCTCTGTCGACCCCTCCATCGAGATCGTGGGGTCGGCCAGAACCGGCCTGGAGGCGGTGGAGAAGGCCAATGAGCTACAGCCGGATGTCATCACACTCGACATCGAGATGCCGGAACTCAGCGGCCTCGAGGCGCTCCCGCACATAATCAAGGCGACGCCTTCTCGTGTCGTGATGCTTTCCGCCATCGATGACGCCGATACCACCTATCAGGCGCTTAGCCAGGGCGCGACGGACTTCTTGGTCAAGCCGAGTGAGGGATTCGCGCTTTCGCTGTCGGAATTGACCGAGAGCCTGCTGAAGAAGATCAAGACGGCGTATCGTGTCTTGCCGGCTCGACGGATCGTCGAGCCGGAAGCCTCCGACTCGGGATTCGATGCCGACATGCCCGAACGAGGAGGCAGAACCACGTCCATTGACAGGGTGGTCGCAGTGGCTGCGTCCACTGGCGGTCCGCCGGCACTCGAGATGGTCTTCTCGGGGCTCACGGCGGAGTTGCCGGCTGCATACGTGGTCGTCCAGCATCTGCCTGCGGGATTCACCAGGTCTCTCGCCAAGAGGCTGTCCCGCGTCACGGATATTCGGGTAGTCGAAGTACAGGACGGGATGCCTCTGAGGCAGGGGGTGGCCTATCTCGCGCCGCACGGATCGCACACGTTGGTTACCGGCTCGGATCCTTCGAAGCTGGTCCTGGACTCCGCCCCGCCCCTGCACGGAGTGCGCCCGGCTGCCGATTCCATGATGAAGAGCGTTGCAGAGACTTGGGGAGCCAAGTCAGTGGGTGCCGTGCTCACGGGTATGGGGTCCGATGGTGCGATGGGCCTGCAGCTCATCAGGCAGGCCGGCGGCGAGACGATCGCCCAAGACGAGGAGACAAGTGTCGTCTGGGGAATGCCGGGGGCCGCCAGTCGCTCCGGCGCGGCTGCACGAGTGGTACCGCTTCAGGCTGTGTCCACCGAGATCCGCCGTGCGGTCAGGGGGTGAATCGGCCATGAGTGACGACATGTCTGCATATCGCGATGTGTTCCTGAGCGAGAGCGCTGACTATCTTCAGGCGATGACAGACGGATTGCTGACGCTGGAGTCGGATCCGAACGACTTGGAGCCGGTAGAGACTGTCTTCCGCGGGGCCCATTCGCTCAAGGGCATGGCTGCGGCCATGGGGTACTCGCAGACCCAGGAACTGACGCACAAGATGGAGTCTCTGATGGACACTGTGCGCTCGAAGCGCCAGGTCGCCGATCACACCCTGATCGATCTGATGCTGCGGGCCATAGACACCGTTCGCGACCTGATCTCCGAAGAGTCGAGCGGTGGCTCTTCAGTCGACATCTCTCAAACGGTGGAGGCCCTCGTGGCCCGTACCGAGAGCACCGGCGCGCAGGCGCCTGCGGAGGGTCCTGCTCCGGTATCAAAGTCTTCGCCCGAGCAGGGCGACGAGGAGGGATCGCTGTTTCGGGCACGCGTGACTCTTGAGGCCGGGTGTGTGCTCAAGGGAGTCAGGGCGTACATGGCGATCAAACGTCTCAACCACATGGGGACCGTGGTCGAGACCGTTCCGGACGGACGCGAGATAGAAGACGAACAGTTCGATCTGTCGTTCGACGTCATTCTTCGGACCAAGGCGACTGCCGAGGCCGTGCGTGAGGCGGCGATGGCGATCACCGAGGTAGAGGACGTCAGCGTAGTGGTGATGGAGGACGTCTCGGCTCCGGAGGCGGCAGGAGACTCGGCTCAGGCGGACGGCATCCAGAAACCCAAGGCCGTGCCCAAGCTGAGCGAGACGCAGACGGTGCGCATCTCCATAGGGCATCTGGACTCCATCGTGAACCTGGTGGGCGAGCTCGTCATCATACGTTCACGGCTCGACCGGATCGCCGAAGAGGCCGACTGCCCGGACCTGGATGACACGCTGGCCGTTCTCGAGCGTCTGAGCGGAGAGCTCCAGCAGGAGGTCATGCAGACCCGCATGGTCCCTGTAGGCAATATCTTCAACCGGTTCCCCCGCATGGTCAGGGACCTAGCGCGAGATCTGGGCAAGGATATCGCGCTGGATATGGGCGGACTGGACATCGAGCTGGATCGCACCGTCCTCGATGAGATCGGGGATCCGATAGTCCACTTGCTCAGGAACTGCGTGGACCACGGCATAGAGACTGCCGAGGAGCGCGAGGCTGCAGGCAAGCCTCCGCGGGGGACGATCACGTTGCACGCCGATCGCGAACGCGACCAGATGCGGATCACCGTCGGGGACGACGGTCGGGGCATGGACGTGGACCGCATCTTGGAGAAGGCGGTAGAGAAGGGTCTGGTCGAGCGATCGGCGAGAGACTCCTACAGCGATAGCGACGTGCTTATGCTGGTGTGCGCGCCGGGCTTCAGCACGGTGGAAAAGGCAACGCGCGTGTCGGGTCGCGGCGTGGGCATGGATGTCGTGAAGGGCAAGATCGAGTATCTCGGCGGGACTGTGAGCATGAGTTCGAAGCCGGGTGAAGGAACGTCGGTCTCGCTCATGCTCCCGCTGACACTCGCGATAATCCAGGCGCTTCTGGTCGGTGACGCCGACCAGGTGTACGCGCTGCCTTTGAGCCTGGTCGACGAGGTGTTGTCGCCGGATGAGGTCCGCCTCACTACTGTTGACGGCCATCCGGTCGTCGTACTGAGAGACGACACCGCCGTGGCTCTGCAACGTCTCGACGACATATGTCGTTCGGGCGGTGACGGTTCGGAGCGCGCTGAGAGTCTGAATCACATGGTACTGATGCGAGTGGGCAGCGAGATTCGTGCGCTTGCGGTGGAGCGCATGATAGGTCGGCGAGAGATAGTGATCAAGCCGTTGTCTCCGCTGTTCAGAGGTGTGCACGGGTTTAGCGGCGCAACCGTACTCGGCGACGGGCGCGTAGCGCTGATACTGGATCCGCGCACGCTGTTCGTACGGGAGGCATGATATGAACCCGGAACACCTGTCTGAACTGCAGATCGACGCGCTCGGTGAGGTGGGAAGCATCGGTGCCTGTCATGCGGCTACCGCGCTATCGCAGCTTCTGGGTACGCCGGTCGAAATCTCCACGCCCACGATCCGCCTGCTGCCGGTGGGCGAGGTGGCGACTGTGTTCGGAGGGCCCGAGAACCTCGTGGGGGCGGTACACAGCCGTCTTCTCGGCGAGCTGAGCGGTGCGTTGCTGTTCATCCTGCCGCGCCGGGATCTCCTCGCGCTCGCTGACCTGTTGCGATCGCGTGAACCCGGCACCTCCAAGTCGATGGGCGCCGCCGAGGAAGGACTCGTCGTACACGCCGCCTCAATACTGCAATCCGCATACCTTGCGGCTATTGCGCGACTCACAGAGTTGGCGGTCTTGCCGGGACCTCCTCAGTTCGCTTTCGACATGGTCGGTGCGATTCTGGAATTCGTCACGGTCGAAGTGGGCATGAAAGCCGAGCTCGCGATTCTGATAATGACGCGTTTCCTGTCAGCTGAAGCCACAGTGGACGCCGCGCTGTTCTACCTGCCCGACCCGGACAGCCTCGAAATCGTTCTTGGCCGCCTGGGCGTCGTGTGATCGATGATCGGAGCTGCTGACATCGGGGGCCACTGGGCCCAGCCTGACGAGAACACGGTGCTCGTGGCAACCGGCGAGATCGCGGTGGCCGAGCGTCCGAAGATCCTGGTCACACCTGCTCTCGGTTCTTGCGTGGGAGTCACTCTGTGGGACGCGTTCGCTCATCGCGGGGGGATGGGCCACATCATGCTTCCTTCGCCCACGAACACCCATATGGAAGGGTTGGTGGACCGGTTTGCCACAGTCGCCATTCCGAAAATCGCAGAGGAGCTGTTGAGCGGATCGAGAACGCGTCGCCTTGTTGCGAAGATCGCCGGAGGTTCCGTCATGTTCGGCGGCGAGAGCGGAGCTATGAGCGTTGGGGAGAGAAACGTGCTTGAAGTCAAGCGCCAGTTGGCACTACTGCGGATACCGCTGGTTGCCGAAGATACAGGCGGAGCGCATGCGCGTACCATGGAGTTGCATTTGGATACTGGACTTGTGGTAGTGCGAAGCTACCGGTATGGCATAAAGGACCTGTAGGCTCTGTCGGATTTCATGAGCCCGGAGAGGGTGTAGATGGAGGAACGCGCGGGGGCGGGTACTGTAACACCTGCTCGCAGGGGGCATATCAGCATAGCCATAGCCGGGGGAGGTCTCAAAGCGACCTCGGTCCTTCGGCTGTTGAGCGACATCGACAACCTCTCGGTCGTCGCCGTTTACGACACGACCCGTTCGGCGCCTGCACTGCGTTTGGCGGACGATATGGGCATCTTCACCACCACGGAACTGTCGGAACTGTCGCAGATCGCCGGGCTGGATCTGATTCTCGATCTGTCGGAGGAATCGTCGATTCGCGATTCGCTGGAGACCGAACGGCTGAGTGGGGTGGCTGTCGTCACCGGCAGTGGGGCCGAACTCGTGTGGGACCTGCTTATCGCTAAGAAGCGCAGCGAGGAGCAGGAGAAGATCTTCGTGGAGCTGCAGGTCGCGTACGACAAGATCCGAAGTCATGAGCGTCGTCTGCAGTCGAGCAAGGAGGCCCTCGAGAAGGCGAACGAGGAACTCGAAGGGCGTCTTGCGGAGATCTTCTTCACTCACGAGTTCTTCAAGGCGCTCACGACCTTCAGCTCCATAGATGACGTAGCGAGTCTGATCGTCGACGGGGCCAACGGCATACTGGGCGCTGAGATCTCGGCAGTGTACCTGTTCTCCCAGGATGACTGGACACTTCGTCTGTGCTCGAGCCAGGGTCGTCCGGAGGACAGTTTTCGGGCCATCATCCCCGTGTCCGAGACGATCATCGGGACGGCGTTCAGGGACGGTTTCGTCCAGCAAAACGACGTGGATCCGAACTCCGAACTGGCAGCGTGGTTTCTGCGTCCCGAAGAGATTCGGTCGCAGGCGGCCATTCCCCTGCGGTCCGGGGACTCCGTGATTGGTGTGCTGATGGTCGCATCGGCGACCTACCGCGATCTGACCAATGCCGAGCGCGACAGACTGCAGGTGATTGCCAATCAGTCTTCGCTGGCTCTCCAGAACGCCCTGTTGCACGGGGAGTTGCAGCGTTTGTCTGTCACGGACAGGCTGACCGATCTCTACAACCACGGCTACATCCACCAGCGTCTTGATGAGGAGATGGAGCGGTGTCTTCGCTTCGAGCATCAGATGTCGTTAATCATGCTGGATATCGATGACTTCAAGAAGTTCAACGACCGGTACGGCCACCCCAGAGGCGACACGGTCCTTCAGGCGGTCAGCTCGATCATTCGCGAGAACCTGCGGGAAATCGATGTAGCTGCGCGCTACGGTGGTGAGGAGTTCGTGATCCTGCTCCCCGAGACGGACATTGTCGGCGCATTCTCGGTCGCTGAGCGAATACGGGCGGGCACGGAGAAGTACCCGCACGTGTTGGACGAGAAGGGCGAGTCCGTGCCCCAGACGGTGTCTCTGGGTGTAGCCAACTATCCGGCGAACGCCAGCACGGCTGCTGCCCTCGTCGAGGCGGCGGATCAGGCCATGTACCAGGCGAAGCGTGCGGGCAAGAACCAGGTGGTTGTGGCGACCTGAGGCAGGCGGGTAGAATGGGCATGGTTCACCGTGCGACTCAACACGTTAAGGGGTTTCATCCGTGAGTCTCAGCCGGGCGCTTGAGAAGCTGTCATCGGATGATCACACCGAGTGTGTTCTGCGCGAGATACTCGCGCTGTTTGGAAGTCGCGAACGGGAGTGGCTTAGCGAGGACTATGTCGAGGCGAAGACCGGGTTCTCCTTCGCAGACATCCATTCGGTGCTCTCCGTGCTGTCGGATTCCTTCGTACTTGATTTCGATCGCACGGAGCGGCGCTATCGTTTCGTCGGAGATGTAGCTCTGGGGTACGAGATCGACCTGTTCATGAGGCGCGTGGACAACCACCAGAGTCACGTGCGTACGAATGTCGCCCGGTTTCGGGAGCGACACGGATACTAGGTTCCCGTCTTACTCGGGTAGCGGATCGGAGTCGGAGTGGTCCAGCCCATCGTCCAGGGCGATCGTGGTTCTGCTGTCGAGGACGTGCAGAAACGTTTGCTCATGCTCGGTTTCGATCTCGGTCCCACAGGAGTGGATGGGGTCTTCCTCGGCAGCACTCTGACCGCTGTTCGCGAGTTCCAGCATGAGCACGAACTCGACGAGGACGGCGTGGTAGGCGACGAGACGTGGGCCGCACTGGTCGATGCGACCTTTCGCCTTGGAGATAGGCTGCTCTACTTGAAGCTACCGTATCTTCACGGGGCGGATGTGAGAGCTCTTCAGGGAGCGCTCAACGTTCTGGGCTTCGCCTGCGGCGGACCGGACGGCATCTTCGGTGCGTTCACCGAGCGCGCGGTCGGCGAGTTCCAGGCCAACGTCGGCCTTCCCGTCGACGGTATCGCCGGGCCCGAGACTATCCGGGCGATGGAGCGCTTGCGCCACGTGTGGCACGGGAAGGATCCTGCATCGCCCGTGGCGCTGGTGCCCGCTCCTGCGCGCGCTGCCGAGGTCCTGCGCGGCGCACGGGTCGTTCTGGAGTGTACGGGCGAATGCGCATGTGCGGTGGCGGAAAGAGTCGTGAATCTCGCACGGGCGACTGAGGCTGGCGCGAACGTCAGCCTGTCAGCTGAAGGTGGTTCTTCGACTGGGGCTTTGGTGCTGAGCCTGGTCTGCGGTGCGCCGCAAGAAGCGGCAGGCAGGACGCCCGTCATCGTGATGGGGCCGGATTGCCGGTCTGAAGGCCGTTTCATAGCTGCTTTCGAGGCGGCTCCTCGGGCACAGGAGGCCATCGTAGTGCTGCCGGACATGGTGTCTCGCACCGAGCATGGCATGCAGGGAATCGCTGTGCGCGTGCTCGACGGCGTGTGCGCGGTGCTGTCCGGAAGAGCTGGCTCTGTGTTACCATAGCCGGGCTGCTCGGCCACCGTGGAGCGCACGAGGAGGCGAGAAGCCTGAAGAGCACCATCCTGCGGGCCTTGGGCCCGCTTCTAATCATCGGACTGCTTGTTGGGGCGTCGTCGCCCGCATTCGGCGCGCCCATAGACGACAAGCGCTCGCAGGCTGCTCAGGTCAAAGCGCAGATAGACGCTCTGGACGAGCAACTTGAGATCGCAGCCGAGGAGTACAACGTCGCGCGGTCTGCCTACGAAGCGGTGACCAAGGAAGTCGAGGCTAACCAGGCGCGGGCAACCGAACTCACCGCACGCCAGGATGTCCTCGAATCGAACTTGTCCACGCGTGTCGTCGGCATGTACAGGCAGGGTCCGCTCGGCGCGCTGGAGGTCCTGCTCGGCGCTTCCTCGTTCGAGGAGTTCGCCGCGACCTGGGACCTGCTTCAAGACATGAACGACAACGATGCCGTAAGGGTCGCCGATCTCAAGAAGACGCGGGCCGATCTTCAAGTCGTGCAGGAGCAGTTGGCGGTGCAGCAGGCCGAGGCCCGGGCCCACGCAGACACTATGGATGCGCGCAAGAAGGGCATAGAGGCCCAACTCGGCGAGCGGCAGAATCTCCTCTCCGGCATCGAAGCGGAGATCGCTGAGATACGCCGCCAGGAGGAGGAAGAGGCGGCCCGTCGGGCAGCGGCGGCTGCGGCTGCCGCGAAGGCGAAGGCTCGTCCGAGCACGGATTACGGCAACCCCACGAATGCTCCGCGTTCGGAGGTCGTGAAGATCGCCCTCTCGAAGCTTGGTGCGCCTTATCGTTGGGCAGCCTCCGGCCCCGATGCGTTCGACTGCAGCGGCTTCACCATGTGGTGTTACGCACAGATCGGTGTGAGCCTGCCTCACAGCTCTGCTGCTCAGATCAGCGAAGGGCAGCGTGTTTCCAGGGAGAATCTGGAGCCCGGTGACCTGGTCTTCTTCGGCAGGAGCGGCATACATCATGTAGGAATCTACATAGGTGGAGGCAACTTCGTGCATGCGCCGAACACCGGCGATGTGGTCAAGGTCACCAGCCTGGACTCTCGGAGTGACTACGTCGGGGCCTGCAGGCCGTAGCATCACCTCTGACGGGGCTTCCACGGGACGGGGGTAGGGGTGCTGCTCAGTCGGCCACTGGAACCTTTGCGCTCGGCTGACTACCGGCGTCTGTGGCTGGGTCAGCTCATCTCCGTCATGGGCGACAAGGTAGACCAGATAGCACTGGGCATCCTGGTCTACGAGGCCACCGGTTCCGAGTTGCAGATGGGTATCGTACTCGCCATCTCCATGCTTCCGGCAGCGCTGTTCGGCATGATCGCAGGCGCCTATGTAGACCGGTTCGACAAGCGGCGGACGATGATCGCCGCGGACGTGGCTCGCGCCGCCCTGGTGATGGCCGTGCCGTTCGTGGCCGAGTACAGCCTGGCAGGCGTCTACGCGATCGCTCTGGCAGTGGCGTCCGTTGCGCTGTTCTTCGAGCCGGCGAAGCTGTCGCTGATCCCGGAATTGGTCGGTCCGGACGATCTCATGGCGGCCAACTCCTTGGACAACGCTACAGTGTCCGCGGCCGAGCTTGTCGGACTCGCGTTCGCTGCAGGGCTGGTTGCGAGCGTCGGTTACCGGATCGCTTTCTACTTCGACGCTGTGACCTTCCTGTTCTCCGCAGTATTCATCATGAAGATTAGTCACAGGTCTGCTTCGATCTCGCCCCAGACGGAGGGTGCTCGAGGTGTGCTCTTGGACGTGTTCGAAGGGCTTCGCTACATCGTCCGCCACGAGGTCTTGCGTGACTTGCTGCCGATCTACTCGATAGCCATGGCTGGCGTTGCGGCCTCGGTCACTTTCATCTACGTCATGGCGCTTGACCGCTTCGCGGCCGGCGCACCGGGGCTTGCCGCGCTGGACGGTGCGATCACGGTAGGCCTGTTGCTGGGAAGCGTCGCTATCAGCTGGGCGGGTCCCGGAGGAGCCACGCGCAAGATCCTGTGGGGCCTGATGGTCTTCGCGGTCCTTCTTGCGGCATCCGCGGCCATGCCGTCGGTCGCCTGGACTATTCCGCTGTTCGTGCTCATGGGAGTAGCGAACATGTTCTTCTACGTGCCGATGGCCACGGTTGTGCAGACCGCCTCGGCGCCTTCGATGCGTGGACGTGCGTTCGCTGCCAAGCAGACGTTGGGTCGGATACTCTCCGTTATCGGGCTCGTCGGAGCGGGCGCGCTGATAGAGGGCGTGGGCTTGTCGCCTTCCATCCTGCTTGTCGCCGGTTTCATAGGGTTGGTTGCGATAGCAGGGTGGACCCGTCCGAGTCTTCGCACAGCCTGAGTCACTGACTGGCGCGGGACCGTGGAGTAAACTGTTCGGGTGGCAGGCTAAAGCCTGGCGCATTGCACGTCGAGAATCTCCATGTGGGCTCCTACTGAAGGCGGGCGTTCGATGGCCGAGATCGACGGACTTCTCAAGATGATGGTCGAGAATGGCAGCTCCGACCTGCACTTGAAGGTAGGCAGCCCGCCGGCTGTCCGACTGAACGGTAATCTGGTGGTATTGCGTGATCTGCCGGTCTTGACGTCCGATGCAACCGCTACGCTTGCCAAGTCGATGATGGATGACCGGCAGAAGACGTCTTTCGAGAATCACCGCGAACTCGACTTCGCGTACTCGCTTCCCGGTGTCGGCAGGTTCCGGGTGAACGTCTTCCACCAGCGGGGAAGTGTGGGGATGGCGCTTCGCCGCGTGATCACGGAGCGAGCCGGGATCGAGAATCTCGGGTTGCCTCCGGTGGTCAGGCGCTTGGCCGAGGAACCGCGCGGCCTGGTTCTCGTCACCGGTACTGCGGGTTCCGGCAAGACGACGACTCTCGCGGCGATGATCGACCACATAAACCGGACGCGCGAGGGTCATATCGTCACTATCGAGGACCCGATCGAGGTCCTCCACCAAGACGACAAGTGCATCATCAACCAGCGTGAGATCGGGATAGACACCGAAAGCTACGCCGATGCTTTGAGGCATGTCGTCCGCCAGGATCCCGACATCGTGTTGATCGGTGAGATGCGCGATCACGAAACGGTGTCCGCGGCGTTGACCGCAGCGGAGATCGGCAACCTGGTTCTTTCGACGCTGCATACGATAGATGCGACGGAGACCATCAACCGGATCATCGACTTCTTCCCGCCCTACCAGCAGAAGCAGACACGGCTCATGCTCGCCTCGACGCTGAAGGGGATCATCTCGATGCGCTTGATCCCGTCAATCAACGGAGGGCTGGTCCCTGCTGTTGAAGTGATGGTAATGACCGGCACCATTCGCGAGTACATCATGGATCCGGATAAAACCTACATGATCCGCGACGCCATGGAAGAGGGCGAGTACTACGGGATGCAGACCTTCGATCAGAGTCTGCTGAAACTGTACTCGGATGGTCGGATCACCCTGGAGGATGCTACCGCCATGGCGGCGAACGCCCACGACTTCAAGATCAAGGTCAGGAATCTCGGTGTGACTCCCGAGCAGGCTGCGCAGACCGGCATCTACTGATCGGCAACGCAAGCACGAGAGGTACGGACAACTCCGGGCTGTGGCCTATAACCACTTCTTCAGGACTTCATTCACTTCGGCCGGCATGGCACCGAGCCCGCCCATGTACTGCTTTAGGTAGGAGTTCTCCATCAGAAGCTTCATCGTGACGATGAAGTAGTCGCGCTTCTCTTTGGTCATGCTGCCGATACGCTTCAGTTTGCCCATGTAGAACCGCCGGTAGCAGTCGATAACGATCGCCTGCAGCTCGTCACGTGTCATCGATACGGGCTTCACAACCGCTTTGACCAGATTGTAGTCCTCGTAGTCGAAGCTCTCGATGTAGGGTTCCAGCTCCGGGTAGATGTCGGAGTAGGGCCAGGGGGAGATGGTGAGGAAGAACGTCAGGTCCGAGTCGTAATGCTGTGCCAGCTTGAAAGTGGCTTCGAGGGATTCTGCGGTGTCCTGGGGCAGACCGAGCACGAGACTCGTCTCAGAGATCATGCCGTGCGACTTGATCAGGTCGATGGCTCGCTTCCCCATCTCGACCTTCGTGTTCTTCTTGAACAAGTCGAGCGACGCCTGGTCCGTGCGTTCCACGCCGACGTATATGTGGTGCACACCAGCTTTGACGTAAAGCGGGAGGATGTCTTCGTCGCGCAAGATGTCGTCCACGCGCGTTTCCATGAGGATGTGCATTCCCAGGTCCCGCTCGATCAACAGGTCGAGGATCGCCCTCCAGCGCTCGGCATCGAGCGTCGGTGTCTCGTCGGAGAACATGACGACGCCCACGCCATACTTCTCCTTGAGCATCTGCATCTCATTGACGAGGTCCTCGGGCGAGCGTGCTCGCCAAGTCTGCTGCCAGAAGGTCTGCTGGCTGCAGAAGGTGCACTTCTGGTCGCATCCGCGTGATGTGGACAGTATGACCAGGTTGGTGTCAGGAAGCGGGTAGAACGTGTAGAGACTCCAGTCGATCAGGTCCCACGCCATAGGGAGGTTGTCCAGACTGGCGAGGAACGGGCGGTTGGGAGTGACGACGACCTTCCCGTCATGCGCGAAAGCAATGCCGGCGATCGTTGCGGGATCTCCTCCGGAATCGAGGCAGCGCAGTAGCTCCGGCAGAGTGATCTCGCCCTCACCCCGGAATACGAAGTCGACTGCGTCACCGTCCTTGGTAAGGACTTCCTCGTACATGAAATGCGTGTGCACGCCGCCGATGCCGGTTATCACGCCCGGGAGTCTGCTTTTTGCCAGGCGCAGCAGCTCTGCGCCCTTGGGGTACGAGGACGTGTATGCAGTTGTCAGCACGACATCCGGAGAGATCCGCTCGAGTTCGTCACCGATCTCATCGAGAGTGTCATACCTGGTCATAGCATCGTAGATGACCGGTTCGTATCCGGCTTCGCGCAGGGCTCCGGCCAGGTACACGAAGGCCACGTTCGGCCAGGTGCCGGCGGTTTCCACCACGCCTGAGTGATACGGGGGCGTTACCAGTGCGACGCGCTTGATCATCGGACGGACCTCCGGGGTCCTCAGTAGGAGAGTAGATACCTGATTTACAAAACGCAATTATACCATGCTCGGTATCCTGCTCAGGCGCGGAGCGCCGCGCGCATGCGAGCCAGCTGAACGATCGATACGGCCGCTAACGCGCCTACAGTGTCGACTATCCAGTCGGTGACATCGGGCATTCTGCCTGGGACGAAAGACTGGTGAAACTCGTCTGTCAGCCCGTAAAGAGATGCGAGCAACACGGCGATCATGGCGGCGTGCCAGGGGCGGGAGGTCTGCGGAAGGGAGAGCAGGTAGAGCCCGCCAAGTACAGCGTATAGCCCGAAGTGCCCTATAGTCGTGAAGCGTCCCGGTACGGTTGAGCCCGGCAAGGCCGACAGCCGGTAGATCAGGGCCATCCATGCGACAGCCCCTATCACAGATGCCGTGCGGATCCGGCCGGTCTTCGTCACGTCCGAGTGCTCCTCGTTGACTTGTCGGGAAGGCTCTGCCAGCGTTGCCCTGCCGTCTCTGTAACCCCCCTGATCACGGAGAGCTGATGCAACGGAAAGCCGCGTTGGTTGCCGTCATCACTTCGTCAGCGTGTTTCGCCACCCTGGCCGTACTGACGCGCCTTGCCTACGCCGAGGGGGCTCGTCCTCTGCCGTTGCTGGTTTGGCGCTTCACTATAGCGGCAACTCTTCTAGGCGGCTATTTGCTGGTCCGTCAGCGCCGTGCGCTGTTGTCGGGGCTGCGTGACGTTCCGCGCTATGCTGCGCTATCTCTCACCGGCTACGGGGCTGCCTCGATATGCTTCTTCTTTGCGCTCCAGCATGCATCCGCGTCGATCGTCACCGTGCTTCTCTACGCATACCCGGCTATCGTGGCTGTTCTCGGAGCGATCCTCGGACGCGAGAGGATAGGGCTCAAACGGGTCATGGCGATCGTGCTGACATTTTTGGGGTGCGCTCTAGCCGTCGGCATCCTCGATTCGGAAGTCGTCGTGAATACGCTCGGGGTCGTGTTCGCTCTGGGGGCTGCGCTGGGCTACGCGCTCTTCACACTGCTCTCGGAACGGCTCGTCGCGGATCGGCCGCGGCTTGTGCTCATGGCCTACACTTTCGCACTGTCGGCACTCGGTATCGGCGTGCTCGCATCAGTGACCGGAGAGCAGCTGTCGCCTGTCGGACTGACGCCGGCCCTGTGGGGCCTGCTAGCTGCGATCGTGGTGCTGCCGACCTTCCTGGCCGTGCTGCTGTTCCTCGGCGGCGTGCGCGTGCTCGGCGCACCTCAGGCTGCGCTCGTCTCCACGATGGAGCCGGTCTTCACCATCCTTCTCGCAATACTGCTGCTGGGGGAGAGGTTGTCGCTTGCGCAGTCGGCCGGTGCAGCGCTCGTGATCGGTGGGATAGTGCTTTCCGAATGGCCCAGTTCGGCCGAGCGTGGGCCGGCCCTGATCTAGCTTCCGACTAGAAGCACTAGGCCTCCGCGCGCAAGCCAGCTGGCTGCGACGAAGCAGGCCTGTCCTCCAAAGGACCAGCAGATTGCCGAGCGGACATCTCGTACCTGCACTCCTACACCGATAAGCCCGCGGCTGGTCAGGATGGCCGAGAGCACAAGAGAGGCGATCCGCAGAAGGGTCGTTGCGCCGAATGCGTACGGCGCCAGTCCCGCGAGGAAGACCCGGAGGAGTCTCGCTCGAGGGGTCGCCGTTCTCGGTACGAGCATAATGATGATTGCGAACCGGGCGGCGGCCCAGAGGATCTCCGTGGCTATCAGGGCAAGGCCGGACGTCAGCATCCCCCGGGTCGTCGTGGCGAGCAGGCCGGCGATCATGAGGCCGGACAAGAAGAAGCTCGCGCCTACTGCCGCTGCTGCGTCTGCACGGCGGCCACCTTCTGCGCTCCAGGAGGCGGCCGGATCCGCGTGATAAGTGAGGGACAACGTCCATTGCCCCATCCAGCTCTTCCATGCGACAGCCAGAGCACGTGGGAATCGCGAGAGGAATACCGCAGCCGACCCAATGACGCGCCGCAGGGTCGGGAGAAGGCCCCTGGCTACGGTCTTCGGAGCGACAGCGATGTCATCGACCAACTCGAGCGTTCGTGGGGTTGCGGAGTCGACGTGAGAATCCAGCGACCGGTTCCAGTACCTGAACAGGCCTCGGACTCCGACTATCAGTGCCCGGACCGGTGCGGCGCACATCTCCACCAGGGCGGTGACCAGATGCCGCCAAGTGGCGAACAGCCCTACGACCGCTGCTGTGGCGGTGGTTCCGGTCTGCTTGCGGGCGCCGGGTCTTCGCTCGTTGCCGTCAGTCATGGCCGAAGGCTGTCCTCGCTCGTAAGGATGATGACACGGTGCCAGTCTACTCGACCGGCATCACCTCTGAGGGGATTCGATGCATTCGTGGAGGCCGGGGCGTGAGACTGATCTCAGGAAGGCTCCACCCTTGACTGTACAGCTCGCAGGATAGCTGGATAGGAGACGGCGCCGTCGTGGACCGGTACGCCATCGATGACGGTCACCGGATAGACGAGGCCCTGCTCTTGTATCAGGGCGACCATGTCTCCGTGTGCGGCAACAACCTCTGGCTTGCTGGTGTCATGGTAAGCGATCCGCGCACGCTGTCCGAAGCGATGCTCGATCTCAGCCCTGACGATCGCCGTGATCTCCTCCGGAGACCAGGCAGGTCCTCATCCACCGCTGAAGCAGGTCGTCTCAGCGGGGAAGTCGAATACCTCGATGTTGATGGTCGGCTCGGGCATACAGGTCTCCTATGCCAGTCGTATGGCACCACTCGGGCAGCGTAGCACGCACACCGCGCATCCCGTGCAGCGCGTCTCATCGATAGCGTACCCGTTCGAGCCCGGGTAGACTCCACCCTCGACAGGGCGTATCGCACCTCGAGGGCATGCTCTCATAGCCTGGCACGCAGGCAGCCGGTCGCAGGTCGTTGTGTCTATGGTCACTCTCTGCATGGGGGCTCACCGTCGAAACTGGGGACGTGCGAACATGTTATACCCCAGAGGGTATCAGTTGCAATAGGCGCTTCGTGCTCTTCTCCAACCAGGTCGTGCCGCTAGGATGCGAATCTCGCGTGCTCACACACAACGGTCAGGTGCTGTTAGGATTGTGCTCGGACGAACGGGAGCCCCTCCGCAGGAGAGCAGGACACATGGTCGGCAAGAAGGATTCAGGCAAGGGCGACGGCCGGCCCACGCGCGCGGTCTTGGCGATCGGCGCGGCTGTCGGAGCGGTGTTCCCGGTGGTGGCGACTCTGATGGTGGAGCCGAAGAGTTCTCTAGCCCTCGCGTTGTTCTGGGTGATGTCGATAGCGGCAGGAGTCGGTGTCGGTTTTGCGTGCGAGGTACTCACCCAGCGAGCAGTCGAGCGCACGCTGACCGGCGTGCTGCGTGACGCGACGGAGGTCCTAGGCTTCAGTCCTTCGAGTGTCAGCGGGCAGGATGCCGTCTCGGCGGAGATCGGGCGCGTGTTCGCGGCTGCGGCCACCATGCTGGATCAGATCCGAGCTGCGAACGAGAACATCAGGGCAGTGAGCGCCGAAGTGCTGGCGGCCACAGAACAGCAGGCGCTGGGCGCTTCCCAACAGGCTGCATCGGTGAGTGAGACATCGGCGACGCTGGAGGAACTGGCGCAGACCTCGAGCCAGATCGCCGACAACTCGGAGGCCGTGGTGCGCATCGCTGAGAGCACGCTCGGCAGCGCCGAAGAGGGCATGAGCTCGGTAGCGGCTACGGCGGCAGGCATAGAAGAGATCCGCGAGACGACCATGCAGTCCTCGGACCGGATCCTTGCCCTTGGCGAGCGCAGTCAGGAGATCGGGCGCGTGCTGTCTATCATCGATGAGATCGCCGAGCAGACGAAGATCCTCGCACTCAACGCGGCGATAGAGGCTGCCCGTGCCGGCGATGCCGGCAAGGGCTTCTCTGTGGTGGCCGAGGAGATACGCAAGCTGGCCGATTCGGTGACCGAATCGACGAGTGAGATCGACCGGGTCGTTCGGGAGATCCAGACATCCACATCGGCGCTCATAATGCAGACGGAGAAGTCCGCCAAGCGGGTGGCCGAGGGCCAAGTGCTCGCAAGCCATACTGCGACAGCGCTCGAGCGCATCGTCTCCCAGGTGGAGCAGACGACGGACGCCGCCAAGCAGATATCGATCGCCACACAACAGCAACGTACAGCCTCCGACCAGGTCGTCATAGCGATGCGCGAGGTCTCGCTGGTGTCGCAGCAGGCGGCCGAGGCTTCTCGCAAGATCACATCCGCGATAGTCGACCTCACGGGCCTTGCCGACTCACTGGCGCGACGCTGATGTACGGGAAGGTCGCATCGAGGCTCCTGGCCGCGGGATTCGAGATACCTGCTGCTCCGATCGCATTGGGCGCATACGTTCCGGCGGTGAGGATCGGCGATATGGTGTTCACGTCGGGACAGTTGCCGATGCTCGGTGGAGAGCTGCTGGCCGAAGGTGTTCTCGGCGAAGATGTGGATCTTGAGCTTGCGGCCCGGTGTGCCGCCCAGTGCGCCCTCAACGCGCTGGCGGCCGCATCCACGGTCTGCGAGCTGGAGAGGGTCGTCGGCGTCGCGAAACTGGTGGGTTACGTCGCATCCGCGCCGGGATTCACCGCACAGCCCGCGGTCATCGACGGCGCCAGCGCGGTGATGAGAGAGGCGTTCGGTGAGCAGGGGCGGCACGCTCGTGAGGCGGTGGGAGTTGCCGCGCTGCCCCTGGGAGCTCCGGTAGAGGTGTCTTTGACGCTGGGGCTGGACTGAACTCCAGTGTCGTGCAGGAATTCGTGCAGGAATGGGTTCGGTCCTGCCGAATAGCGTGATTGGAAGAGCCTCGGCGATATTCGAGCACACGTATTGTCGGTTCGCAGGGGTTCGGCTATCGTTCTGACGAAGACGGTCGAGGGGGCTGTCATCGTGCTATGCAGAATGACTCCGGGACGTTGGCGAGGAGAGGGTGCGCATGGCGAAGGGGCCGAAAGAGAAGAAGAAGATGGGGAAGTTGATTGCGGGGTTCAAAGACCCCGTGCAGCGGCCCCGGTTCATCATCTGGGTTGGTGTCGTCCTTCTGGGGCTCGTGGCCTTCGTTCTCGTCGCGTTCGGCGGGTCGTCCACGTACTGGTTCTGTGGGACCTTCTGTCACTCGGTACAGGGTGACGCGGTCGCCGCGTACGGCAATGGCGCGCATAACAAGGTGTCGTGCCTGACGTGCCACGAGCCGGTGAGCGCCGATCCGTTGAGCTTCGCGTATCGCAAGGTTGAAGCGGGTGTCATCGGCGGCTACGAGTTGGCCACCACCACCTACGCGCTGCCGCTCAACGCCACGAGCCACCTGGCTCTGAACCAGAGCAAGTTCGCCGGGTTCTCCGACGACCACTGCACTCAGTGCCACACCCTGGAGAACCGTACAATAACTCCGAGTGAAGGCATCATCATCAACCACAACGCGCACACCGATCGGGAGATCCACTGCACGGCGTGTCACAACCGTGTCGGGCATCCCGAGGACAACATCGAGATCATGACGGTCAATCCGGTCACGGGTGACCGCGCAGCATATCACGCCGACTTCATGACGATGACCGCTTGTTTCCGGTGCCATACTCTGACCGATGAATCGCCTTCGGGCGCCGAGTTCAAGGCTCCCGGGACCTGCTCCGTATGCCACCCCGCCGACTTCGTGCTGAAGCCCTCTAACCACAACGAGGCTGGCTTCTACCCGACAGGTCACGCGGATCTCGCGATGATGGGAGTCGATCACTACACGGGCCGACCGGCGGAGAACATCATCCGTCCGGTTGCGCACGGGGAGCCCTATGAGAGCGCCGTGGAAGGTGCCGAGGGCGAGCACGAGGCCGAGGGTCACGAAGAGGAGGGCCACGAGGGCGGCCACGAAGAGGACCCCGATGTCCTCCCTGTCGTGCCTGTCCAGGACGTGGACTACTGCGCCACATGCCACGTGAAGGCCACGTTCTGCGATGGCTGCCATGG
>JAFGNP010000030.1 GCA_016926975.1 Coriobacteriia bacterium | reverse complement strand
CGCGATGTCCGCGGCGTGATCGAAGCCCCGGCGACGAACCGCCGCGGGTGATGCCGGCACGGGTACCAGCACGTCTCCGGCCTGAAGCCAGCCATCGCCACACTCGGCCAGTAACTCTGCGAGGACATGCGCGTAGCGGCGCTCCCCGCCGTCCTTGAGCACCACCACCGCGCGGGAGACGGGCGGCTCCAGAAGCGCCGCGCAGCGGGCCGAGGAGAATGCGAACACGCTGCCGCTGCATTCGGCACAGCGCGCGCCTTCCATCGGCGCCCCACATCGCACGCACGCCGACGACGGATCGATCTGCGGGACGGCCTCGCGGCACGACTCGCACAGCAACGTGCCCGGACGGTCGCATCCCGCGCAACGCGGCGGGAAGATGAAGTCGAGAAGCGCGCTCAAAGGGCCCCCTTTCAGGGAGCCCGCCGCGCTCAGCCGATTAGCAGCTGGAAGAGCGGAATAGTCACCACGGCCCCCACAGTGGTCAGCAAGATAGCCGAGGCGATGAAATCCACATCGAGCTCGAAACGGATGCCCATGATCATCGCAAGCATCATCGACGGCACGCCCGCCTCCAGCACCACGACCCGAAGGGACGCTTCATCGAGCACCAGAAGCGTACCCAGTCCTAGCGCCAGCAGCGGCAGCACTACCAGCTTCACCGCTGCCACGGCCGAGACGTGCGCCAGATGCCCGCGGATCGCCTTCGGCTTGAGTGTGAGGCCCACCGAGATCATCACCAACGGCACGACCAGCTTACCGAGGGCCCCTAACCAATCCGTCACCAGAACCGGAATCGCAACCGAACGCAGCACCAGCGCGGCGGCAAGCCCCAAGAACGGCGGGAAGGTCAGAATCTCCCGAATGGGGCTCACCTTCACCTCGCGACGCCCGTAGCGGCTCACCAGCAGCGTGCCTACCGAGATCACCGCGGCGGTGTTGCCGAAGATGTCCGAGAAGATCGCGCGCACCAGGCCCGGATCCCCCAGCATCGCTGACGCGATCGGATACCCGATGTACCCGGTGTTGCCGAACGCGGCGAGCAGTATGAAGGCACCAGCTGTGGGCCCCTCCAGTTTCAGCATCCGCGCTAGAAGCCACGCGAGCGCGAGACCGCCTATCGCTACCGCCCAACCGATTCCCGGCACGAGCGCCAGCGACGGATCGAGCGCTTCCCGGCGCACGGTCGTGAAGATGAGAGCAGGCATGCCGACGTACATGAGCACGGTGTTGAGCGGTCGCGCATCCTCGGCCTTGAGCAGCCCGCTCACGCGCAGCACAACACCGAGCGCCACCATGCCGAGGACGCTAGCGATCACTCCGATGAGGCCGCCCATCTCCACAGGGTGTCCCTAGCCGAGCTCGTGGATGGCGCCCGTGCCGCTGCAGAGCTCGGCGAGCGAGATGCCGTATGGCGCGCGAGCGATGCCTCGCTCGGTGACGATCGCAGTCACGTACTCCGCAGGCGTCACATCGAACGCCGGGTTGTAGACCTCGACGTTCGGCGGCGCAACGCGCAGCCAGGCATCGAACTGGTACGCTCCGCCCTTGCGGGAGAGCTCCATCTGATGACCTTTGGTCATGCCGAGCGGGTACGGCCCCGCCTCGGTGAGAGCGTCGAGCGCCTTGGTCTCGATCGACGTGCGCGGCTCGATCACGCCGGAGACCGTCACGCCGGTCACCTCGCGCTCGTCGCGTTCCTCGATCTCGATGCCATCGCCGGAAACCAGCGTGAGGTCCATCGTGGAGGACGGTGCCGCGACGTAGAACGGGATCCCGTGCTCCTTGCAGAGCACCGCAAGGCTGTAGGTGCCGATCTTGTTGGCCACGTCGCCGTTGGCGGCTATACGGTCGGCACCGACTATCAC
Source organism: Coriobacteriia bacterium (assembly GCA_016926975.1). Taxonomy (GTDB): domain Bacteria; phylum Actinomycetota; class Coriobacteriia; order Anaerosomatales; family Anaerosomataceae; genus UBA6100. The sequence goes on along the minus strand of JAFGNP010000030.1, from coordinate 21,910 downwards.
GGCATCCACAAGCCCCTGGCGCATGACGGCGGCTGCCATGTTGTCGCAGATGAGCTTGCAGGGCACGCCCGCCATCCGGAGCTCCCACGCTGTGAGACGCGCGCCCTGGAGAACCGGACGCGTCTCGTCAACCCACACCTGGACGATCTTGCCTTCGGCGTGCGCGCTGAAGATGACGCCGAGCGCGGTGCCGAAGTACGCCGTGGCGAGCGAGCCGGCGTTGCAGTGCGTGAGCACACGCGAGCCGGACTCGATGAGCGCCGCTCCGTGGGCGCCAAGCGACCGGTTGCGCTCCTCGTCCTCGGTGCGGATGGCGAGAGCCTCCTGCAGCACCAATGGCCGCAGCGCGTCGAGGCCGACGTCGGAGTTTTCTCGCGCGAAGCGCTTCATTCGCTCGGCGCCCCACTTGAGGTTCACGGCCGTGGGTCGCGTGGTGGCGATCTCGTCGGCCACTCGGTCAAGCTCATCGAGGTAGTAGCGCAAGTCGTCGATCCCGGCACCGGCGGTCTCCGACCACAGCGCCACACCGAGAGCGGCCGCCACACCGAGCGCCGGCGCGCCGCGAACCGCCATGCCGGAGATAGCCGTGCACACCCCCTCGAAGGAGTTGCAGACGAGCAGGTCGCCCACGAGCGGAAGGCGGCTCTGGTCGATCATGCGAACGGTGCCGTCCTCCCACCAGATGGTGGGAGGGATGTTGCCCAGGTCAGGCATGGGGACTCCAGTCGTGTCCTTCGAAACGCCGCGTGCGGACCGGTCACTCAGTATAGCCGAGTGGGAGTAGCCGGGATGCTTGCGAGAAGGGCCGAGCGGGCCGCTCACTCATAGTGACTCCACATCCGAAGCACCTTCACCGTGTGCTCCTCATCCAGCACCTGATACACCAGCCGGTGCTGGATCGTGATGCGCCGGGAACACGCACCCGCCAGGTCTCCCACAAGCTTCTCGAAGGGCGGGGCGTACGGGTCCTCGGCAAGCACGGCGAGCAGCGCCTCGGCCCTGGGCCGAAGTCCGGCGGCTGCCAGCCGCTTCGCATCCTTCTGCGCCGCCTTCGTGTAGACGAGGCCCCAGCTCACCAGTCGAGCTCGTCGGCAAGCCCGGCGACCGGCGTAGCCATCCCCTCGAGAATCGACTCGCGCATGCCCGGGATTGAGACGAGGTGGAGCGTCTCCTGGACCGCGCGCCAGTCGTCCTCGGACACGAGCACCGCGCTGCCCCGCTTGCCGGTGATCCACACCGGCTCGTGGGTCTCCTGAACGCGGTCGACAAGACCGTAGAGCTGCTTGCGTGCCTCGGTGGCGGTGTAGTTGCTAGCCATATGTGCACTCCCTTCGCGTACGGGATAGCGTACGCTCGGCGTTGCTGCCCGTCAACACCTCGGGCCAGGCTGTGCCGCCCCTGCGCTACAATCACGGGAGTCCTGACCCCCGCCGAGGAGTGAGCGTGCCCGAGCCCGTCACCCGACCTGAGAGCACCCGCTCTGCCGCGCTGCCAAAGCCGCTGCTCTGGGCCTGGGTCCTCCTCGCGGCGCTGTTCGCCTTCGCGCTATCGGCCCACGAGTGGGCAGGCTACGAAGTCGGGCTTGCAGCCTTCGCGCTCGCAGCGGTCGTACTCTGCTTCCTCGACGAGCGCGCCAGCGTGGTGCTCTTCATCGGCTGCTCGGCACTCGACGCGTACGGCTTCATCACCCACGTACCCTTCTCGCTCAGCGTCGCGCGCGTGACGGTCGTAGCGGTTGTGGCCGGCGCCGCCGTCCGCTGGCCGCTCTCGAAACCGCGGCCGAGACTCGACCTGCGTGCGCTCAGCCTCTGGGACATCGGCGTCCTGATGTTCCTCGCAGGCGCCGCGCTCTCGGTCCCCTTGACCTACTCCATGCCGCTGTCGCTGGTAGGGATCCTGCACCTGGCGTTCCTGGTGGGCGCGTACTTCCTGCTATCGCGTGCCGCCCGCGCGGAAGAGGGCCGGGCCGACATCTACGACGCCACGATCGCGGCAGGCACACTCTCAGCGCTGGTCGCACTCGGCCAGACGTTCGTGACCGGATTCCCGCTGGAGGTCCTTCGCGCAACGGAGTCGGTGGCCGACGCGACTTCGGCCGTGCGCGCCTCGGCCTTCTTCGACAACCCCAACACCATGGCGCTCCTGCTGGTGCTCTCGACGCTCTTCGCCATCGAGCGCGTATGGACGACCAGGCGTCCGGCGATGCGGTGGGCGTACATCGCTGCCGCAGTGCTCGCCCTCGCCGGGATCGGTGTCTCTTACTCGCGCGCCGCCCTCGTGGGGATCGTCTTCGGCGGGCTGGCGCTCGGGATGCTGCTCATCCGGCACGGACGTGGCCGCCTGGCCTTCGCAGCGGTGCTCGCGCTGGTCCTCGCGCTGATGCTCGCGATACCCGGCGTGGATACGCGCGCCGAGTCGATCGTCGACTTCCAAAGCGACGCGTCGGCGATGGACCGCGTCTACCTTGCTCAGGTATCGCTCGAGATGTTCGCCGACCGGCCGCTCACCGGCGTGGGGATCCAGGCCTTCCGGGAAGCGTATCCCGACTACGAGGACTCGCGCGTGACCATCGACCCCGTCACCGACGGGCACCAGATGCCGTTGTCGGTTCCCGCCGAAGTGGGCGTCCTCGGTCTGATCGCCGAAGTGATGCTGTTCGGCGGCCTGCTCTACCTGCTCGTGCAGTCGCTGCGCGCAGGACACGAGCCGCTCGCGCCCGCGGGTCTCGCCGCAATGGCGGCCATCACCGTCATGACGCTCTTCAACACGTTCGTCTTCTTCGAGAGCATGTGGATCGCGGCCGCGCTCGTGGGTGAGGAGTCCAAGTCGGCGCGCAATTGAGCTTCGGGCAGTAAGACTTGCCACGAGAAACGGGTGCTCGATCGACCAGTACCCGGATCCGTCTTGACCATCCGCCCATCAGCAGACTGGGCGGTACCCGCTGCAGTAACGAGGCTGCGGCGGCAGGGACTCACCGCAGCCTCTGGAACAGAGCGATGGTGCCGATACCCGCCAGCAGCAGCACGAGCTGTCGAAGCCAGCCAGATGCGCTGATCCTCCGATGCAGCCCCGGCACGAGATCGGCCAGCGCGATGTAGGTGAAGCTTGCAGCGGATAGCGCAAGGGCGTACGGGACTACTGCGCGAGAAGCGCCGAGCCAGAAATGTGCGACAAGTGCACCGGGGAGCGTCGCACTGGCCGACAGGCTGTTCAGCAGAAGCGCCTTAGTGCGGTCATAGCCACTTTCGAGCAGTATGGCGAAGTCCCCGACCTCCTGAGGTATCTCGTGCGCGATCACCGCGAGGGCGCTCACAGTGCCCAGCGGTATGGACACCAGGAACGCCGCGGCGATGACCACACCGTCAGAGAAGTTGTGAAAGGCGTCGCCCATCAGGATCATCGGACCGACATGCGAATGGACTTCGCACTCGGTGTCGTGACAGTGGCGCCACCGCATGACTTTCTCGAGCACGAAGAACCCGACGATACCACCGAGGACCCAGGCCATGACCGTGGCTGGGGCAGCCGTCGCGAGAGCCCGGGGGAGCATGCCGAGGAACGCGGCGCCAAGGAGCGTTCCGGTGGCGTAGCTGACCAGACACGGGACAAGCATCCGCCGTACGTTTGGCGGAAGCAGGAGTATCAACGCCGCGCCGGCCACCGCACCGATACTGCCCATGATGCTGAAGCCGATCGTCCACAGCAGAATTCGATCCACGTCAAACGCCCCTCCAGATCCTCACTACCCCGAAATGTAGAACGTGCGGTCCCCGCGTACCGTCGTCGTGACGGCACCTCCGACACGCAACACATCCAACCGCTTCAGTACTTCGGCGACATGCATACCCAGTCCGGTCGCAATGTCCTCGGCAGTACACGGACGCCGTTCGACCAAACTCACGATCTCATCATCCCGCACGCTCGAACGCTCCCCGGCGGTCGATGCGCTGTCGGTACGCTCGGCCGTGATGTCGACCGTGCCTGGGAGAAGGAGGCTGAGCCTCTCCAGATCCTCGCCGGAGACTGGCCGGACATCCGCCTCGGCCGGCGGGCGCCACGCTGTATTCAGTTGGGTACGGGCAGGCCGGATCCGTTCCACGAGAACCGCGATCTTCGACACCTCGGCGGGGGCGCTCGTCACACCCTCAACAAGGAACACCTCAAGCCAGACCTCACCGCTGAAAGCCGTCGTGAATTCCGATATGCCCTCGACCATCACCCCGAATGAGATACCTTCACATGGCCGATTCACACGCTCGAACAGCTCCGCATCGCCTGCGTCGAGAGAGGGCACGACGAGGTCGGCGCCCATCAGCGAGTCCGCCACCTCGCGCATCCACAACAGCGATCCATTCGTCAGGACAGCCACCGGTATGTCGGTCGACTCCTTGATCCTGCCGATCAGATCACCGATCCCCGCGTTCAGCGTCGGTTCGCCCGAACCGGCAAGCGTGATGTAGTCCGGCCGCTCGATACTCTGCAGACGACAGCGCAGCTGGGCCATGATCTCATCGACCGGAACGTAGTGCTGACGTTCCATCGTTTTGTGCGTCGTGCGCCCCAGCTGACAGTACACGCAGTCATACGTGCACGTCTTGAACGGCACCAGGTCGATGCCCAGCGAGCGCCCGAGACGCCTCGACGGAACTGGACCGTATAGATGGCTGCGCTGCGCGTTCACGTCCCCGTCTCCCATTCTCCCCCGGTCTGCTCCACCCGCATTCCGTGACTTCAGAACACTACGTTCATGCCAATTCCGGTGACGATCGAGACCGCGATCATGATCCCCGTCGCCTTGAGCATGTCGAGCCAGCCGAGTTCGCGCAGCATCACCGCGTACGTCGCGATGCACGGGAATGTGACCGCGAGCATAACGGAGGCCTTCACCAGTGCCAGAGGCGGAAGTCCGAGCGGTGCAAGCATCCCGATTGCGACGTCCTTGCGAAGAAAGCCAACCGCTAGCGCGAGCGCAGCTTCAGGAGGCAGACCGAACAAGCGATCCATCAACGGCCCGGTGATACGCGCGATCACATCGAATGCGCCGCTCATGTAGACGAGGTCGATCACGACGACGCCCACGAGCACGATCGGCACCGCCTCGAACAGAAACCCGCGCAATCTCATGACGAGCTTCTTCCAGAGCGTCCCGAGGGCAGGACGCCGGTAGGGGGGTATCTCTAGGATGATCTCGGGCAAGAAATCGCGACTTGTAAGACGTAGGGCGGTACCAAGCACAAACCACACCAGGAGCAGGATCCCGTAGATAAGCAGTACATATCGGACACCGAACGGACCGAGCAACCCGAACATCATCGCTTGCAGAGAGGCACACGGCACACCGATGGAAATCAGTGTGGCGGCGATGAACCGCTCGCGGCGGGTGTCTAACACACGGGTTGCCAGAATACCTGGCACATTGCAGCCGAACCCAAGCAGAATCGGGATAACCGCGTAGCCGTGCAGACCGAGGCGGTGCATCACGCGATCGAGCAGAATGGCGAGACGTGGAAGGTAGCCGATGTCCTCCATCAGACCAAGCACGAGGTAGAAAGCGATGACGTAGGGCATCACCATGCCGAACACGACAAACAGACCAGTGGTGAGCAGTCCGAACGACTGCGTGAAGTCTAGCATCCGTACACCGTCGACTACCACATAGCTGCCAACTAGAATGTCATGGACGAATCCAGCTTTGCCGAGCGCCTCCGACAGTACGGTGACCACCGGACGCCAGAGAGTCTCGAACAGCGGCTCCATCACCACGCCGATGATCATCTCACCAACGAAACGTACCGTCGTGAACGCCAAAATGATCACGAGCATCCCGAACGGGATGCCCGTTACCGGCCTGATGCTCACCTCTTCAAGCACATCGCGCCACGTGTGATGCCGATGCTCAATCTGCTGCACCTCTGCGGCGATCGAACCGATCATGCACCAGACATCTCCCGCCGGGAGCATATCCGGCGCACCTGCGCCTGCGACCTGTTCTATGGCGTCCACCAGATCCTTGATGCCGACACCTGCGATCGCCGAGGTAGGCACCACTGGTACCCCAAGTCGGCGAGACAACGCCTCCACGTCGATGTGAATGCCCCGGTGCTTCGTTTCGTCCCAGAGGTTCAGCGCGACTACCATCGGAAGTCCCCGCTGACGGAGGTGCAATGTAAGGGTAAGATTGCGCTCGAGATTCGTGGCATCGACCACGTTGACGACCACGCCACCCTCTTCCAGAATCCGACACGCGACGTCCTCGGCAGCGCACGTGGCCTCAAGGCTGTATGTCCCGGGTACATCGATGACCGGCACGCGCTCGCCACTCAATTGCATGGAGCCCTCAAGAAACTCCACCGTGGTCCCAGGGTAGTTCGAACTCATCGTGCCAACACCCGTCAGGCGCGAGAAGACCACGCTCTTCCCCACATTCGGATTGCCCACGAGCAGCACGCGTCGGGCGCTGTTCCCAACGGTCATGCCACCCCTATGGTCCGTGTCGGGCCTCGCGCCGCTCATACGGTCCTCGTCTGCTACAGCTCATCGGATCGGGTCGTCTCCGCGATTCGCTTCACCTGCACCCGAGATGCTATTCCTCGACCGAGCGCAACGCGAAAGCCGTCGCACTCCACCGTGACAGGACCTCCGCCAGGCATCGTGGCAAGCTTGGTCACCAGTTTGCCCGGGCGCAACCCCATGTTCTGCAGACGCGCCTCCAGCAGCTGGCCTCCGGCTACTTGAGTGATGACCGCCCTCTCCCCATCGCCAAGACTTGTGAGCACGTTACCGCTCGCATGTCCGCGGCCTATTGGCGAACCGCCCCGATGCCATCGCCCAAACATGCTGACCTCACTTGCCCGAAACCAATCGATAGGTGTGCTGCCTGGACGTGTCAGTCGCTGGTACCGTCCGGGTCTGTGTCGGCAAGACGCTTGTTGATTTCATCTATCTCCGCCTGCAGGAATCCCACCCGATTCTTCAGCGCCTGCCTGACCGACGCGGGGTCGGATTGTGCCGTAGACCCTGCAGAAGCAAACCGCCGACCCAACCCTCGTCCGCGGCCCAGTCCCAAACCGCGTCCCGCTACCGGGTAGTCCTGTCCTGCAGGGGCTCCCCCGATACAGTAGCCCCCACCACGCCCGGTCATCGGACCCAGACCCATGGGGCCGGTAGCATCTCCCCGTGGCATTGAGAAGACCTCCTTATTTCACCGTGGAATCTAATCACCTTCACATACCCTTTGTACCCTCTAACCGCATGAGTTTCAACATGCTAATTCCCTGCATCCATCCCGCATGTCGTGGAATGCATAGGGACGGACCTCCCCGGCCTGCCCCCACGTCAGCGATCCGTGTGGCGGTCGGCTACACTGTGCCCTCCTGCCACGAACTCAGGTAATGCACCTGCTCCTCAGTGAGCTCGTCGATCTCTATCCCCATGCTTGCGAGCTTGAGCGCCGCGATCTCCTTATCGATCTTGGCGGGGACCGAGTAGACGCCCGGCTCTAGCGAGGCGGCATTCGCCACCATGTACTCGGCAGCAAGTGCCTGGTTGGCGAAGCTCATGTCCATGACGTTCGCCGGGTGGCCCTCGGCACAGGCAAGGTTGACGAGGCGACCGTCGGCCAGCAGGTAGACCTTGCGGCCGTCGGCCAGCACGAACTCCTCCACCAGCGGCTTGACCTCGCGCACGGATACAGCCGTCTCGCGCAGGTGCGCGATGTTGATCTCCACGTTGAAGTGGCCCGAGTTGCAGATGATGGCGCCGTCCCTCATGGCCGCAAACATCGGCGAGTCAATCACGTTGATGTCGCCGGTCACCGTGATCCAGATGTCACACTCGGCGGCGGCTTCTACAGCCGGCATCACGCGGAAGCCGTCCATTACCGCCTCCAGCGCCATCAGCGGGTCGACCTCACACACGACGACGCTCGCGCCCAGACCCCGCGCGCGCATCGCCGCGCCCTTGCCGCACCAGCCGTAGCCAGAGATGACCACCGTGCGGCCGGCGATCAGGCGGTTCGTGGCGCGGATCACGCCGTCGATCGTGGACTGCCCGGTGCCGTAGCGGTTGTCGAAAAGATGCTTGGTCATCGCATCGTTGACCGAGATGATCGGGAACTTCAGCGCACCGTCGGCGGCCATCGCGCGCAGGCGGATCACTCCCGTGGTGGTCTCCTCGGTGCCGCCGATCACGTCGGCCAGCGCTTCAGTGCGGTCCGAGTGGATCCGTCCCACCACGTCGGCGCCGTCATCCATCGTCACGTGCGGCTTGTGGTCGATCGCCGCATCGATGTGCGAGTAGTACGTCGTGGTGTCCTCGCCCTTGATCGCGTACGTGCGGACACCGTAGTGCTCCACGAGCGCAGCCGCCACGTCGTCCTGGGTTGAGAGCGGATTGCTGGCGCACAGCACGATGTCCGCACCGCCGGCCTTGAGGGTGCGCATGAGATTGGCGGTCTCGGTGGTCACGTGCAGGCATGCCGAGACGCGTATGCCTTCAAGCGGCCGCTCGGCGGCGAAGCGCTCGCGGATGCTGGCGAGCACCGGCATGTCGGCGTCGGCCCACTCGATACGCGCCTTGCCTGCGTCGGCCAGGGCGAGGTCCTTCACGTGGTGATCCATCAGAAGCCTTTCTCAGGAAGCGTCGGCTGTCTCCGACCGGTGTTCACAGGCCACGTAGTATAGCAAGCATGAGGCGCGATAGGTCAGCTGCAGCCGCGCGACCGGCTTCGAGCACCTCATCGTGCGACAGCCCCTCGCTCGCAGCGATGTTGGCCACGAGCGAGAAGCCGAGCACGCGTAGGCCTAGCGCTCGCGCGACTATCACTTCGGGGACTGTGGACATGCCCACCACGTCGGCCCCGATGCGACGCAGATACTCGGCCTCGGCAGGCGTCTCGTAGCTCGGACCGGAAAGACCGGCGTAGACGCCGTCGTGCAGGGCGATGTTCTCATCGGTGGCGACAAGATACGCGAGAGCGCGGAGCCCCGGGTCGTAAGCATCGTGCATCGGCACGAACGGGTTGCCACCGGCGGGTCCGGGCCAGCCTTCCAGAGGGTTCGTCCCCATCAGATTGATATGGTCCGAGATGAGCACGATGCTTCCGGAGTCCAGATGCTCGGAGAGCCCACCGACCGCGTTGGTGACGACGAGCACCTCGCAGCCGAGTGCAGCCGCAAGTCGCGCCGGATAGGCCGCTTCAAGAGCGCTGGCGCCCTGGTACTGGTGCACGCGGCCGATGAAGATCACGACCTCGTGGCCGGCGAGAGTGCCGCAAAGCAGCGCACCCGCGTGATCGGCCGGTCCGCCCACACCGGGGAACCCCTCCAGCTCGGTGTAAGGTATCCGGACCGCATTCTCGAGGGCCGAGGCCACGCCTGAAAGCCCCGAGCCGAGCACCAGCGCCACACGCGGCGAGGGGCACGCCTCGCGGACCCTGCGGATGTCGGACTCCGGAACGGTCAATGTCACGAGCGACACGGTGCTCACCTCCTGTGCGGATCATGCCAGTGTGGCCGCCACCGGCGCGATTCGGCCTACGTGGTTGTGGATTCCCCTTCGGCAGCCTCTTCTGCACTCATGCGCCACGCAGCCACACCGATACCGATCGCGAACCACAGGAATTTGCTCGCCTCCAGGCTGTAGGTGAACGCCTGCGCGCAGAGCCCCAGAGCAGCCGCGAAAGCTCCGACGGCAAGTGCATGGAGGGTGGCGTCTCGCGCTCGGCGCGCCGCTGATCCGGTGGCGCCGAAGAAGCCACCTAGCACCCAGAGGAACGCGATCAGGCCCAGGAAGCCCATCTCGGCTAGCACGGTCACGTACGCAGTGTGCGATTCGACGATACCCGCATCCGCGCGCGGGTCTCTATACTCGGGATACACGAGCTGGTAGTTGTCCAGCCCGACGCCGAATGGGTGGTCCGTCCACATCTTCAGCGCACCCTGCACCATGTACACGCGATTGACCGCCGAGCCGTCGTCTCCGACATCCACGACGTTCTCGCTCACCCAACCGGCCCCCAGAACGAGACTCCCGGCCAGCAGCAGCGCGAGCACCAGCACGGCGATGAGGGCCAGGCGCCGTCGACCGGACATCCGCACGAGCAGCGCGATGCATGCAAGGCCTATGACGAGCCCGCCGAGCCCGCCACGCGAGTACGTGGTCGCGAGACCCACCAGCGCTACCGCCACTCCCGCGACGCCGAGTGCGCGCAGCCACCGCGACATCGGAGAGCTCGCGAGAAGCGGCACGGCGAGAAGCACGACCGTCATCAGGAATGACGCCATGATGTTCGGATCCAGGAACGTGACGCGCGCGCGTATCCCGTAGCCGGGCGTGTAGAAGACCGGGTGCTGCACGGCGAAGACGTCACCCCACTCCAGAAGCGCCAGGACGCCGAAAACGGCCGCAACCGCGAGCACTCCGCCAATCACCCGCGCGCCCTGGGACGCGTCGCGCAGCAGCACAGCCACGACGAGCACGAGGACCACGCTCGATGCGAGGCTCGCCAACTGCACCACCGCCGGCGCTTTCTCGGCCGCCAACACGACCGAGACGACAGCCGTGCCGAGAAACACGAGCAACGGCAGGTTCACAGGGGTCCGGGGGAACGCTACGCGCCGCGAAGCGAGCAGCCACAGCGAGAAGAGGGTCATCGCGAGAGCGAGGAGCTGGTAGACGGTGAAGCGCGCCGCGCCCACCTCGGCTATGCGCCCCGTGATATCGAGCGCGGCAGCAGCCACCAGCGCGATGAGCCCGAAGGCTGCCCAGCGCCGAACTGCCTCGCTCACAGGTATGTCACCGGGCTTGATGCCGGTCGGAGATCCGCCCACCGCTCACCTGACACTGTCGGGGCCGGACACCGCTCCGGCCTGGCCACCTGGTAGCATAGCATCGGCGCGTCCGGCAACGGGGCCGCACGGCGCCTGCGCCGCCGGCCACCGCAGGGAGGACGCTTGGAGAACCACCAGCCCGGAGAGAAGATCGACACGGGCACGCTCACGAAGGCTCTGCGAAGCGCCGGCTCGGACGCCGCGCGCTACATCCCGGTGCGCTTCGTCCCGGCGCTCACCTCGCTGATAACGGTCCCACTGTTCACCCGCGCGATCGACCCCGCCGACTACGGGGCCTTCTACGTCATCAACGCCTTCCTCGTGCTAGGTGCGCGCGTAGCCGCCGAGTCAGTGGCCTCGGCAGCCATCCGCTTCTACTGGCCGAGCAAGAAGGCCGGCACTCTGCGCAGCTTCATCGCGACTGTCGTCTGGTCGGTCGTCGTCGCGCTGGGCATCGCTTCGGCCGTCATCGCCGGTCTCGCGTACCTGGGTCGGGGGCACATCGACCCGCTCGTGATGCACCTGGTCCCGATAGGCGTCGCCTACTTCTTCATGAACTACTCGCTGTTCGTGTTCATGGAGGTCCTGCGCGCTGCGAACAGGGCAAGAGACTACGCCCGCCTGTCCATCGTCGCCACCCTGCTTACAAACACCCTGGCAGTGGTCTTCGTCGTGGCCCTGCACTGGGGAGCTGCCGGCATCCTCGCCGGCGTGGCCGCAGGCAGCGCGATAATGATCCCCTGGACGCTCTCGCGCCTGTCGACCGAAGGCTCGCTCTCCCCCTCCGACGTCCGCCGCGACACCCTCAAAGAGCTCGTGGCATTCGGTGCTCCGCTCGTACCGGCAGGAGCTGCCGTGTGGGCGCTGGCGTTCCTGGACCGCTTCGTCATCGAGGGCGCGCGCGGCTCTGCCGAAGTCGGTCTGTACTCCACCGCCTACGGCCTGGGAGAGAAGATAATCCAGCTGGTCACACTGCCCCTGATCCTCGTGATGATTCCGGTGCTCATCAAGACATACGAGGAGCACGGGCAACCCACAGCGGAACGCATGCAGACCCAGTTCACCCGCTACTTCGCGCTCGCGACCCTCCCCCTGCTCGCAGGCCTTGCAGTGATCGCGCGCGACTTCATGGGCGTGTTCACCAGCAGCGACTACCACGAAGCGTACCCTGTGCTGGCCATCATCGCGGGAGCTACGTTTCTCGCCGGACTGCTGCAGGTCGCTTCCACAGGCCTGACCATACACAAGCAGTCGAAACGCATCATGGCCAATACGCTGGTCGCCACCGCGGTCAGCCTTGCGCTCAATATCTGGCTGGTGCCGCAATACGGTTACGTCGCCGCCGCCTACAACACCGTACTCGCGTACGTGTTGCTGCTGGCACTCACGTGGGCGCAGAGCCGCCCGTACATGACGTGGCACTTGCCGTGGATAGGCCTGCTCCCCATCGTCGGCGCGACTGTCGTGATGGCCCTCACAGTCTGGGGCGTGACGCTCGCCCTTCCTGAGACGGTTTGGGCCCTTCTTGCCGAGGGTCTGGCGGGCATTGCCGTGTACTCGCTCGCGCTCACCGCGTTCGGAGGCGTACGCTCCGACGAGCGCGCGTTCGTGCGCGACCTGGCGACCTCGGCCAGGGCGAGGATCTCGCGCCGCCCGAGCTGACGGAGCGTCCCCCTTCAGTTCCGGGTGACGACCATGGTGCCGAGCGGCACCATGTCGAAGAGCACGAGTACGTCGTAGTTGTGGAGCCGGATACACCCGTGCGAGGCATACGTCCCAACACTGGAATCCACGTTCGTGCCGTGGATGTTGTAGGCGGTGTAAACGAAGCTGCTACCCGACTGGCGGAACAGCCGCATCTTGCGGGGCCCGTAGATCCCGGCCGGATCGGTGTAGTACTTCGCGCCGATGCGCCATGTGGCGCTAGGCGTCGGCGTGCTCGGCTTGCCGACAGCACACGGGTAGCTGACGGTGACCGCACCGTTCTCGACCAGGTAGATCCTCAGATCCGACTTGTCGACGACCAGATAGCGCGCCCATGGGTAGTTGAAAGACCCGCCGACCGGGACAGGAGGCGCGACTGGCGTGGGCGCCTGCTGCGGATCGCCACCGAAGTTGAATGCATCGTAGGAGATGTACGTCCCGGAGGAAGCGGGGTTCTTGCGCCCGGTCCAACTGACGACGATGGTGTGTGAGCCGTATGCTATGTCACCCGTGCTGAAGACCACCCGCTGCGCCTGTTCGTAAGGGCTGTAGAGGTCGACGTCTTGAGGAGCCCCTCCGTCCACGCTCACCGAGGCGATGCCGTACTGTGGGCCTACCATTCCCACCCACTCGATGCGCGCCCCTACGCAGGAAGCCGCCATGGCGCCCCAAGAGGGGCCCGACCAGATATGCCTCCCGCCGGAATACCAGGGCGCATAGGCTTTACTGAACTGGCCGTTCCAGCCCAGAAGAGGGTAGAACTCCTCGTACCTCATGACGGCCTGAGTGACCACACCTTCCACCAGAACGGCGTCCATGCCGATGAAGGTGTCCGACGCAGCCGCGTTCTTCCCGCCGGAGCAGGTCACCAGGATTACGTGCGCCCCGTAGGCTAGATCGCCGGTCGAGTACACGACCTGCTGCCAGGCGGAATCCGCACTGTACATGTCCACGCTGGTGGCAGTGCCTCCGTCCACGCTCACCGACGCGATGCCGTATTTCGGCCCCACCATGCTCACAAGGTCGAGCCGGGTGCCCGTGAAGGCGATGGCCACTTCGTTGCCTGCCACGTTGGTGAACATGTGGCTGCCGCCGAGAAGCCCCGGCGCGCTGTAAGAGACCCATGAGCCGCGCTTCACCAGGCGGGTATCTGTCTGGTCGGTGGGCACCGGCACAACCGTACCTGTGATCGCTGCAGCGTCGAAGCTGACGAACGCACCGGATGCCGAGCCGTTCTTCCTGCCGGTGCAGGTCACCCGCACCACATGTAGGCCGGCGGCAAGGTCCCCTGTGGTGTAGACAGTCTGCGCGAAAAGCGTGTCCGGACCGTAGGTGTCCACGTCGGTCGCGGCGCCACCGTCCACGCTCACCGACGCTATACCGAACTTCGGCCCCACCGTACTGATTAGGTCGAGCCTCGTTCCGATGAAAGCGATCGTGACCGCCGCGCCGGGCCCCTCGGTGAATGCGTGACTGCCGCCGGAGTAGAATGCCGAGGCGTAGGTGATCCAGGCACCGGAGTAGACGACATGCGAATCGGTCTGTTCGCAGGTGACTGGAGCCTCTGCGGCTTCCTGCGCAATGGCAGGCACGACCGGGGACAAGGACCCTGTCAGCGCGATGATGCAGGCTATAGCCATCGATCGCGCAACGGGTCCGAACTGCTTGTTCCGCTCGGAGATCAGGTGCATGCGCGCCTTCCGTAGCAGCTCGCCTGGAACGACTCTACCATTCGCGTCCGGCCGGTCGCCAGAGCCGAATGCCCACTCAGCAGATGTGCCGTGCCCGGCCGTGGTCACCGCCCGACCAGCAGCTCCTCGTAGAGCGAGAACAGCTCGGACTCCAGGGCACCCCAGTTGAGCTTCGACTCGACGAGAGCGCGACCATCGCGAGCGGCTGCGGCTGCGGCGTCCCGATCGCGCAGAAGGCCAAGCGCCGCCCGCGCGGCAGCCGCAACATCACCGGGCGCAACGAGCACTCCGCCCGTGCCGCCTGTGAGCTCGCGAACCGGTATGAGGTCGCTCGACACGTACGGGATTCCCGAGGCCATGTAGTCGAAGACCTTGGTCGGAACGTTCTTCTGGAACTTCGGTATGTCGTGCAGCAGCGAAAGCCCTATGCTCGCACCCTGCATCACACTCACGATCTTGCCGTACGGAACGGACGACACGAGCGTGACGACATCCGGATCGAGCTTCGCGAGGCGCGGCGCCACTTCCTCGGTGGGCGACCCCACGAGCACCAGGCGCGCTTCGGACATCTCCTCACGCACGAGTCGAATGGTCTCGAGCATGTCGCTGAATCCGCGGACCTCAGAGATCGAGCCGACGTACAGAAGCGTCGGCGTCTCGGACGGCATCCCTACTCCCGGCGGAAACAAGTCGAGAGGCGGGAAGTTGTGGAGGCACAGCACCCGACGCGCTCCAAGCTCAGTGTAGCGACGCTCGAGGGCCTCGTCGGCCACAACGACTGCATCGAACCGCGGCACGTGACGGCGCTCGATGCGGTCGGTCATCCATGCCACCAGCCCACGCAACGGCGCCGGTATGTAGGTCTTGGTGACCATCGCGTCGGGATGGTGCTCGTGCGCGTCGTAGATGACCGGGACTCCCGCGCGCTCGGCGAAACGGGCCATCGCCGGCACCAGCTCGATGTTGTGGAAGTGATACAGGTCGGCGCCTTGTGCTGCCGCAAGCGCGACCACCCGCCGGATCTCGAGCCAGCGACGCACCCGGCCGCCGCGCCTGGGCGTCGGCACTATCTCCACGCCTTCCAGGGTTCGCGCCGGTCCGTCATCGCGACAGACGAGTACCGTGCGCCAGCGCTTCGCGAGCGACCTGCATTCGTGGTAGAGGATGCGGCCGTCGGTGGGGATGTTCACCGACGTCACGTGGCACACCGTGACGGCGTGCTCTGCCGAACCGCTCACAAGTCGCCTTCCAATCCGATCGCAAGCCTGGCGTGCGCCACGAGCGGCATCACGTAGGCGAGGACCCTGCCTGACAGATGGTAGGATAACATCCGTTCCGTCCACGACGACGCCGGTAAGGACCGCCGTGAGAGTCCTGTACATCTACCAGTTCTTCGCCACGCCCGAGTCTTCACTCGGGCTTACGCGCAGTTACGAGTTCGCCAAGGCGCTGGTGGAGGCGGGGCACGAAGTCGTAGTACTGACCAGCTCCTCCAACCTGCCCGCCAGCTACGCCGAGCGGTTCTTCTCGCGTGGTGAGATCGACGGCATCGAGGTCCGGTCCATCCGGGTGGGATACTCGAACTACATGGGGCACCTGCGGCGCATCCTGTCCTTTGCCGCCTTCATGCTCAGCTCGGCGTGCGCGGCGCTGCGGGTCCCACGCCCGGATGTGGTGTTCGCTTCGTCAACGCCGATAACAGTGGCGCTGCCGGGTCTGGCGGTAGCCAACGTCAAGAACGTCCCGTTCGTCTTCGAGGTGCAGGACCTCTGGCCCGAAGCGGCGATCCAGATGGGAGCCATAAGACGAAGCGGTCCCATCGCCGTGCTAGCGCGACGGCTCGAACGCGCCGCCTACCAGCGCGCAGCCGCGGTTGTGGCGGTATCTCCCGGCATGGCGCAGGGTGTGGCCGCCCAAGGCACACCGCCCGCCAAGATCCACATGATCCCCAACTTCTCGGACCTGGAGCTGTTCCACCCAGGCAGGAAGGACTCAGCGATCAGTAAGCGCTACGGACTGGCAGGCAAGTTCGTGGTCGGATACACCGGCGCCATCGGACCGAGCAACGCGGTGCACGAGCAGGTGCCCCAGGCCGCGCGCATTCTCAAGGAGCGCGGGCGCGAGGACATCGTGTTCGCCATCGCCGGCGACGGCAAGAGCCTGCCCGCGCTGCGGGAGATGACTGCCGGGCTGGACAACGTCATCACGCTCGGCCGCATACCGAAGCTCGAGGTCCCACGGCTCATCCATACTGCCGACGTGCTTCTTGTGCTATTCGCCGACGTGCCGATACTGGCCACCAACTCGCCCAACAAGTTCTTCGACGCCCTGGCTTCGGGCAGACCCGTCATCGTGAACCAACCGGGCTGGACGCGCGAACTCGTGGAGGACAGCGGCGCGGGAGTCTACGTGCCCGTCGGCGACGGAAAGGCGCTTGCGGACGCAATCGAAGTGCTCGCTGACGACCACGACCGGAGGATGGCGATGGGGCGCGCGGCGCGAACGCTTGCCGAGGAGTGCTTCGGACGCGATCTGCAGGCCGAGCGGATCGTCGAGCTGCTGGAGGGGACCGCCGGAGCAGTCGGCTAGTCCTCGCCCGTCTCCCAGCCGGTGTAGTCCTTGCCGACCACCACCAGGATGTCGGTGGAGAAGTCGTACATCCCCCGGCTCTCCACTACCTTCGCCTTGGGCAACTCGGCTGCCACCTGAACCGCGGCAGCACGATCGGCTTCGTAGACAACCAGCGTCTCGTCGTAGACGAACTGATTCGCATTACCCACTTCCCCGACGGCGTAGCCGGCCTTCTTCAGAATATCGGCCGCTGCCGTTGCGCACCCCTCGATGCCGGCGCCGTTGCGCACGGCGATCGTCACGTTCTCGGGCTTGATGTCGACCTCCACTGTCGCGGTCGTGTCGAAACTCAGGCCCTGCATCATCGCGGCGACGAGGAACTCCTTGTTCTCCTCGTCGGGCCAGATGTACGGCGACTTCCACTCGCCCTTGATAGTCGCCGTCTCGACGTTCTCGCCACCCATGTCCTTGAGCGCCAGCGCCACTTCGATGATCTCTGACATGCTCATGTCCGTCGACATGTACTGCGCCACGTCCTCCACGATACCGGGTAGCTTCAGCACGTTGTCGAACTTGGCTGCCTGATCCGCCAGTCCCTTGAAGAACATCTGCTGGTGGCGCATGCGAGTGAAATCCCCGTCCGGAAAGTCCCGGCTGCGACAGAACGTGAGCGCATGGTTTCCGTCCAACAACTGGTAACCCTCGTCGATATGGTGAGCGGTGTAGGTGCCGTGGCTGGACGCCTTCTTGTCATCGATCTCCGTGTCCACGTCTATCCACACACCGCCGAGCGAGTCGACGACTTGGATGAAGCCGTCGAAGTCGATGTCCATATAGTGGTTTATCGGGATACCCAGGTACTCCTCGACGGTATCCACCATCAACGCCGGCCCTCCATGGAAAGTCGCCGCGTTGATCTTCTCGATGCCGTAGCCTTCGATCTCCACGCGGGTGTCGCGGGGGATCGAGAGCGTCCAGACCTTGTCGTTGTCGGGATCTATCCTCGCGACGATGATCGTGTCCGCGCGTGCCACCTTCTCGCCGGGACGGTTGTCCTGTCCCAGCAGAAGGACAGTGAACGGCTCCTTGGGCTCCCGCTCGGTCAACGCCCCTGCAAGATCGCTGTCCATCTGCGAGTTCTCGTTCATCGTCTGCTGCGCGGAGCGAAGCAGAGAGTAGGCCCACGTCGCCCCACCCGCCACGAGTGCGACCAGCAGTAGCGCCACCACGACAGCGGTGCGCTTCATCGCCTTCTTGCGCCTCATGCGCTGCACGCGCATCTGTGGCGCAGACTCCAGCTGGCCCGACGAGCGCCTGCTCGTCGACCTGCGCGAAGACCTGCTTGCTGAATGACGTCCCAAGGAATCGGCTCCCGGTATTCGACGTACGCTCTCCGGCCGCACTGGCGGCAAGGGTAGATTCTAGCGCACCCGTACGGGATCCGCCGTTCAACCGTTACCTGATGCTCACAGACGCACTACGTTGCCCCCGGCATGGTTCCACAAAGCGTTGCGCGTGTCGAACACGAGAGCGGACTCTCGCACGATCATCTCGTAGTCGAACAGCTTGTGCGGTGTCACGACCAACGCCACGTCGGCAGCCTTGAGTTCCTCGGCTGTCAGCTCCACGCGAAAGATCTCGGTACCGCCCGCTGCGAACCTCTCGACGTACGGGTCGCAGTAGACGACCTCGGCACCCTTCTCGAGAAGCAGCTCGGCGATGCGGATCGCAGGCGACTGCCGCGTGTCATCGATGTCCGGCTTGTACGCGACTCCGAGAACGAGTACCCGGGAATCCGAGAGCGACTTGTGATGCAGGTTCAGCGCATCCATCAAGCGGCCCACCACGTAGTACGGCATGTTCTCGTTCACGCGTCCGGACAGGTCGATGAACTCGGTGCGGAAATCGTACTGCCTCGCCTTCCAGGACAGGTAGAACGGGTCGACCGGGATGCAGTGCCCGCCCAGACCCGGCCCCGGGTAGAAGGGCATGAAGCCGAACGGCTTCGTCTTCGCGGCCTCGATGACCTCCCAGATGTTGATGTGCATGCGCTCGCAAAGCATCAGGAGCTCGTTCACGAGGGCGATGTTGACGCCGCGGAATGTGTTCTCGAGCAGCTTCGTCATCTCGGCGGCACGTGCCGAAGACACCGGGACCACCGTGTCGATGTACCTGCCGTAGAGCGCTGTCGCGATGCGCGTGCACTCCGACGTGATACCGCCCACCACCTTCGGCGTGTTGCGCGTCTGCCATACCGGGTTCCCCGGATCCACGCGTTCGGGAGAGAAGGCCAGGTAGATATCGGCACCGACCTTGAGGCCGCCCGACTCGAGGATCGGCTGGATGACCTCTTCGGTAGTACCGGGATAGGTCGTCGACTCGAGCGTTACGAGCATGTCCGAGTGCAGATACGGCACGATCGCGCGTGTCGCGGCCTCCATGAAGGAGACGTCCGGTTCCTTGTTGTCGTTCAGGGGAGTCGGCACGCAGATGACCACGGCGTCAGCATCCGCGACGCACGCGAAGTCCGTGGTAGCCGAAAGCAGGCCCCGGCTCACGAGATCACTTAGATCGCCGGCCGCAACGTCAGGGATGTAGCTCGATCCCGCGTTGACCAACCCGACCTTCTCCGTGGAGAGGTCGACGCCCACCACCCGGTGACCGGCACCGGCCATCTCGACCGCAAGCGGGAGCCCGACGTAGCCCAGGCCCACGACGACCAGAACGGCAGTGCCGTCTTCGATCCGCTCCAGAAGCCCCATGATCAGCGATGGCCCCCCGCCGTTGAACCCGACCTGTACCCGTGCAACCGGGCTATTGTATCGCGAACATCAGCGAGCCGACGCACGCCACGTCGGCCCCCACGAGAGCCTGCGCCTCTCCAAAGCCCACGCTCGCACGCGCCCTGGTGATGGCAACCTCCATGGTCAGCGTGTCCCCCGGAACGACCTGGCGCTTGAAGCGGACCTTGTCGATGCCCGCGAAGAAGGCCAGCTTACCCTGGTTCTCGGGCAGCGAGAGCAGCGCGACCGCACCCACCTGCGCCATCGCCTCGACTATCAGCACGCCGGGCATCACCGCATACTCGGGAAAGTGCCCAGGAACCCAGAACATGCTCTCCGACACGTCGAGCTCTCCAACCGCGCGCACGCCGGTCTCGAGCTCGGTTATCCGATCCACCAGCAGGAACGGGTCCCTGTGCGGAAGGATCGCTTCGATCGCCTCGCGGTCGAGCATACTGGCCCCCTACCCCTCGAGCAGATTGATGTCGGCTCCCAGTGATGCGAGCTTGCCGGTGAGGTCCTCGTACCCGCGCATGATGTGATGCACGTCTCCCACCACGGTCTGCCCCTCGGCGACCAGGCCGGCCAACACGAGCGTCGCACCGCCACGCAGGTCCGGCGAACGCACGGGCGCTCCCTGCAGAGCGCCCACACCCCGTACCAGCGCGCGATGCCCCTCGATGTCGATGTCGGCCCCCATACGTTTCAGTTCGTCGGCGAACATGAAGCGGCTCTCGTACACGTTCTCGGTGATGACCGAGTTGCCCTCGGCAAGCGCCATGAGCGCCATGAACTGGGGCTGCATGTCAGTCGGGAATCCCGGGTACGGCAGCGTGGAGATGTCCACCGGCGTGATGGGACCCTCGCGGCGCACCGTCGCGCCGTCGGGCAGCGGCTCTATGTCGCAGCCTGCTGCCGACATCTTGGCCAGCAGCATCTCGAGATGAGCGGGGTCGAAGCCTACCACGGTGACAGGACCGCCACCGAGCGCGCCGGCGACCAGATACGTCCCGGCCTCGATGCGGTCCCCGACAGTGGTGTGTTCGACCGGCGAGAGGCTCCGCACACCGCGGATCTCCAGCGTCGAGGTGTCACGACCTTCGATGCGCGCGCCCATCGATACCAGCATGTCCACCAGGTCGCCGATCTCCGGCTCGCGGGCCGCATTCTCTATCACCGTCGTGCCCTCCGCCAGCACGGACGCCATGAGTAGGTTCTCGGTCGCCCCGACACTGGGGAAGTCCAGGATGACCTGCGCGCCTTTCAGGCCATCGGGGGCCGAGGCATTGATGAAGCCGTGTTCGAAGGTGATGACCGCGCCGAGGTGCTGGAGCCCCAGGAGGTGCATGTCTATCTTGCGCGAGCCGATGTTGCAGCCGCCGGGCATCGCAACGTGCGCGCTGCCGAAGCGCGCGACCAGGGGGCCCAAAACGACGATGGACGCGCGCATCTGCGCGACCAGCTCGTACGGAGCCTCCAGAGACGCGATGTTGGTGGCGTCAACGGCAACGGAGTGGTCCTCGCGAGTGACTCGCGCGCCAAGATGCTCGAGAACGTCCGCCATGACCCCCACGTCGCTTATGTCGGGCACGTTGCGGATTACCGATTTGCCGGGCGCGAGAAGCGCGGCGGCCATCAGCTTCAGTGCCGAGTTCTTGGCCCCGCCTACCTTGACTGTCCCGGATAGCGGGCGGCGGCCCATGACGACGATGGATTCCATACGAGAAGGGTTCCCTTCGCATGCAGTTGTCTGTCCAGGGTAACGGAGGCGATGGTCATGCGGCAACGCAGACCGTGTGTCATACAGCCGAAACAAAGGGGCGGCGGGTCCGCCTCGGGCAGACCCACCGCCCCGCTTTGCGGGAATCCGTTGCGAGTCAGGAACGACGCTCGGCCACCCGGAGCTGGAGTTTGCACCAGTTCAGGTCGGCCTCGCACTCGTCGATATCCGACTGCTCCATCAGAGGCTTTTCCTTCATCTCTGCCATGCGCTGCTCGGCGATCTCCTTGGCCTGCCGCGCGCGCTCGACGTCAACGCGGGACGCATGCTCGGCGGCGTCGGCCAGCACGATCACCTTGTCCTCGTGGACCTGCAGGTAACCGCCCGAGATCGCGAACCACTCGACCTCTTTGTTGTCGTTGTAGCGCACGCGCAACTCGCCCGCGCACAGGACGGTCACCAGCGGCGCATGAAGCGGCAGAATGCCGACTTCACCGTCGATCGTGGGGGCGACGACCATCTCCACCTCGTTGGTGTAGACGATCCTCTCCGGCGTGACTATCTCGCAGAGAAGGGTGCGCGCCATGTCACGCCGTCGCCTTCATCTTCTCG
>JAFGNP010000029.1 GCA_016926975.1 Coriobacteriia bacterium | reverse complement strand
GGAGGGCACGTTCTCGATGCTGCAATCGGCGCTGGCGTACTGGCGCTCGCTGGATGCTCCGCAGACCGATGCCTTCCGATTCATCCACGTCTCCACTGATGAGGTCTACGGCAGTCTAGGCCCTGATGACCCACCGTTCGTCGAGGACACGCGGTATGACCCCCACTCACCCTATGCGGCCAGCAAGGCCGCCTCGGACCACCTGGCTCGGGCCTGGCACGACACCTACGGGCTACCGGTGATCGTCACGAACTGTTCGAACAACTACGGACCGTACCAGTTCCCGGAGAAGCTCATCCCGGTGGTGATAATCAACGCGCTGGCAGGCAAGGCGATCCCCGTCTACGGGGCCGGTGAGAACGTGCGCGACTGGCTCTACGTCGGCGATCACGCTCGCGCCCTGTTGCGAGTGCTGGAAGCGGGAGTGCCGGGTCGGACCTACAACATCGGCGGCTCCAACGAGATGCGCAACATCGATCTCGTGCGTCTGATCTGCGGCGTTCTCGACGAGATCTCTCCGGCTGCCGACGGGCGGCTCTACGGCGAGCTGGTCGAGTTCGTGGCCGATAGGCCGGGGCACGACAGCCGCTACGCCATCGACGCATCGCGGATCACGACGGAGTTGGGTTGGGAGCCGACGGCCGATCCTCAGGGTGCGTTGCGTGACACGATCGCCTGGTACCTGGAGAATCGGTCCTGGTGGGAGAGGATCCTGCGCGGGGAGTACCGTCTCGAGCGTATCGGGCTGGGTTCGCAGGGAAGCACCGGGGAGGAGCGCTCGTGAAAGGCATCATCCTGGCGGGAGGCGCCGGAACCCGGCTTCACCCGGTAACGCTTGCGACTTCCAAGCAGCTGCTGCCGGTCTACGACAAACCTATGATCTACTATCCGCTGTCGGTCCTCATGATCGCAGGAATCCGCGAGGTCCTCGTCATCACGACGCCCAATGACCAGGAGGCGTTCAGGCGTCTGCTGGGAGACGGCGCTCAGTGGGGGATCGAGATCTCCTACGCCGTGCAACCTGCCCCAGAGGGGCTTGCGCAGGCGTTCATCATCGGCGAGGAGTACCTGGACGGTAGTCCGGCGTGTCTGGTTCTGGGCGACAACATCTTCTACGGCGCCGGTATGGCAGTGATGCTGCAGGACGCGTGCGATTCGGCCACCGCAGGCGGCGCGGTCGTCTTCGCCTACAAGGTACGCGACCCCGAGCGCTACGGCGTTGTCGAGTTCGACAGACAGGACACCGTGCTCTCCATAGAGGAGAAGCCTGCGGATCCGCGCTCCCAGTACGCGGTCACGGGGCTGTACTTCTACGACGGGCGTGTCTGCGAGATGGCGAAGCGTGTGGAGCCGTCTGAGCGCGGCGAACTGGAGATAACGACTCTGAACAACCTCTATCTGGCCGAAGGCTCGCTGAGCGTGCGCGTGATGGGCCGCGGAACGGCGTGGCTCGACACGGGTACTCCGGATTCGCTTCAGGAAGCCGGCGCCTTCGTGCAGACGATCGAGAAGCGCCAGGGCCAGAAGGTGGCCTGCCTCGAAGAGATCGCGTATCGGGCGGGCTACATCGACGAAGCTGCGATACGCGCTGCCGCTGCCGCGTCCTCGTCCGACTACTACCGGTATCTGCTCGACGTATTGGAGTCATCATGATCGATGGAGTGAAGGTCAAGGAACTCACGGTCAGGCCCGACGAGCGCGGCTTGCTCATGGAGATGTGGCGCAGCGACGACCCGGACTTCCAGGGGTTCGGCCAGTGCTACGTGACCATGGTCTATCCCGGCGTGGTCAAGGCCTGGCACTACCACAAGAAGCAGACGGACCACTTCGTGTGCGTATCGGGCATGGCTAAGGTGGCTCTCTACGATGATCGTGAAGGATCGCCGACGCGCGGCGAGACGAACACGTTCGTGATCGGCTGGCAGCGCCAGCGCATGGTGATCATCCCCAACGGCGTCTACCACGGGTTCACGCCCGTGGGCACCGAGCCGGCGCTGATCGTCAACATCCCGACCGAGCTGTACGACTACGACGATCCCGACGAGTTCCGTCGGCCTTTCGACGACCCGGAGATAGGTTACGACTGGAGCGTACAGAGCGGATGACGCGCTTTCTCATCGCTGGCTCGGGTGGGATGCTCGGCACCGCACTGCAGGCGGTGCTGTCGAGGCGCGGGATCGGCTTCGTCGCACCGCTCGAGTCGGAGTTCGATATCACGGATGAGGCGGCGGCGGTCGAGCACGCGCAGCGCTTCGTCGCAGATCTTGGCAGCGGCGAGCGGGGGGTACTCGTCAATGCTGCGGCTTACACCGATGTCGAGCGTGCCGAGGACGATCGCGATACAGCATTCCGGGTCAACGAGCACGGTGCCCGGGTTCTCGCGCGGGCAGCACGAGATGCGGGGCTCGGATTCGTGCACGTCTCGACGGACTTCGTCTTCAGCGGCGCCAAGGACGGCGCCTACGTGGAGACCGACGAACCGGATCCGCTGTCGGTGTACGGTGCTTCCAAACTTGCGGGCGAGTCGGCTGTCGTCGGCGCGTATCCGGAGAGCCTCATCGTCAGGACCGCCTGGGTCTACGGTCCGTCCAGGTCGAACTTCCCCTCGAAGATACTGAGTATCGCACGCGAGCGCGAGCAGCTTTCTGTCGTCTCCGATGAGATCGGCTCGCCTACATTCGCGCCGGATCTCGCTACAGGCATAGTTGGGCTTGTGGACGCGAACGCTTCGGGTCTCTATCACCTGGCGGGCGCCGGCCGTTGCAGCCGCTTCGAGCTGGCGGCCGAAGTCCTTCGGCTGGCCGGTCTCGAGCGCGAGCTGATACCGGTGGGGGCCGACGCGTTTCCGACCAGGGCGACGCGGCCGCGAAACTCCGTTCTCGACTGTTCTAAGGCCGCCGCGTTGGGGGTGCGTCT
>JAFGNP010000028.1 GCA_016926975.1 Coriobacteriia bacterium | reverse complement strand
CTGGTTGAGCGCCTCGCGAAGCCGGGATTCCACGAGCCGGTTGGTGCCCATGTCGAGGAAGAAGGTCATGCGCCCGAACTGGCGGATTTGGCCGAGGCCCTGCGTCATGAACATGATCGCCTGAGTGGCCGTGTACTGATCTGCCTCTTCCTTCGTGAACCACTCTCGTATCTCCCCGTAAGCGGCCTTGGGGGAACCGTCAGGCTCGTCCTGGATGTTGACGAGTGCCTCGCCAACGGGCGCTCCTGCGATTACGTCCTCCCGGCCAGAGGTGAGCTTCACGCCTCCGGGAACCGTCGGGCGGTTGCCGGCATCAACATCGACGGCACGGAGGGGACTCACCCATGCCTCGTTGAGGTCGCTGTAGGTTGATTCTCCAATCACCTCGACCCCGCCGGCGGCGATGCGCGCGAACCGGGCGTCGGCCAGCATCCGCTGCTTCAGGTGGGTGAGTGCCCAGCTCCCCGTGCCCCCGAGACCGATCACTAACGCTTTCCTCACAACGCCCTCCCTAGGCTCGGTGCACGAATGTCGTGCCATCCACAACGGTCGTTCGGCCCCATTCGAGCGACCCTGTTCGGTAGGTGCGGCCATCCTTCGCGTAGCGCACGACGAGCTGTACGTCGCTTCCGCGCTTGCCCCTGCGCTTGATGCGTTTGCCGGATACACTACCCTTGCCCGGCAGCGCGCCCTTCGAGGCGCGAGCAAGATCAACCTTGTGCCCGCCCAGCACGATCTCAAGGGATGCCGAACCGGGCGTCGAGACTCTCAACGACCCCCGCAGCCGCGGCCGGCGGGCGTTCAGCAGATAAGCAATGATTCCCAGCGCCAGCAGTAAGATGCCTGCGAGCAGAGCGACGGTGGAATACGCCATTCCGATCCATCCACGCGTGTTCACGATTCCACCTTCAACCGCAAGCGTGGGTGTGAAGCCGAGTCCAAGATCGTCTGTGAGCACCGCTCCCCACGGAGAGGTGACACTCGCCGTCATCGTGGCCTGCCCGGACTCGATGATCTCCTCACGCCCTACGCGAAAGTCCTTCGGCGGAGACCACTCGAGTGTCACCTCTATGCTCTTCGTCTCTCCGGGCGCGAGTGATACTGAGCCGGCAGGGTCGACCACCGCGGTGACACTCGCTCCATCTACGTTGACCGTCAGTCCCTCAACAGCCACGGGCACGTACTTGAGCATCGAGGTCAGTTCGACTTGCAGGGACCCCGAGCCCTCGTCCATGTCGAAGGAGGAGTCGGGAGGGAAGCGCACCTGCACCACTCCCGCTAGGTCACCTTGCAGGATCCGCTGGGCCTTCGCGATCCGGGTCTGCTCTTTCACGCGTTCGAGGTACGGTGCCAGCTGATCCGGCGGCAGCGCCACGACCGAAGCGTTCGGGAAGACGGACTTCAGGAGGGCAGCGTCGGTCTTCTCCTCCAATCCGAGAGAGTACGCCTTGATCACGCGCTCGGGATGGCTCGCGGCCCTCTGGCTCAGCGTGTCCCAAGCCGACCCGTTGACCTGCGGGTATGCGGATCCTTTCGGGGGTTCGTGGACTCCGTCAGTCAGCAGGATGATCGTTGCGACATCGGCCGCATCGGGTCGCTCCAGTTCATCCAGGGCGGTTTCTATCGCCGCGCCAATGTCAGTCATGCGGCCGGTGGCCTCTGCAGGGAGCTGTGCGGCCGCAGCATTGCTGCTCCCCGCTGGTCCCGAGTAGCGGATGGCTGGAGCGACATCGAAGGTCACGAGTGAGATGTGATCGTTTGGACTGATAGCCCCGAGGAACGTTGAGAGCGCCTGCTTCGTTTGCGCGTACTTCGCGCCCTTCATCGATCCCGAGGTGTCGACGAGGATCACATAGTCGGCACTCAAGTCATCGACCCTCAGAGCCTCAAAAATGGTGTCGCGCGTCACCGCGACTTCTTGTGCCCCGACTGGACTTGGCGACGCGGTCGAAACCGCGCACACCACCGACAGCACGACGATCGCGTTCCAGACCGATGACGCATGACGTGAGCGCAAGAATACCCCCCCTCCAGAGCACCAGATGCGGCACGCCTAATGTACCGAAGCCGGTGCGACTACACAATAAGTCGACACGGAGCGGTCGGCGGTGAAGTGCCGCCCGGTGATCGAATCGGTCAATCAACGGGGTTGGTAACGAGTGCCGTCGTTGACGAGAGTGATAATGAGCGGCTTCGAGACGTAATCATACGACTGCCCAATCGGGATCGGCTGCTGTGCGGCCCCCTCCGAGTCGTAGCTAGTAGTGCCGACGGCGTCGATGAAGGCGTACGGCTCGCCCTTGTAGGTCAGCACGTCACTACGAATGCCGACAGCCATGTGATCGTCGTCTTCGAGCAGGATCAAACAGGCGTGATATCCCTCCTTTGCGAGAAGGCCGCCCAGAAGCATGCTCTTCTCCTCGCAGGTGCCGATTCCCTCGACCAGCATAGTCACGGGATATCGCTTCACCCCCTCGCCCGTCCGGAACTTGACGTAGTCGTACGGTCGGGTTTGGACGTATGCCGTCAGCAGTTCTGCGTATTCGGCGTTGTCTAGCGCCAGATCCTGCCTGACGACTCGCAGAGCCACGAGCGCGGCGTCCAGTGCGCGGCTCTGCTCCTCCCATTCTAGCCAGCGGCGGTAGTACTTCCGCAGCCATTCCGCGTGGCTCTCCCCGTTAAGCTCCATTGTGTCCGGACGGTCCAGTGAGGCTTGATAGTCCGCGCGGCTGATCGTGAACCTCACGCGAACAGGCTCGTCGGCGAAGTAGAACTGATGGTCGACCTCGAGCAGACCTGCCGAGATCTCGCGAGCTGGCTCCGGTTCGGTGGAAGTCGTAGGTGGGACTCCGTTGTCCGGCTCGCCAGCCTTGTCCTCCAGCGTGAGCTGCTCCACCTGCTCGAGGCGTGACGCTGCGCCGCCGAAGGTCCGCACTAGGGCCGGTCCGTTCCACACACCGAGCACGATCACCGCGACAACGGAGAGCAGACTGAGGAGCGCGTACGGCGATGTTCCTCGTCGACGACGTGCAACGGCCGCCGAGCGTGCCGCCCGCCGGGTGCGCTGCAAACGAGCACGCACGGGACGGCGGACGCGTCTCCGCGGGCGACCGGAGTGCATTCTGCGACGGTCGAGCATAACTGGCGCCCTCCATTGGTCGCATGTGCTCAAGCCTCGTGTGTCCCCCACGGACGCGAGGCAAGCATCCCAAGCGCACGCGCAAGAAGCAACCCCGCAGGCGGTCCCGCGGCTGGCTGCGCGCGGTGGGATCAAGTATTACCGCAGCCGCCCATTGTCTAGTCAGCGGCCGCAGCGCCAGCCAGCAGCACGAGCGCCTCTCCGTACTTGCGCCGTAGTCGCGAAGCCTCGTCGAGATCGAGCAGACGTAGCCTGACCGGATCGAGGTTGTCGTGGATGTCAGCGTACTTGACCGCGAGGGCGACCGGGTCGCTCCTCACTCGCTCGTAGTAGGTCTCGAACGACTCATCGTCCCGCCGCGTGAGCGCCCTCACGGCCCGCACCACACCCTCGGGGAACACGGCCAGCAGCTGAGCCTCGGTGGTCGCGGTATCTTCGAGGACGTCGTGCAATACGGCGACGGTCTTCGCCATTTCATCATCAAGACGTGCAGCCACGCGCAGCGCGTGTTCGATGTAGGGAACATCGGCCTT
>JAFGNP010000004.1 GCA_016926975.1 Coriobacteriia bacterium | reverse complement strand
CGGCTGGGCGGCGCACGTGGGTTGGAGTGACGATAAGACGCAGAAGGAGCCGGTGTACGGCCCTATGCATGTCGCCACGCCGGTTTTCGACGGCGCCAAGGAAGAGGAGATCTCCGCGACGCTGTTGAAGGCCGATCAGAACGTGAGGCTTCAGGCCGAGCGCCGATACGGCAAGAAGATGCTCGACTCGGTAGTCCCGGTCATCGACTCACACGGCAAGACCGTGCTGTTCGATGGCCGAACGGGTGAGGCGTTCCGTCAGCCGGTCACCGTCGGGCAGATCTACATACTGAAGTTGCTGCACCTGGTGGACGACAAGATCCACGCGCGCTCCACCGGCCCATACTCGCTCATCACCCAGCAGCCGCTCGGTGGTAAGGCGCAGTTCGGCGGTCAGCGCTTCGGAGAGATGGAAGTGTGGGCCCTGTACGCGTACGGCGCCGCCTACGTGCTGCAGGAGATACTCACCATCAAGTCCGACGACGTGCTCGGTCGTGTCAAGGCGTACGAGGCCATCGTGAAGGGTGAGAACATACCCGAGCCCGGCATACCTGAGAGCTTCAAGGTCCTCGTGAAGGAGATGCAGTCTCTGTGCCTGGACGTTGAGATCATGTCCGAAGAGGGCAAGCAGATCGAGCTCAAGGAAGACGAAGAGGATGTGTTCAGGACCGCCGAGGAACTTGGCCTGGATCTCACAGGCATGGGCGAGAGCCGCGATGTGGTCACGAGCGATGACGATGAGTCGCTCGAAGACCTGGATACGTCGGAGATCGACCTCTCGCTCGAATTCAGCGTGGAAGATGCAGCCGCCGGAAACGGTGACGAGTAGGGCCCGGTAGGACAAGACGGGTAGGCGCCGAGACCCAGGGCGCTCGCCGGATGGAGGAATAACGTTGCTCGACGTCGACGTCAACAACTTCGATAGGCTCCGCATCGGGCTTGCCAGCTCGGAGCAGATCCGTCAGTGGTCGCGCGGCGAGGTGAAGAAGCCGGAGACGATCAACTACCGCACTCTCAAGCCTGAGAAGGACGGCCTCTTCTGCGAGAAGATCTTCGGTCCCACCAAGGACTGGGAGTGCTACTGCGGCAAGTACAAGCGCGTGCGTTTCAAGGGCATCATCTGCGAGCGCTGCGGCGTGGAGGTCACACGGGCCAAGGTGCGTCGCGAGCGGATGGGTCACATCGAGCTCGCTGCGCCTGTTTCACACATCTGGTACTTCAAGGGCGTGCCGTCGCGCATGGGCTACCTGCTTGACATCGCTCCGCGAGACCTGGAGAAGGTCCTCTACTTCGCATCTTCGATCATCACGTCCGTCAACGACGACGACCGTGAGGCCGACCTGGCTATGCTCAGAGACGAGCTCGAAGCCGATCTGCAGTCGCTTGAGGCCGACGTTGCCGGTGAGAAGGCCCAGATCGAGGCTTCTCGCGATCGCCTTATCGCCGTCGCCAAGGGCGAGCTCGAGCCGGAAGAGGGGGAGTCCTTCGATGAGGAGGTCAATCCCGCCGATCGCATAAAGAAGCTCGAAGCCGAGGCGAAGCGCGACATCCGAGATCTTGACGAGGAGCTCGAAGAGCGGCGTGACTTGCTCCGAGAGGTCTTCGACCGCTTCCAGAAGATGGCCGTCAAAGACCTGATTAACGACGAGACGCTCTACCGTGAGATGAAGCTGCGCTATGGCGACTACTTCCGCGGCGGCATGGGCGCAGAGGCGATCCAGGACCTGCTCAAGCAGATCGACATGGACGCGCTGTCCGACGAGCTCAAGCAGCAGATAGACGAGGGCAAGGGCCAGAAGAAGCAGAAGGCCATCAAGCGCCTCAAGGTCGTATCGGCATTCAAGCACTCGGAGAACCGCCCCGAGTGGATGATTCTCGAGGCCGTGCCGGTCATTCCGCCGGACCTGCGCCCCATGGTGCAGCTCGACGGTGGCCGCTTCGCAACATCGGATCTTAACGACCTCTACCGTCGGGTGATCAATCGCAACAACCGCCTGAAGAGGCTGCTCGACCTCGGCGCGCCCGAGATCATCGTCAACAACGAGAAGCGTATGCTGCAGGAGGCCGTCGACGCGCTGTTCGACAACGGCCGCCGCGGCCGCCCGGTGACGGGCCCCGGCAACCGTCCGCTCAAGTCCATCAGCGACATGCTTAAGGGCAAGCAGGGTCGCTTCCGTCAGAACCTGCTCGGCAAGCGCGTCGACTATTCCGGCCGCTCGGTCATCGTGGTCGGCCCCGAACTCAAGCTGCACCAGTGCGGCCTGCCGAAGGTCATGGCGCTCGAGCTGTTCAAGCCGTTCGTCATGAAGCGCCTTGTGGACATGGAGTACGCGCAGAACATCAAGAGCGCGAAGCGCATGGTGGATCGCGGACGCGACATAGTCTGGGACGTGCTAGAGGAGGTCATCTCCGACCACCCGGTCATGCTGAACCGTGCGCCCACCCTGCACCGCCTCGGAATCCAGGCCTTCGAGCCGATCCTAGTCGAGGGCAAGGCTATCCGTCTGCACCCGCTCGTGTGTACCGCCTTCAACGCGGACTTCGACGGCGACCAGATGGCCGTGCACCTGCCGCTTTCGGCAGAGGCGCAGGCTGAGGCCCGCACGCTGATGCTTTCCACTAACAACATCAAGAGCCCGGCCCACGGCCGTCCGCTCACGGTGCCGTCGCAGGACATGGTCATCGGCCTCTACTACCTGACCACGGTTCGTGACGGGGAGCAGGGCGCGACTCGTGCGTTTGTCAGCTTCGAAGACGCGCAGCTTGCCTATGACAGCCGTGCCGATCTCGATCTGCAGGAGATCATCGGCGTTCGGCTTGCCGCAGACATGGTGGAGGAGTATCTGGACGAGGACGGTTCCATCGCACTTCGCGACCGCAAGGCGGGAGAGCGTATCGAGACCACCGTTGGGCGCATAACCTTCAACAAGTCGCTTCCGTCCGACTACCCATTCATCAACCACGACGTGGACAAGAAGGGCATCGCTCGCATCGTGGAGGATTGCTCGACGATCTACTCCACAACGCAGATGGGCGCCATCCTCGACGAGGTCAAGCGCCTGGGCTTCCACTACGCAACACGCGCCGGTGTGACGGTCAGCGTCTACGATGCAGCAGTGCCGGAGCAGAAGGGCGCGATCATCGAGGCGGCCGAGGGCGAAGTCGAGAAGGTCGAGCAGCAGTACGACCGCGGTCTCATAACCAAAGACGAGCGCCACCGTCAGATCGTCGAAGTGTGGACGCGCGCGACCGATGACGTCGGTGACGCGATGGCGGTCAACTTCGACAAGTTCAATCCGATTTTCATGATGGCCCAGTCGGGTGCCCGCGGTAACATCAAGCAAGTGCGTCAGCTCGCCGGTATGCGAGGCCTGATGGCCAACCCGAAAGGTGAGATCCTCGATCGCCCGATCAAGGCGAACTTCCGCGAAGGGCTTTCAGTCCTGGAGTACTTCATATCCACGCACGGCGCCCGCAAAGGTCTCGCAGACACCGCACTGCGTACGGCGGACTCCGGGTACCTCACCCGTCGTCTGGTCGACGTAGCGCAGGACGTGATCGTTCGCGAGAGCGACTGCGAGACCGACGAGGCCATGGAGTTCCAGGTCGTGGACGAGAAGGGCGTGCCGGATCACGATCTGGTGGGCCGCTGTCTGCTGAAGTCGGCCGTGCACCCCAAGACCAAGAAGGTCCTGATCGAGGCGGGAGAGTACATCCGCACCGACAAGGACATGAAGATGCTCGCCGAGGCCGGCGTTACTACTGTCATGGCGCGCACGGTGATGACCTGCCGTGCAGCTCACGGTATCTGCCAGAAGTGCTATGGCTTCGATCTCGCGGCCAGCAGGGCTGTGGATATCGGTACTGCGGTAGGCATCATCGCCGCGCAGTCCATCGGTGAGCCGGGCACCCAGCTCACGATGAGGACCTTCCACACGGGTGGTGTGGCTGGTGAGGACATCACCCACGGTCTTCCGCGTGTCACCGAGCTGTTCGAAGCACGCAAGCCGAAGGGCCAGGCGCAGCTCGCCGAGCTAACCGGCAAGCTGGCGATAGAGGAGGGTGATAAGACCCGCACCCTCACCATCACTGCGAAGGACGGGAAGGAGAAGGTCTACACCGTCTCCCGTCGCGCACGCTTGCGCCCCGGCGTGACCGATGGCGCTGTTATCGAGGCCGGCACCCAGCTGACCGAAGGCTCCGTGAACCCTCACGACCTGCTGCTTCTTCGCGGTCCGAAGGCCGTACTCGGCTATATCGTCCGCGAGGTACAGGAGGTCTACGCGAGCCAGGGCGTCGACATCAACGACAAGCACATCGAGGTCATCGCGCGGCAGATGATGCGCAAGATCTCCGTGCTGGAGGCAGGGGACACATCGTTCCTGCCTGGGCAGCTTGTCGATCGTCTCGTGTACGAGAGCGAGAACGAGCGCGTGATCGCCGACGGCGGTAAGCCGGCAGTCGGGCACGCTATCCTTCTTGGCATCACGAAGGCTTCGCTTGCTACGGACAGCTTCCTGTCAGCGGCCTCGTTCCAGGAAACCACGCGGGTGCTCACGGATGCGGCGATCGCCGGCAAGTCCGATGAGCTGCTCGGTCTGAAGGAGAACGTCATCATCGGCAAGCTCATCCCGGCCGCCACCGGCATGAAGCGCTACCGCTCGGTGAAGCTCACCTATCGCGGTCAGTCGGCGGAGTGGAGCAATGAGGAAGGCGCCGGGCCTCTGCCGGAGTTTGCTCCGGACGAGCTGCGTGAGCTCGAGGCTATGCTGCCCGTTCCTGTGCTTGAAGAGGGCGGACTCACCGACGAGGAGACCGAGGCGCTGTTCGCAGGCTTCGCTCTTGATGATGAGGCCGAAGACATCGACGTGAGCAGCTTCGAGGGTGTCGTGTTCGACCCCAATGAGCCTGGTCCGGCTGCTGAAGAACCTGCCGAGCGTCTGTGCGAAGCGCAGTTCGGAGACGGCACTCCGTGCACGCACAAGGCGAAGGAAGGCTCCCGGTACTGCGGTGTACACGCCAAGATGGCCGATTCCGACGGTCTGTGCAGGGCGTTCCGTGCAGATGGCTCTCCTTGCCCGAACAAGGCGAAGGAAGGCCACTTCTGCGGTGTGCACGCGAAACTAGGGGCTCAAGGCTAGTACCGAATCGTTCTGATCGTCGGCCCCGGAGGTCGGTAAGACTTCCGGGGCCGATATGCTTGGACAGAGGGATACGCCCGGATGCGTGGTTTGACACTGCCGGGGCGCTTTGTTAGAGTTGCGCGTTGCGACTGTGCTCGGCGCCAGGGAACGGGCGCCGTGTGAAGTGTGTCTTGGAGAACGATGAAGGAGATGAGTAGTGCCCACCATCAATCAGCTGGTGCGCAAGGGCCGCAAGCAGGCCGTCGACAAGAGTAAGACGCCTGCGCTCAAGGGCAACCCCCAGAAGCGCGGCGTCTGTACGCGTGTCTATACGACCACGCCGAAGAAACCGAACTCGGCACTTCGCAAGGTCGCCCGCGTGCGTCTCGCCAATCAAATGGAAGTCACCGCGTATATCCCGGGTATCGGCCACAACCTTCAGGAGCACTCGATCGTTCTGGTTCGTGGCGGCCGAGTGAAGGACCTTCCGGGTGTTCGCTACAAGATCGTCCGTGGCGCTCTCGACGCAGCCGGTGTCGGCCAGCGTGAGCAGGCACGTTCGCGCTACGGCGTGAAGAAGTCCAAGTAGTCGCGCAATCGAGCTGACGGTCGCAGGCCGACCGCAGCTCATTTCGCGTTCCACCTGTAAGAAAGAGGAGTAGCACATGCCCAGGCGTGCAGCAGCGCAGCGACGTGAGGTTCTGGCGGATCCGGTGTACAACAACCGGCTCGTCACCCAGCTCGTGAACAAGGTACTGCTCGACGGCAAGAAGTCTGTTGCCGAGCGCATCGTCTACGGCGCGTTCGACATCGTCGAGGAGAAGATGGGGCAGGACCCGCTTTCGGTGTTCAAGAAGGCCATGGACAACGTCCGGCCGACTCTGGAAGTCAAGCCGAAGCGTGTCGGTGGCGCTACCTACCAGGTCCCGATCGAGGTCAACTCCCGTCGTTCGACCACGCTTGCGATTCGCTGGATAGTCGGCTTCTCGCGCAAGCGTCGCGAGAAGACGATGGCAGAGCGCCTTGCTGCGGAGATCATGGATGCAGCCAACGGCCTCGGAGCTTCAGTGAAGAAGCGCGAGGACCTGTACAAGATGGCCGAGAGCAACCGCGCTTTCAGCCACTACCGCTGGTAATCACGAAGTACTAGTACAGACACAGAAGAAGAGGACGAAGAGGACAGATGGCACCAAAGAGGACACCACTCGCCAAGACCCGCAACATCGGGATCATGGCTCATATCGACGCCGGTAAGACCACGACGACCGAGCGCATCCTGTTCTACACAGGAAAGTCGCACAAGATCGGCGAGGTCCACGACGGCGCTGCGACCATGGACTGGATGGTGCAGGAGCAGGAGCGTGGCATCACCATCACCTCGGCTGCAACCACTTGCTTCTGGAAAGACCATCGCATTCAGATTATAGATACGCCCGGACACGTGGACTTCACTGTAGAGGTCGAGCGCTCGCTCAGGGTTCTCGATGGCACGGTCGCGGTGTTCTGCGCGGTCGGCGGAGTCCAGCCGCAGTCGGAGACCGTATGGCGCCAGGCCGACCGTTACAACGTGCCGCGCATGGCCTACATCAACAAGATGGACCGGACCGGCGCGGACTTCATGAACGTCGTGAAGATGATGAGGGACCGTCTGGATACACGTCCCGTTCTTCTTCAGCTCCCGATCGGCGCCGAGGACAAGTTCACCGGCATCATCGATCTGATAGAGATGCAGGCTATCCACTTCAACGAGGACGACAAGGGCATCAACCCGAGCATCGAGCCGATCCCCGCCGAGATGCTCGAAGACGCCGAACTCTATCGCCACGAGCTCGTGGAGGCCGCTGCCGAGTACGATGACGACCTGCTCGAGAAGTTTCTCGGCGACGAGGAGATAGGCATCGACGAGCTCAAGATCGCGATCCGCAAGGCGACGATCGCCTGTGCGGTGACGCCGGTCGTCTGCGGGGCGTCGTTCAAGAACAAGGGTGTGCAGGCGCTGCTCGACGCCATCGTGGAGTACCTACCTTCACCGCTCGACATCCCACCGGTCACCGGCACCTCGACCAAGGACGGTTCGGAGATATCCCGCGGAGCCGACGACAACGAGCCGTTCGCAGCTCTGGCATTCAAGGTCATGACGGATCCGTTCGTGGGTAAGCTGACCTACTTCCGTGTCTACTCGGGCACTATGACCTCCGGTTCTCACGTGCTGAACTCCACCAAGGGGCACAAGGAGCGCTTCGGTCGGCTCCTGCAGATGCACGCCAACCACCGGGAGGACATCGAGGAGGTCTTCGCCGGCGACATCGTCGCGGCCGTCGGGCTGAAGAACACCACCACCGGCGACACGCTGTGCGCGGATGACGCGCCGGTATTGCTCGAGTCGATGGTGTTCCCCGATCCGGTCATCGACATCGCCATTGAGCCGAAGACCAAGGCCGAGCAGGACAAACTCGGCACGGCGCTGGCGAAGCTCTCCGAGGAAGACCCGACGTTCAGGGTGCACACTGACGACGAGACCGGTCAGACCATCATCGCCGGCATGGGCGAGCTGCACCTCGAGATCATCGTCGACCGCCTCCTGCGTGAGTTCAAGGTGGAGGCGAATGTGGGTAAGCCGCAGGTCGCGTACCGCGAGACTGCCGGCAGGGAAGTCAAAGAGGTGCACGGGAAGTTCGTGCGCCAGACGGGCGGCCACGGTCAGTACGGTCACGTGGTCCTCACCCTCACGCCTCAGCAGCCGGGCGAAGGGTACATCTTCGAGAACAAGATCACCGGAGGCACCATCCCCAAGGAGTACATCCCGGCTGTCGACAAGGGGATCCAGGAAGCTATCACTACCGGCGTGCTCGCCGGTTATCCGGTCGTGGACATCAAAGTGGAACTGGTCGACGGGTCCTACCACGATGTCGACTCCTCGGAAATGGCGTTCAAGATCGCGGGCTCGATGGGCATCAAGGAGGCGCTCCGCAAGTCGGGGCCGGTCATCCTCGAGCCGGTCATGGCCGTCGAGGTCGACACGCCCGAGGAGTTCATGGGTGACGTGATGGGCGACCTCTCCGGCCGTCGCGGGCATATCGAGGGCATGGAGCCTCGCGGTAACGCACAGCTGGTCCGTGGCAAGGTACCGCTGGCAAATATGTTCGGCTACGCGACGGATCTCCGCTCGCGCACCCAGGGTCGCGCCGCCTACACCATGCAGTTCAAGGCGTACGAGCCTGTGCCGAAGTCCATCGCCGAAGAGATCGTCGCCAAAGCCGGCGGCAGCGACCAGGGTTAGGGGGACGACGATGGCCAAGCAGAAGTTCGAGCGTACCAAGCCGCACATGAACGTGGGCACCATCGGTCACGTCGACCACGGCAAGACCACGCTCACAGCAGCGATCACCAAATGCCGTGCGGCCAGGGGTCAGGCGGACTTCACTCCGTTCGACCAGATCGACAAGGCTCCCGAGGAGCGCGAGCGCGGCATCACCATCGCCATCGCGCACGTGGAGTACGAGTCGGACAAGCGCCACTACGCCCACGTCGACTGCCCGGGCCACGCGGACTACGTCAAGAACATGATCACCGGTGCCGCGCAGATGGACGGCGCGATACTCGTCGTATCGGCCGCTGACGGCCCTATGCCCCAGACCCGCGAGCACATCCTGCTCGCCCGCCAGGTGGGCGTGCCGAACATAGTCGTGTTCCTGAACAAGGTCGACATGGTTGACGATCCGGAGCTGCTCGAGCTCGTCGAGATGGAAGTGCGGGAGCTGCTCTCCGAGTACGAGTTCGACGGCGACAACATCCCGGTCGTTCACGGGTCCGCGCTCAAGGCTCTCGAGTGCAAAGACTGTGACGTCAACGGCGTGTGCGATTGGTGCGCCGCGATCGACAAGCTCATGGACGCCATCGACACCTACTTCCCGGATCCCGTCCGCGAGACCGACAAGCCGTTCCTCATGGCAGTCGAGGACGTCTTCACCAT
>JAFGNP010000003.1 GCA_016926975.1 Coriobacteriia bacterium | reverse complement strand
TCGCCCTCTACCAGACTCACGATGCCGAAGGAGGCCAACTCCTCCACGAACGCCGACGGCAGCCCGAGGACATCCGGTACCCGGTCCAACGGAACCGTCTCCGCATCATCGAGAGGCAGTGACATGGCCTCCGCTCGGCCCATCGCCGGTTTGAGTTCCGGCGGCAACTTGCCCTTGTCGAGGTCCTCGAGCTTCTCCCTTATGACCGCCAGCGGCATGAAGTTGTCACGCTGGAGCGCCAAGATGAGTTCGAGGCGATGGACGTCCGCCTGCCTGTACTTGCGGTACCCTCCCGCCGTACGCTCCGGCGAGATAAGGCGCTCGTCTTCAAGGAAACGGACTTTGGAGATACTTAGATCCGGATGCTCCGCGGACAGCTTCTCCACGACCTCGCCGATAGTGAGGTAGTCACGGACCTTCGGTGCCATCTCACGCACCTCCGCCGCTTAGGAAGATCATCTGGAACCGGCCGATCTGAACCACATCTCCGCTGGCAAGCACAGCCTCTGTCACGATGGCGTCGTTCACGTAGGTCCCGTTCAGAGAGCCTACGTCCTCCAGCCGAACGGCCCCATCCTCTACGTGCAGTACTGCGTGCGCACGAGACACCGTCACATCATTAAGGAAGATATCGCTCTCAGGATCTCGCCCGATGACGAACCGCGGGCCCTCAAGGTAGAAACGCTCCCCTACCTCTACGCCCTTGCGAACGATCAGTACCGGCACCTCTGTGGCGCCCACTTCTACCTCGTACGGCGCAGCGGTGGTCTCGGCAACGACATCGAACGATGCGGTCGATCCCTCGATGCGAGCTCCGCACTCGGGGCAGACCGCATTATCCGCAGTAGCGGGCGCACCGCATACGGGGCACTGATCCATCCCGACCATCTCCTAGAGGACCTCGCCTTCACGAGATCCGGTCTCTATCAGCTAAGAAAGCCGAAGTCCCTTGTCTTGAAGGATTGCGCGATCTGCTCCTCAAGCGCAGCTATCACTTCAGGTGCCTCCAGGACCTTAGCCAGACGCTCCTCGCTCAACCTGTTCTTCACGTAGGGGTCCGTCAGCGCATCCGTCAGCTTGCGGCCGTTGTGGACCTCACGGATGACGTACTCGACAACACGTTCCTCTATCGCATCAGTGGCGAGTTCGTTCAAGAACGCCTGGATCTTGTCAGCAACACTGGGCACCCGGTCCTCCTTCTCGTTACAGGCCAACTCTCCTGTCAGTCGTCTTCGAAGTCCTCATCGTCTGAAGCCACATCGAACCGTGACACTCCATGCAGCTCACTGGAGAGGATCTCGATCAGGCGCTCTATGTCATGCCCGGACACGACGCCCTTACCGGACACGTGATCCTCTTTCAGCCGGCGCACCAGTTCAGCGCGCAGGATGTCGATCTTCCCGTGAAGGACCCTGCGCCGGTAGCTCGCCTTCTGCTCCTCTTCGTATAGCGTATCGAGGAGCTCTCGAAGCTCGTCCACCGACTTGTCTCGGAGATTCATGAGTGCGTCGTCGGAAGCTGATTTCTCGCTCACTGTTCCTCCTCCGCAACCTCTGAGAATGAGCCAGGCTGCTTATCGGTCATTGTAGCAGACGACACGCTCGCTTCGGCTTCGACCTCAACTTCACGTATACCCGGTGCCGACCACGTGCAAAACACCGATCGAGCTGCCCGAAAGACGTCTAGACCCTGTACTCCGGGGTCTTCGACTCCGCTTCGAACAGCTCGGCCTCTGTCAGGCATCCGATCTCGAGCGACACTCCAAGCCCCCGGGCGATACCCTGCACGACGGCCCGAACCGTCTCCTCGCCCCCGGGCCGTCTGCCCAGCACGTCGCTCACGGTGCACGTCTCGCGCACCAGGGCATCTTCGCCGCTCTCACCTACATGGAATACCGCTGCCTCCAACGGCGCATCGCGAGAAATGACGAACGACCCGTGCTGCAGGCAGCTGTCCTTGATCCACATCTGCGCGCTGCCCGAGAGTTTGGACACACCCACCGAGAGGTCTGCCTGCGTGGCGTGCAGGTAGCACGCACCGACGCCGCGCTGCCCTCGGGGACGAGCTGTCAGTTCGGCCGGCACGCCCATCTCGCGATACGCCTCAGCAAGCACTCCGCACAGCACCCTGTAACTCGCCCCCACCCCGCGGGGGATTCCGTCGCGGACGCCTGCCACGATGGAGTAGGTCACCTCATCGGCATGCAGAACGCCCCGCCCGCCCGTAGGTCGTCGGCACAGACCGATGCCCCGCTCGGCACAGACCTCCACATCGACGTCCGCGAGCTTCTGGAACCTCCCCAGCGACACGGTCGGTCGCGCCCACCGGTACAGCCGCAACGTCGGCGGAGACTCGCCACGCTCGTGCAGGTCGAGAATGGCCCGGTCGCAGGCCATGTTCCACGCCCCGTCCGCCGGACCATCCATGATCAGCCGCCAGGTGTTCATCGCTCCAGCGCGCCCGCACCCTCCTGTGGCCTCCAGGCAAGATCGGGGCTCTTCACCGCAGCCGCCTCGTCCAGGCGGCGCACCGGGGTCGAATGCGGCGCTTCGTGCAGCAGGTCGGGCTGCTCGGCAGCCTCTTGCGCGATGCGAAGCATCACCTCTGCGAACCGGTCCAGCGTCGCCTTGCTCTCGGTCTCGGTCGGCTCGATCATGATCGCCTCGTCGACGATCATCGGGAAGTAGATCGTCGGGGGGTGTATCCCGTAATCGAGGAGTCGTTTCGCCACATCCAGCGTGCGCACCCCGTGCTCCTTGCGCATACGGCCGCCCGAGAGCACGAACTCGTGCTTGCAGATGCGGTCGTAAGGAAGAATCCATGCATCGCGCAGCAACTCCTTGAGGTAGTTGGCCGACAGCACCGCCTGCTCGGCCACCTCCGGCACGCCGCTGGCTCCCAGGGCGCGGATGTACGTGTACGCGCGAACCAGCACGCCGAAGTTCCCTGCGAACGAGCGCACCCTGCCTATGGAGTGCTCCGGCATCTTGAAGGTGAAGGCGCCGTCCGCCGAACACCCTACGATCGGACCGGGCAGGAACGGCGCAAGGGCATCGGTGACGGCCACGGGGCCCGCCCCCGGTCCGCCGCCGCCATGCGGCGTCGCGAACGTCTTGTGCAGATTGATGTGCAAAGCATCGAACCCCATGTCTCCCGGTCGCGTCTTGCCCAGGATCGCGTTCAGGTTCGCTCCATCGCAGTACGCAAGCGCGCCGGCCTCGTGGACCGCGGCGGTGATCTCGAGGATGTTCTCGTCGAACAGGCCGAGCGTGTTCGGGTTGGTCAGCATGACGGCTGCGACATCAGAACCTAGCAGGCTCCGCAGAGCGCCCAGATCCACCCCGCCACGTTCGTCGCTGGGCACCTGAACCGCTTCGTAACCGCACATGGCCACGGTAGCCGGATTGGTCCCATGGGCCGAATCGGGCACCAGTACGCGCTTTCGAGCATCACCGTTGGCGGTATGGTATGCCCGGATAGTCAGGAGTCCTGTTAGCTCTCCGTGGGCTCCGGCCGCAGGCTGGAGCGTCACCGCCGGAAGACCGGCGATCTCGGCGAGCAACTCCTGGAGGCCCCACATCAGCTCAAGCGCACCCTGAACCGTAGCTTCAGGCTGATAGGGGTGTGTCCCCGAGAACCCTGGGAGATGGCACGCCCATTCGTCGACCCTCGGGTTGTACTTCATCGTGCAGCTCCCGAGCGGGTAGAACCCGCTGTCCACGCCGAAGTTGGCGCTTGCCAGACGCTCGTAGTGCCGCGCCAGATCGACCTCCGTCACATGGGGAAGCGCAGCGCGCTTCTTCCGCACTCGGCCACCCAGAGCAGCATCGAGAGAGACCTCCGGCACGTCGGATGCGGGCGGCTCGACGCAACTCGACTCGTCCGAGCCGAGTTCGAAGATCAGAGTACCCGTGAGAGATTCGCGTTCCGAGACGCTCACAGCACGCTCACCTCCTCGACGAAGCGGTCCAGCTGCGCTCGCGTGCGCCTCTCGGTCACAGCGAACAGGACGAGCCCCGCATCCTCGGTCGCGAAACGCCCGAGATCCAGACCGGCCAGGAAGCCGCTCTCCAGAAGCGCCGCCTGCATCGAGGGGACATCCCCCGCGTACCTGAGGGTGAACTCGTGCGCGAAAGGAGCGGCGAACTCACGTTCGAAACGACCGTCTGCAACCAGAGCGGCCTCGAGGTAGTGGGCCTTCGCAACGCAGGCCGCGCCGATCCCGGCGAGCCCCGCCTCCCCCACAGCACTCAGGTACACACCCGCCGCAAGCGCGTTCAGCGCGTGGTTGGAGCAGATGTTGGACGTCGCCTTCTCGCGGCGGATGTGCTGCTCGCGCGTTGAGAAGGTGAGGACGAAGCCCGTCCGCCCGTCCACGTCCTTGGTGCGCCCGACCACCCGCCCGGGCATCTGCCTGAGATGCTCCTGCCAGCAGGCGAAGATACCGAGCCCGGGACCTCCGAACGACATCGGATTCCCGAGCGGCTGGCCCTCGGCCACCACGATATCGGCGCCGTACACAGCCGGCGGCTCCATAACGCCGAGCAGGATGGGATTGGTGCCGGCAACCAGCAAAGCCCCCGCGTCGTGGGCGACTGTAGCGAGTCCGGCCAGGTCCTCGAGGGTGCCGTAGAAGGTCGGTGACGCGACCATGACGGCCGCGGTCTGCTCGCTCACAGCCCTCGCGATCGACGCCGCGTCCGACATGCCGCCGGCAGGCGGCACCTCAACGACCTCCAGCATGCCAGCGCCCGTGTACGTCCTGAGCGTTTCGCGCCACTCGGGATGCACCGCACCCGATACCACGACCTGCCGACGCTTGGTCACGCGGGCGGCCATGAGGGCAGCTTCGGCGAACGCGGTGGCGCCGTCGTACATCGAGGCGTTGGCCACCTCCATACCTGTCAGCTGGCAGATCATCGACTGGTACTCGTATACCGCCTGCAACGTGCCCTGGCTGACCTCGGGCTGATACGGCGTGTAGGCCGTGAAGAATGCGGGTTTGCTCACCACGGAGTCCACGACCGCAGGCACGTAGTGGTCGTAACACCCGCCGCCCAGGAAGGAGATGACACGCCCCGAATCCACGTTTCGGCAGGCGAGCCCCTCTATGTGCGCGGCCAGCTCGATCTCACTCATGGCATCCGGAATCCGCAGTGGGCGACCCAGCCGCGCTGTTTCCGGTATGTCCGCGAAGAGATCGTCTATCGAGCCGACCCCCACGCGCGCGAGCATATCGACCTGCTCGTCGCAGGTCACAGGGACAAACCGCATCCCTTACTCTTCCTCGGCGAGATACG
The DNA here is from genome assembly GCA_016926975.1 of Coriobacteriia bacterium. Lineage (GTDB taxonomy): Bacteria > Actinomycetota > Coriobacteriia > Anaerosomatales > Anaerosomataceae > UBA6100. The sequence continues at coordinate 23,095 of JAFGNP010000003.1, read as the reverse complement.
CCTCGTAAGCTTCGGCGTCCATCAGCCCCTCGACTTCCGACATGTCGGAGATGCTGACCTTGATCATCCAGCCGTCGCCGTAAGGATCCGAGTTCACGGTCTCGGGTGCGTCGCCCAGCCCGTCGTTGACTTCGACTATCTCGCCAGTCACCGGGGAGAACAGCTCCGAAACCGACTTTACGGACTCGACCTCACCGAAGGAGTCCCCCGCCGTGACCGCGTCTCCGGCCGCAGGCAGATCGACGTACACGACCTCGCCGAGCTGGTCTTGCGCGAAATGGGATATGCCGATCACCGCCACGTCGCCGTCCACGCGTACCCACTCGTGCTCGCGATCGTACTTCAGGTCCTTGGGATACATGGAATCCTCATGCTCCTTCACTTCGCCGGTGCTTCACGACCTGGTGGCCGAAAGCGACGTCTCCTTTACGAACGGCGGCCGAGTAACGACCGCCGGAACCACCTGCCGCCGGATCTCAATCTCGAGTCCGGTCCCCTCTTCCGCCATGGCCGACGGGACGTACGCAGTGGCTATGCCATGTCCCAGCGTCGGAGAGAACGTGCCGCTTGCCACCTTACCGACCGCGGCACCCTCGCGCAACACGGTATATCCGTGCCTCGGCACACCCTCGGATACCGTGAGCCCGACCAGCCTGTCCGACGGGCCGGATTCGCGGATCCGTGAGATTGCGGCGGCTCCGATGTAGTCGCGCTTCGCCTTCGGCACCACCCATCCCAGACCCGCCGAGATCGGATCCACTCCGCGGTCCATGTCGCTGCCGTACAGCGGGTAGCCCATCTCGAGACGCAGGGTGTCGCGCGCACCCAACCCACACGGCGTCACCTCGGGGAAGCTCAACAACAGGCGCCACATCGCGATCGCCTGGCTCTCGTGGCAGAGCAACTCCACCCCGTCCTCCCCCGTGTACCCCGTCCGCGCAACGAGAGCGCCGATGCCGTTCAGAGTCGCCTCACCGATCGCGAACCGATCCGGCGCAGTCCAGTCGCCGCCCGCCAACTCGGCTATCACACCTAGCGCTGCCGGACCCTGCACGGCAATCAGAGCCGTGCGGTCGCTCTCGTCAGCCGCCTCGACGCCTTCGGGCAGGCGCGAGGTGATCCAACTCCAGTCGGTCTCCCGATTCCCGGCGTTCGCGATGACGAGATACTCGACATCGCCGGAGTGATAGACGATCAGGTCGTCGATTATCCCGCCGTCTTCATCGCACATGACCGTGTAGAGCGCGTGCCCCACCTCGTCGATCTTCTCCAGGTCATTCGTGATGATACGCTGCAGTCCCGTCTTGGCCTCCGGGCCGAAGAAGCGGAACTCCCCCATGTGCGAGACGTCGAAGATGCCCACGCCGGAGCGCACAGCGTTGTGCTCCTCGATGATCCCGGCATACTGCACCGGCATCTCCCAGCCCGCGAAGTCCACCATCCTCGCCCCGAGCGAGACGTGCTCCTGGTAGAGCGGGGTCCTCCGCGCGACATCCGACATTGCGAGCTCCTCTCATATCATGGGCACTGCAGAAGCCTGAACCGGGCCTCCGAACGCCCATCTCCATAGCCGAGTGAACCATATCCCCGCGCCCTCCCAGACATCCGGCTCGGGCACTTCGGCGCCGGCGACGATGGGTACCTGCGCCAGTAGCCGAGTGCCCTGCACGACGGTGAGCGTCCCCAGCCGGTCCCCGGCAGCGACCGGCGCATCCACCTCGGAGAGCATGTCGGTACGAACGGTGATCTCTCCGTCGAGGTCGAACACGGGGACTGTCGCGCTGGCCGCCACCAGCGCCGGCACCGTGCGGTCCAGGTAGTCCGTCACCGGCACGAGCGCGGCAGTGGTCTCCGCAGTGGCGACCTCGGTCATCGCATAGTGCTCGTACCCCCAGTCGAGCAACTCGCGCGCCTGGGCAAACCGGTCCTTCTCCGATGTTCCGCCGAGTACCACAGCTATGAAGCCGATCTCGGCGCGCTGTGCCGAAGCCACTACACAGTACCCGGCATCGTTCGTCCAACCGGTCTTGATACCGGTGGCCCCCTCGTATGTGCCAAGCAATTCGTTCGAGCTCCCGTACATCCTGGTCTGGCCACCTGATGTTACGGAGACCGACTGCATCCCCACTATGGCCGCGAACCGCGGGTCAGACATCGCGATATTGGCAAGGGATGCAAGGTCGGCGGCTGACGTGTGATGCCCCGGGGCGTCCAGCCCGTGCGGGTTCGCGAACGCCGTGTTCGCGAGGTTGAGCTCGGCGGCCTTGTCGTTCATCAGCCTCACGAAACCGTCTACATCCCCCCCGACGTGTTCCGCAAGTGCGAAGGCCGCGTCGTTGGCCGACCGGACGAGCATCGCCTCCAACAGATGCTCGACCGTGTGAGTCTCTCCGGCTACCAGGTCGACACCCGCTTCTCCCACCGCAGCTGCCTGCGCGGACACCGTAACCGAGTCTGTCAGGTCCGCGCGGTCGAGCACCACCAGGGCCGTCATGATCTTCGTCGTAGACGCCATCGCGCGCTCGACATCCGGATCGCGCTCCCACAGCGTCCGCCCGTCAGCAGTCCTGAGCACTCCGGCAGGCATCGCTACTGGGGGCGCCGTCTGCGCCCGCGTAGCGTCCTCAACTATGGACACCCCGCCTATGCGCTCCACGCTCGATGCCCGGGCGACACTCGGGCAGGACATATTCAGGACGACTAGCGCTATCATTAGCGCGTGCGCACATCGTGTTGCAGTCGAGACTCGGCGCACGCGCAGCTTCCTCCTCGGGCTGATGAGCGGGGTCATCGTGATTGTAGGGTTTCGATCGACCGGGCGCATCCTGCATGCAAGATTGACAGCTGCGTGCTCGTCCGACAGCGGCTTCTCTCTGATCGAGATCATGGTCGTGTTACTGATCATCGCAATACTGCTAGCCATCGCGCTGGCCGTCTACGTGCCAGCCACCGCGGCCGCCAACTCCGCCGCATGCAAGTACAACCAGCGCGTGTTGACCGACGCGATCAGCATTGCCCGTACCTCAATGGGCGCAGAAGCCGTTGATGAACTCGAGGACCTGCGGCCGTACGTCAAGGACTTCGACAACTGTTGCACGTGCCCCGAGACCGGGGAGCTTCTCAAGTTCAACCCCGACACTGGCGAGGTCACCTGCCCGGAACACCAGTAGGCCGTAGGCGAGCTTCGCCGAAGGAGGATGCACGTGAAGTACTCACGCTTTGAGGTTCTCGCTCTGGTGCTCGGGGCGATCGCCATCGTGGCAAGCATCTTCATGGCGCCTGCGGTCTCGCCACAAGCTGCCGAGGTGGCAGGCCAGCTTCTCCTCATCATCGTACTTGCGGGCGCACTGCATTGGGGACGGACCGGCGGGTTCTTCGCGGCGTTGATGGCGATAGCGATCTACGTTCTCATGCGCATACCGCTACTGCAGTCGCAGGGCCTGTCCACCGAGCTGATCACCATGCTCGGCAGCCGGACCCTCACCTATGCCGTCATAGGTATCGTCGGCGGCGAGGTGGCCTCGCGCATCAAGTACCTCTTCGCGCGACTCGAGAACGACACGCTCATCGACCCGGTGACCAGGGTCTACAGCGCGCGATACGCAGCAGACGCCATCATCTCCGGAGTCGGGCAGTGGGAGCGCTACCAGACCGACTACTCGGTCGTCCGATTGGTAATCGCATCCAGAGCGTTTGCCGCCCTGAAGGAATCCAGCGCTCTACACCTCATGCGTCAGGTAGCATCGCACTTGCGAGGCGACATCAGACTCGTCGACGACCTCGCTGCGGAAGCTACGGGCATCTTCCTCGCATTGCTGCCTCGAACGGACGCCGCCGGGGCCAGTGTGGTCGCCGACAGACTCACCGCCGAAATCGCAGACCTGCTGAGCGCGACTCCCGATGTCGTCAGCACGACAGTACTCTCGGCTGCGACCGACATGCAGTCGCTTAGAAGGCTCGCGCACTCGCTCGGCCCCACTACAAGTTCAACCGGGGACACAAGTGACGAGACTCGGTCGGGAAGAATCCCCGAAAGCCGTCAGGATCCGGTAGCGTAGACCTCGTCCGCGCTCAGCACGCGCATTCCTGCCAGCTTCAGCGCCTCAGTGGCCCCCGCCGCATCATCCACCCGGAAGACATCCACTGCCGCGTTTCCGCCCGGCTCGACGAAGCAGTAAGCGTATTCGACGTTCGTCCCTGCCGCGCCAATGACCTCCAGCACGTCGGCCAACCCGCCGGGACGATCGGGGACTTCGACCGCGATGACCTCGGTTGCGCTGACACCGAAGCCGGCGCTCTCAAGGGCACGACGGGCGGTCTCCGGGCGATCGCATATGATCCGCACTACGCCGAACTCGGCAGTATCGGCGACCATCAGAGCGCGCATGTTGACGCCGGCATCGCCGAGTGCGCGCGTCAGCCCCGCCAGACGGCCGGGACTGTTCTCTAGGAAGACCGTCAGCTGAGTAACCACTTGCTACTCACTCCCCTCGTTGCGCAGGTCGAGCACGCGCTTCGCCTTGCCTTCCGACCTCTGTATTGACTTCGGTTCCACCAACTTGACGCTCAGATTGACCGCGAGTGCCGAGGCGATCTCGGAGGAGACCCTCGCGCGCAGCTGCTCCAGCGTCTTGACCTCGTCGAAGGCGACTTCGGGACCTACTTCCACCTGTACGGTCACCTCGTCCATGCTCCCGCGCTTGGTCAGCACCACCTGGTAGTGCGGCGCGACGCCCGGAATGCCTGCCAGCACCTGCTCGATCTGGCTCGGGAAGACGTTCACGCCTCGAACGATGAGCATGTCGTCTGTGCGTCCGCTGACCCGCTCCATCCTTTTGAACGTGCGCCCACAGGCGCAAGCACCGGGGATGATGCGAGATATGTCCCGCGTGCGATAGCGGATGACCGGGATGCCCTCTTTCGTCAGCGTGGTGAAGACCACTTCGCCCCACTGGCCGTCCGGCACAGGAAGCAGCGTCTCGGGATCCACGATCTCGATGATGAAGTGGTCCTCGTTCACGTGCAGGCCGTGCTGCTCGAGACACTCGGACGCAACGCCCGGGCCCAGCACCTCGGACAAGCCGTAGATGTCAATCGCCTTGATGCCGAGGATCTCCTCGATCTGCTTGCGCATGTTGTCGCTCCACGGCTCCGCACCGAAGACGCCGGCCCTCAGGGGCAGGGACTTCACATCGATACCCATCTCCTCGGCAGTCTCGGCGATGAGCACCGCGTAGCTCGGAGTGCAGGCCAGTATCGTCGTCCCGAAGTCCTTCAGCACCTGGACCTGACGCTTGGTGTTGCCACCGGAGATGGGGATCGTGGTGCAGCCCAACCGCTCCGCGCCGTAGTGGACGCCGAGACCACCGGTGAACAGGCCATAGCCGTATGCGACTTGCACGACATCATCGGCCGACCCTCCCGCGCAGGCGATCGTGCGAGCCATCATGTCGGCCCACCGCTCGATATCACCTTTCGTGTAGCCGACCACAGTGATCTGACCGGTCGTGCCCGAGGAGGAGTGCAGACGGACAATATCGTGAAGCGGTACCGCGAACATCCCGTACGGATACGATGCGCGCAAGTCGTCCTTCACTGTGAACGGCACGTTCGCCAGAGCGGAGAGGTCGTCCAAGTGCGGAACCACCCCCGCATCATCGAACTTCTTCCGATAAGTGGGGACGTTCTCATACACACGAGCCAACAGCGAGTTCAGACGCGCGAGCTGCATCGCCTCGAGATCCGTGCGGCTCATCGATTCGAGTTCAGGCTGAAACACCCTTGCCCCCTTCCCTATGCCGGGCGTTCGCTTCCGGCTTCCCTCACGGCGTTGTCGTCGCCGGCGCCGAGGGGACCGCCTCGCCCGTGCCAACGCGAACCACTTCTTCTGTAGCACGGTACACCGACTTGAAAGTGTCCGTCCTGAATTCCACTCCATCCTTCTTCACATGGCGGACCACAACGATCGTCCTGCCACTGATCCCGCGCTCTTCGACCACCCTGCTGCCCAAAGGCAGTGTCGGGTCCGGGACCTCGCGCACAGGCGGGGCGATGACACCGGTCCACGGACCCGTGTCATAGGTCACTTCATACCCGGGCTTCGTACCGTACAGAGAGATCGTGATGGAGGAGTTCGAGTAGCCGGTGGCGACCAACACCCAGTTGGGTGTGTCGTTCTTGAACTTGAAGTCCGGTCCGCCCCAGGAGATCGTGGCGTCGCGACCGGTCGGGTAGTGGCTGATGTACTGCGAATGGTTGTGCCGCTCCACCACCGGCAATCCCGAGAAGAACACCGTGTTGAAGATCGTGGTGCCTATCTGGCAAATGCCGCCTCCAAGCTGCGGAACGAGCTTGCCGTTCACGATTGCGTTCGCTTCCTGATAACCCTTCTCCGCGGTACGCGGACCAATCGTCTCGTTGAAACTGAACATCCCTCCCGGCGGGACCAGCGTACCGTCGAGCGCATCCGCGAGAATGTGTATGTTGTTCACCCGCGGCTTGTTGGAGCTATCGAAATCAGTACTGAACGTCGAGAGGCGTTCGACGATGCCCATGCCCTGGGCCTCGGCAGTGGTGATCTCCGGCTCCACGCGTTGCATCGTGAGTTCGGCGCGGCGCTCGGCAGCACCCGTCAGCACCGTCGTCAGCCGGACAGCCAGGTCCTCTGCATCCGCCCGAAGTCCGTCCTCGGAAGGGACTATCGTCACCGCGCCGGAAGACACCTCGAAGCTCGCGTCCCTGGCAGGCTTGCCTACCTCGGCGACCATGGGATCCAGAGTCACCTTGAGGTCCTCGGGGACCACGTACGCTTCCAGCGTAGGCTTCTCCGCACCCTCGACGCGCCGGAAACCTATCCAGTCACCGATGATGGCGGGCGGCACCTCCCACTGTCTGTCCGCGTAGTAGAGCGTAAGAGGCGCCGAGACCATGGTCAGAGCCTCCTGGTAGGCCTGCTCCGCCCCGTCAGCATCAACGATCGGCTCTACCGGACCGAGCTGCAGCGGCACACTGCGATCGTCGGAGAGAAACGCCGGAACGACTCCTGACCGCACCTGCCCGACATCCACGCCGACTCCGTCGACAGGCTCGATCCTGGTGACGGTCGAGCCTTCGACTCGGACGCCGGCATCCACCGCAGGTGTGCCGACTGCCTCGTTGATCCCTGTCACCAATGCCTCGAGCGCGACCTGGTCGCATGACAGAGCCAGCGGCACGGTCACTCCGCCGAACAGTGCACGGAGCCTCCCTCCGATCACCTCGGAGGGCCTCCCCCTCCCGACCAGATAGGCATCGCCCGCGAGTGTCGTTGCATCCACCGACAGTGACACCGACTCGGCCGTCACATCCCACGTCATATCATCCGCCTGGACGCTCACCGGCACCGCCGATCGCTCGGCGACGTACGAGGCGATCTCCACGCTCGCCTCGTCAACGGTCTTTCCGCCCACGGCAAGATCGCCGACCAGCACACCGGGATGGATCCGGCCGGCCGATGCCAACGCATCGGCTCCTGTCGCCAGCGAGATGACCGCTACCAGGCAGACCAGGACGATGAACGCCGTGCGCGCGGGAGCAGGCCAGCGCTCGAGCCACGACGGAAGCTTGATGCTCCTACGTCTCTTGTTCCGAGTGCTGCGCCTGCCGGACCGGGGCCCGGTCCGCTCGGTGGTTCGCTCGTTGGTGCGCTCGTCGGTCATCTGCCACCCTTGTGACTTCGGCCAGCCTGCGCGTCACAGTCGCCCACACCCGCTGTCGCGTGACGCCTGTGAACTTCGCGAGCAGCGATGATACCGCAGCAGAACTCATCGCGTCACATAACGTTTACCGTCCGCCACAAGACTAACCGTTCGCGATAGCCTCACGCACCTCATCCACGTATCTCGCTATAGTCGCATCGGCCGTGTCCTCCGATACGCCCTCGGCGTATACGTTCACGAGCGCCTCGGTGGAATGTGGCAGCACCAGCGCCCATCCGTCATCGGTGGGGATCCGCACGCCCTCCACAATCTGAGCCTCACCTGTCTGCCCTATCGCAGCCATCGTACGCATGACAGCGCCCTTCCGGTCGAACGGGCAGAACACGGCTTCGTGGCGCATGTGAAACGCAGGGAGTTCCGCTACGACCTGGTCGAGCGTCATCTTGTGGTGGTCGAGCAGGCGCAACGTCATGCCGAACGACATCATGGCATCGTACGCGGCGAGGAAACACGGGAACGCGTAGCCCCCGTCGCGCGATCCCGCGAAGCCGATCGCAGGCTCGGATGCCGCGGCCAGGAGGGCCCGGCGTGACGCACCGGTGCGCTTGACCTCGCGGCCGCAGCCGCGGGCGATCTCATCGATAGCCGATGATGCCGTGACCGAGACGGCCATGCCCTGCCGGCCGTCATCGCAGATGTCCGCATGGCACCACATCCAGGCCATGGCGTGCAGTGCCGAGTCGTGATCGAGGACGTTCCCATTCCCGGTCACCAGAGTGATGCGTTCGGCCGTGCTGTCCATCGAGATACCCAGATCGGCCTCGAACACGTCGACCGATCGCGAGAGCTGTCCGATGAGTGCGTCTCGCACGGTGGTGTCTTCACGTGGCCGCTCCGAGTCGACGTACGCGCGCATGCTGATGAGCTCTATCCCCCAGTCGGCCGCCACGTTGGGCAGAACGAATGATGCCGGGCTCATGCCGAGGTCCGCGACCACCTTGAAGCGACGCTCCACCTGGCCGGCCTCGTCAAGAGCTGTGCTGAGGGCCGCAGTGTAGTACTCGAGTGCTCGCGGCGGGTAGATCATCTCGCCGATCTCCTCGAAGAACGCTCGCCTGAACTCCTGGCGGAAGTGGAGGCGTTCTACCTTCTTCTCGAGACCTGTGGACAGATCGATGCCGGCCTCGTTGTAGAAGTGGATCTCGAGTGTCTGCGGGTCGTTATCGGCCGCACACACGTGGACGCCGCCCAGGGCCCGCGTATCTCGTGTCGTGAACCGGGTCACAGCCGGAGAGGCCACGCGAAGGTCGCGCACGTGGCATCCGGTCGAGTTCAGACCGGCGGCGACGGCCCGCTTCACCATGCGTCCCGCCCTGCTAGAATCCCGGCTCACGACCACGTGGCACTTGTTGGGCAGCAGGCTTCCGAACGCCTGGGAAAGGCGCAGCGTCAGCTCCGGCGTGATGTCGATGTTCACGAGGCCTCTGACGCCGTCCTCGCCGAATAGCGACCTCACCCCTCGCGACTCCCAGATGATCGACGAATTCACTATCGCGCCAGCATCGATCCGCTTGTAGGGATAGACCTGGACGTCATTGCCCACGGTGGCGCCTCGGCCAACCATCGTCTCATCGCCGATTACGGCGCCCTGCTCGACTCTCGCGCCCGCCCGGATATCCACACTCCGGCAGAGCACCGCTCCCCTCACCTGCGAACGAGTCCCGACGAACGAGTCGTTCCAGATGATCGAGTGCTCGGTTTGAGCATCGGCACCTATCAGACAGTTGTCCCCCACTATGGTGTACGGCCCGAGGACCGCGCCCGCGCGGATCCGGGTGTTGGCGCCGACCACCACTTTCGAACTGAGCTGCGCGGATGGATCTACCTCCGAGCCGTGCCCAAGCCACACGCTGTCTTTGGTCCTGGAGCCCGGCACGTACAGCATCGCTTTGCCATCCAGGATGTCCCGATGCACTTCTATGTAGCTCTCGAGACTCCCCACGTCACACCAGTAGCCGTCCACGACGCAACCGTAAAGATCGTGCCCCTCGCTCATCAGAAGAGGAAAGACCTCCGAGGAGAAATCGAACGGACGCCCTTCGGGGATGTACTCGAACACGAGTGGGTCCACAACGTAGATACCGGTGTTGATGGTGTCCGAGAAGACCTGGCCCCAAGACGGCTTCTCCAAGAAGCGCTCGATCTTGCCGTCCTCGTCGGTGATGACCACACCGAACTCGAGCGGATTCGGGACCCGTTTGAGCGCGATCGTCACGGCTGCGTCACGCGACCTGTGGAACTCGATGACCTTCGTCAGATCGATGTCCGTGAGGGCATCTCCGGAGATCACGACGAAAGGCTCCGTGAGAGCATCGGCGGCATTCCTCACCGATCCTGCCGTGCCCAGCGGCGTCTCCTCGATCGCGTAGCTGATATCCATGCCCCACTCGTCACCATCGCCGAAGTAGTCCTCGATCACCTGCGGCATGAACGCAAGCGTGGCCACGACCTCGGTCATGCCATGGTGCTTCACGAGCCCGAGGATGTGCTCCATCACAGGCTGGTTGACAACGGGAACCATGGGCTTCGGGCGGAGACTGGTGAGCGGTCGGAGCCGAGTGCCTTCGCCACCTGCCATCACGACGGCTTTCATCAACTTCTCCTCATCGTCAGACTGCCCGCGCCCGCGCTGCCTTCCGTGCGGCCACAGCGACGAACGTGTACTGTACGGCCGCCAGGATGGACAGAGCGATTCCAATGTATACGAACCAGATGCCCAATGCGGCCTGGTGCGCCCCCATGCCGGGCAACCACGACGAGTCGACCATCCGCAACCCGGGGACCAAAGGCCAGCCCGCGATGAGCGAACTGAAGCCGGCCAGCAGAACCGCCGTGGTGAGCTTGCCCGCGAAGGTGACCGGCAAGATGATCCTGTAGTGCTCCAAGACGTAGGCTCCGTACAGCAGATACAGATCGCGGAGCACCAGCACTACGGGAATCCACAGGGGCAATACGTCGATCAGGTATAGCCCCACTACGCCGGAGGCGAGCAGCAGCCTGTCCACGAGGGGATCAACCACCTTGCCGAACTGGGTGACCGTGTGCGTTCGACGAGCGATCTGGCCGTCGATCCAATCGGTTGAACCTGCAATCGCGTAGATTACGAAGGCGACCAGCCTTGAACGTTCGGAGTCACCGTCCACCAGAACGGCGAAGAAGAACGGGATGAGAAGCAGGCGCAGGATGGTGATGAGGTTCGCCACCGAGTAGATCGTGTGGTGAACCTCCTCTTCGGCCGGCTGAGTCGCGCGCTCCTCTACCACCACTCTTTCCTCCTGAAGTACGCAAACATGCCCACCGCCACCAGCGCCATCAGCAACAGCGCCCCGAAGTAGCCGAGTCGCCACCCCAGCTCGGGCATGTAACGGAAGTTCATCCCGTATATGCCCGAGATGAGCGTCAGAGGCATGAAGATGGTAGCCACCACCGTGAGCTGTTTCATGATCTGGTTCATCCGGTTGCTCTGCGCCGAAAGGTAGATGTCCATCGTGCCGCTCGCCACCTCGCGGTACGTGTCGATCTGGTCTGCCACGCGTGCAAGGTGGTCGCCGACATCCTGGAAGTACATGTAGGCGTCGGGCTCCACGAAAGCCTCCAGACGCGCCAGCCCGCGAACCACATCCCGCTCGGGGCCCACGACCTTGTGAAGCGCCACGAGCGCCCGCTTGGCCACATAGAGCCTCTGCAGCTGCTCGGGGCGGGCATCGCCCAGCATCAGGTCCTCGAGCTGTTCGAGCTCGTCGGACAAGATCTCCACGATCGGGAAGATCTCGTCCACGGCCGCGTCGAGGATCGCGTGGAGCGTCCACTCCACCCCGCGCTCCAGATAGGCCTCGGCATGGGAGATCACCCTGTCCAGCGCCGGTACGTCCGCTCTGTGGACCGTGATGAGATGCTCCTCGCCCAGGAAGACGTCGAGCTCATGGGTCGTCATGCCGTCTCCGCTCAGGACCTGAGGGAGTATCCAGATCATGAACGTCACGTCATGATACGCATCCATCTTCGGCCTCTGAGGGAAGTGCAGACAGTCCTCCATGGCCAGAGGCGGAAGCGGAAAGCGCGCGCTCACTGCTTCAAGCGCGGCACCGTCAGGCTCGGAGACATCTATCCAGATCGGGCCAGAGCAGTCGGCAGGGAGGCCGTCCAGCCCATCGGAACGCAACACACCCTCGGCAACCCATCGGGCAGTGATCTGCGCAGCCATCGGCTCTCCCTCGACAAGTAAGGCGCTCGTACGACCAGGATACAGCAGGTCTATCCGCCGTTCATGTCCCGACTGGCCTGTTTTGCCTTAAGAAACTCGTCGTACGTCCTGGTGAACGTCTGGGAGCCGTCCGCGCCCGTAAGCACGTAGTACAGGTAGTCGGTCTCAGCCGGTGTGGCGGCAGCCTGCAACGCAGCCATACCGGGGTTGCTTATCGGACCTACGGGAAGACCGTCGTGGATGTAGGTATTGTACGGGCTGTCGAGCTTGAGGTCCTGTTCCGTGAGACTCGTGGTCCCGGGCGGCAGCTCGTAGAGCACCGTTGCGCACAGCTGCAGTCTCATCGGCTTCGCAAGCCTGTTGTAGATGACCGAAGAGACGAGCGGGAACTCCTCGGCAAGCTTGCTCTCGCGCTCAAGAATCGACGCGATTATGACCACGTCGGTCAGGTCGAGTCCCTGTGACGTCGCGTAGCTCAGGTCGAGACCGGCGATCTGGCTGTCGAAATGGTCGAGCATCATCTCCACGACCTCTTGCGCCGAAGCGCCCTCCTCCACCGTGTAGGTGGCCGGGAAGAGGAATCCTTCGAGGGAGCCGCCGTACGCGTCTTGCAGGTACGGGTGCTCGGCGGCAAACTGCCCGGCGCCGGCAGTCACAAGCGCCGTGAGTTCGTCGGCCGGGATCTGTGCGCGCTCTGCGAAGCGTTCCGCTACCTGTACAGCCGTGAAGCCCTCGGGAACCGGCACTTTGAAGTAGACAGCGACCGGACCTGCGATCAGCCTCTCCATGACGAGGTCGTACGGCATCCCGGTCGAAAGGTCGTACTCGCCCGCCCGCATCTTGCCGTCTGCCTCGGCCTGCCGGGTCTTCCACCGGAACATCAGCGCATTCTCAATCACACCCGCCTCTGAGAGGATCTCCGCGATCTCGGCGGTGGACGACCCCGACTCGATGACCACGTGCACCGAGGCCCCTGCCGCAATGTTGGTGTCGGGGCGATAGAGGTGGTAGCGGACGGCGCCGAAAGCTACTGCGCCCAGCAACACTACGAGCACGACGACGCCCACGAGCACCCGGGCCAGCCACACATGCCTCCTGGCTGGCGCAGGCCTTGGCTCGTGCTTCCGACTCGCCCTCCGGGTGCGCTGCCGCGTAGGCTTGTGGCTGCCTCGCCTGCCGGCGTGGCGGTCGGATCGGCGTGGCGGTCGACGCACGGTCTCCGGCGACTCGCCCAGCCCTTCGTGCCCTAGTAGATCATTCTCCACGCTAGGTTCTCCTCCGGCCAAGCAGGAAAGACCAGGGTTGCCCGATCCTCGCCCCGTGATGGGGCAGACGTACGGAATCCCGTGAGCGCGACCTCACTACCCTGGACAGCCGCCAGTGTATCAGCAGCCGACAGGCGAGCAAACAGGATGCGCGAGCTTTCTGCAGGTGCGACGCACGGGGAGCACCTGATGCCCAAGAATGCAGAGAGGCACGACACCCCGACTACGGAGTGCCGTGCCTCACGTTCAGGTCCTGACCTTCAACCGGATAGGCGATTCTGCAAGCTGAAGCGCCCAATCCTTGCCTATCAGCTGTTGTTGTCCTCGTTGCCCCAGTCGCCGTCCGTGCGATCGTCATCGCCCTCGAAAGGCATGTCGCCCGCGGGCCGACCGTACTGGACCTGGTTACCACCGGCATACGCGATCGCCGGCAGAGCGATGGACACCATCAGAACACCTAACACCAGCAGAGCCATGATCTTGTTGCGCATCTTGTCCCCCTTCGTTGCGTGGCTGCGCCCCTTTCCCCCAGACGACGCACACCAAGTCTATCACCCCGGACAACCTTCTACGGGTATCCATAACTGCGCCGCGACAGACACTCGGCATCAGGAAATGGGACCGAGCGACTCTGCAGCACATAGTGTCCCAGTATCCTCGAACGCGACATGCCTCATGCAGACCAATAGAGGCACCCCGAAGGGTGCCTCTATACGCTCAACACCATGGACGGCACGACGCTCAGTGCAGCCGCTCAGCTGCTGATCATGGCGGCTCGCTGCTACGGGGCCTCGGGCTTGATGCCAAGTGTTGCCGCCTCCTCGGCGGTCATGTCCGACGCGATGCCGAATTCGATGCGTGGTTCGGTTGTGTAGACCCTCACCACTCCCTGCGGACGCCAGTCATCCGGGAGCATAGGGTCCACGACGACGAGCCAGTACTCCATCTGTCCCTCTGTCGCTCCCCCGGTGTAGCCGGGCGCAGACTCCGTCTGCTCGGTGGCCGTCACGGCGTACTGGTCCCAATCGTGGCGCGGAATGTTGGCCTGTGCATCCTCTTCGACGAGGAATCCCTTCGCCATGGAAATCGCGACATCCTTAGTGACCTCGTTCTCGTAGCCGGGAGCCTCGTTGAGAAGCTCTATGTAGAGATCCTGGTACAGCCACGTGCGGGAACCGCCTGACGTCCCGCCGGAACATCCGAGCAACAACATGCTCGCCAGCACGGGCACGAGCAGCAGCGCGCCAATCCGATGCATCGTACACCCCTCCCTCACTCCACCTTGCTCGCCCCGCGGCCCCGACGCGCTACTCCATTAGCTGCCCGCCGAGCGCCTCCTGGGCTTTCGAGAGATTCGCGCTACTCCCGGTCAGCAGCCAGTTGGCTCCCTTGAGAACGGTCGGGTCCTTGACGCCAGCGCCCACCGCCGAGGACAGCCAGTTGGTCACGTACGCATCCATCGTGGAAACGGCATTTGGCGGAAAGACCAGAATCGTGCCGAAGCCATCGCCGAAGTTGACTTCACCGCTGCTGTACATTTCCATGCCGGCTGGACCGGCGGCTGGCCCATTGTCGATCAATGCCACGGCCGTGACACCGCCTGCCGTCATAGCGTCGTAGACGGCCTGAGGGCTCTCGTAGCTCTGCGCCGTCTTCGCCTTTGCGTTGAGGTCCTCAATGCTCGGACTGCAGCCCGCGGACAGCATGGCTAAGACCACCATCCCGACCAGTGCGACTCGCGCCACCATACCGATCACGCCCCCTTCTGTCCCTCGAGTTGGTCCAGGGATAGCAGCCTCAAATCCCATGACTCTATACCGCTATACCGCGCTCCAGTCACCGATCGCACGAGAAAGGTCTGGAGGAGACTCCGCGTGGCTTCAAGATGGGTCCGGTCAACGATTGTGGAATTGAGCCCCTGACGGTAGCCGCGGTCAATAGAACGCGGAACAGGACGGCCAATGGCCGTCCTGTTCCTTCGTCAGTTGCAGTCAGAATGACTGCCCTGTCAATAGCTGGTCGGGCTGACAGGATTTGAACCTGCGACCCCTTGACCCCCAGTCAAGTGCGCTACCAAACTGCGCCACAGCCCGTCTTCGCCACCCGCAAGCAGCGATGCAACATACTACGGCTCGACGCCCTACTGTTCAAGCGGCTTGCGTAACGCACGCACGATGCGATACAGCGCGTACCCCAGCATCACTCCGACGGTGTTAAGGATCACGTCGTCGATGTCCACAGAGCGGCCGGCCATCCCCAGAACGTACCTGCGCGCGAACTGCAGCAACTCGATGGCCGTCGCACTCAGGGCTCCTACCAGCGCCACCCGCAACCAGCTGTCGGCTCGCTTCCACAGAAGCGGTACCGCGCATCCCAGCGGCGCGAGCAGCGCAAGGTTCTCCAGCAGGTTGACGCGGGCCACATCCACCAGACTACTGCGCAGGTACAGGCGGATCGTCCTCAGCGGCACGAGATTGACCGAGTTCCGCCAGTCGGGGTCCGCTGCCATGCTGAAGCCCGGCCTGCCGAACGTCAAAGGCAGCACCGTCACGGCGAGCACCCAGGCACTGTAAGTGACCGCAGCCACGCAGAGCGCTGTCTTCCAGCCCGGCTTTCCGCTGCGCACACCACGAATCCACAGGCCACACCCCAGAAGGACCGCGCCCACAACAAGTTGCGCGGCGGTGATGGTGAAGCTTCCATCGGTCACCAGGGTTAGCGCTCCTCGAGCAACCGCACGGCCCGGTCGAGAATCTCCCGCGCGATCGCAGCCTTAGGCAGCACGTCCAATCGCTCTACCGCATCGCGCGTGACCAACAGCACCCTGTTCTCATCAGTGCCGAATCCCAGAACAGGGTCACTGACATCGTTGGCGACGATGAGGTCGCAACACTTCGCCTCGAGCTTGGCTTTCGCATTCTCTTCAACTTCCGAAGTCTCCGCCGCAAAGCCCACGAGCACCGCTCCGCCGTTGCGCGCACCAAGCTCGGAGAGTATGTCCGGGTTCCGCTCAAGCGTGATCTGGGCAGGCGCATCCGTCTTCTTGATCTTGTCCGAGGACGCAGTCGCAGGACGGAAGTCCGCCACCGCCGCCGACATCACGATGACGTCCGCGGCATCGGCTCTCGCAAGCACGGCCGCCCGCATCTGCAGCGCAGTCTGCACTCGAACGACCTCGCAGCCGAACGGGTCCGGAAGATGCGACGGCCCCGTCACCAGGAACACCCGGGCGCCGCGGCGCGCCGCCTCTTCGGCAACCGCGAAGCCCGTCTTACCTGAGGAGTGATTGCCGATGTAGCGGACCGGATCGATCGGCTCGTGCGTACCTCCGGCTGTCACAAGCACATGCTTGCCCATGAGGTCGCGCACTCGGACAGCCTCCGCTGCCACGGCCTCCACTATGCTCTCCACGGATGCCAGTCGGCCCTCCCCCACATCCCCGCAAGCCAACTCGCCGTGAGTGGGATCGATGACGACAGCGCCGCGCGACCTCAGCACAGCCACGTTGCGCTGCGTGACGTCCTTGCGCCACATGTGCACGTTCATCGCAGGTGCGATCACAAGGGGAGCCTCGGTCGCCAGCGCTGTGGTTGTGAGCATGTCGTCGGCCCGGCCGTGGGCGATCTTGGCGATCACATTGGCCGTGCACGGCGCGATCACCATCAAGTCGGCTTCTTCGGCGAGCGAGATGTGGTGGATCTTCGCGTCGGGCTCGTCGGCCCACATCGACACGGTAACAGGCTCCGCGGACAGCGTGCGGAACGTCAGAGGCGAGACGAACCGGGTGGCGGCCTCGGTCATGACCACCTTCACGCGATAACCGTCTCTCACCAGAGCACGAACCAGCTCGCACGTCTTGTAGGCGGCGATGCCACCGGTCACTCCCACGACTATGGTCTTCCGTCCATCACTCACCGGCGACACCTCCTCTCGACCCCCGCAGTATGCGACAGCAGAGCGCCAGGGTACAAACCTTAGCGTACCCTTATGAGTCGAACGGACCCTCTTTGCGTCTCGTCCCGGCTGTGCGACAGTGGCCGTGACCGGAGCCGATAGGAGAAGCATTGCGCCGCGTATCCACCGTATTGTTGCTTCTCGCCATAGTGCTGGGCGGCTGTGCCAACGCGCTGCCTCAAGGCGTCATCTACCCTTCGATAACCCTCGACGAGAGCGTTACGGAAGACATCCCGATCGCAGTCGAGTTCGTCTTCGAGGGGGAGCCGGTCGCGTTCGAAGTGACGGTGGACGGCAGTCTCTACGCCGGCGCCCAGGCCGCGGAGAAGACGGTCACCAGATTCGGCAATGCGCGTGAGAACGACTGGATCGAAGATTACTTCCCGGCGTTCATCGATGAGGAGCACCAGGAGACCTTCTACGCGGACCTTCTCGACTCGCTGCGCCAGATTCGCGAATCGCGGGGATTGGACGCGGATCGTTACGCCGAGTTGCTGGTCGTGTTCGCGCAGTCACTCGATTACGAGACCGACCCGGTAGACCTGGAGCCGAAGTTCCCCGTCGAGACGTTCGTGGACGGCGACGGCGACTGCGACGACAAGACCCTCCTGCTCGCAGCGCTGCTGTCCCGCGAGGGCTACGATGTGGCGATCCTGCTGTTCGAGCCGGAGAAGCATGTCGCACTCGGCATCCGCTCGGACGACATCGCCTACGCGAACACCGACTACGCGTTCACCGAGACCACCGCGGAGGGATTCATCGGCATGGTCCCCGACGAGTTCGCCGGTGGCATCACGTTGTCCAGTGAGCCAAGGGTCTTCCGCATAGGCAGCGGAACGACGCCGTACGCCGCAGGCGCACAGGTGGCGGCCATCCTCGATGCTCGCGAGAGGGCCCTCGCACAGGCCGAGGACCTGACCGACGAGATCGCAGCTGCAGATGCCGAGTTGAGCGTGCTGGCCGCTGAGGTGAGCGCCAGTGATGCACGACTGTCTGCACTCAAGTCGGCAGGGCGCATCGACGAGTACAACGCCTTGATACCCGAACACAACGAACTCGTCCGGCGATACAACTCCGCCGCAGAGGACCGCAACGAGCTGGCCGACAGGTACAACGTCCTTGCCGGCATCGATTCTCTCGTGGTGAACGGACTTGACGACCGGGCCGGCACCTACGCCGCCATCACCGCAGCGATCGACTGAGATGCGCCCTCATAGCCCTCGTGGGCCTGGAGTGTATGAAGACCGGGCTCGTGCAGTCGGGTATCATCCGAATACCGGCCGGAACGGAGGTCCGCCTTGGTCAACGTACTGATGGTCATCGCGCCCGCGGTATTCCGCGACGAGGAGTACGAGCACCCGAAGCAGGTCCTCGAGGGACGGGGCGCAACGATCACGACGGCGAGTCGGGCTCCCGGGGAGTGCCGCGGAAAGCTCGGCATGACCGCCGAGGCGACCATCGGCATAGCCGATGCGGCTGCGTCAGACTACGATGCCGTGGTGTTCATCGGTGGTGGCGGAGCGGAGGTCTTCTTCGACGACCCGGACGCCCACAGGCTGGCCCAGGAAGCCGTTGCTGGCGGCGGAGTGGTCGGCGCGATATGCATCGCGCCATCGATCCTCGCACGCGCGGGGCTCCTCCGGGACGTTCGCGCGACGGCCTTCCAGTCGCAGCGTGAGGACCTGATCTCCCACGGCGCGGTCTGGACCGGCGCTCCGGTCGAGGTGTCCGGCCCCATCGTCACAGCCAACGGACCTGATGCGGCACGAGCTTTCGGGTGGGCCATCGGCGACGTTCTGGGCCTGCCCTGATATTCTCCGGCCACCGAGCAGAAGGGACGCGAACATGCAGCTCAAGATGTACCGCTGCCGCATATGCGGCGACACCTACCTCGGCTACGAACCACCCGCGAACTGCCCGTTCTGCGGTGCGCACGTGGAGTTCATGCGCCCCACGCAGGAGTACCCCGCCGACATCAACAAGGTGCAGCTCACGGAGTCGGAACGCGTCGACCTCGACGCTTCCATAGAGCTCGAGCTCTCCAACACGCGGTTCTACCTCGGCATGGCCGAGCGCAAGGACAACGACCTGCTGAGCTCGGCGTACAAGCGGCTCGCAAAGGTGGAGGCCGAGCACTGCGGGCTCTTCTGCAAGCTTGCCGGAGTCCCGAAGCCTGTGGATCTATCTCAGCCCGGTGAGACCACGGGTTCTTGGCTCTCCGACATCGAGGAGTCGCTCACGCGCGAGAACCGCGCATCGGCGCTCTACACCACTTTCGCCGGGCGTGCCACCAGCGAGCGGCTCAAGGAGGTCTGGCAGGCCGTCTCGGCTGTCGAAGCCGATCACATCACGCTCGACGAGATCGCCAAGGACCACGTCTAGCCGGAACCGGCTCCCGCTCGCAACATCACAGTTCGCGTCGGCGAAAGACCACAACGGTCGCCGCGACGAAGAGCGCTGCCGCCACGAGTGATGTAGCCACGGGCCAGCCGAGTGCGACCGACTCCTGCATCGCTAGCTCGGTCGGAGCGTTCACGAGACCGGCAGGAGAATGGCGCACCGCCGGACCCCACATCGTGGCAATACTGATGAGGATGTAGGCGGCGAAACCCAGACCGGCAGCTCCTGCCTGCGAGTCCAGGATCGCGGACAGCGTCTCCATGAGTGCGACGAACATCACTGCCAGCACGAGCCATGCCCCCGTAGCTCGAGCCAGCGGACCGATCGGCGCTTCTCCGAACACCGCATAGGTGCTGCCCCATGTGAGCGCTGCACCTATCGAGACGGTCGCCAGCAGGAGGCCCGTCTGCGACACGAACTTCGCCAGAACGAACGATGCCCGTGAGAGCGGCTTCGTTAGGACCAGCACGGCAGTGCCGGAACGCTTCTCTGATGAGATCATCCCGCCGAAGACTATGATCACCACGAACGTCACTATCTGGGCCAGGTTCTTGGTCCACTGAAGGTAAGCGTCCGTGTACGTCGGGTCGGGCAACTGGATGACGATCCCCGTCTGCTGTTCGGACATCAGCGTGCCGAGCAGCTCCGGGGTGACTTTGGCCGTCACAGGCCCTGTGAGCGCGAAGAACAGCACGATGCCGGGAATGACCCAGATCCTCCAGGTGCGCACGATCTCGCGGAACTCCTTGCCGAGGAACGCACGGAAGCCGCCCATCATCGGCCACCTCCGACGAGGTCGACGAATACTTCTTCGAGAGACACCTCGGCAGCATCGAATCGCTTCAGCCCGACTCCCTGCCCGGCTATCAAGGCCGGCACCGCCTTCCGGGCGGTCTCGACGTCGTTCACGCTCAGCACGATGGCCCCTTCGGCATCTCGCTGGACGGACGCGACCCACGCTTCCCGGGCGAAGGACGCCACAAGCTCGTCGGCGTGATCGGTCACCTCGACCTCGAACCGGGACGTGGCGTAACGGGCCTTCAGCTCGGCGATGGGCGATTGCGTCAACACCCGGCCTTCATGCAGGACGGCGACCGTGTCGCACACGCGGTCGACGTCGGAGAGAATGTGCGTGGAGAAGAAGACGGTGGTACGCCCGCCAAGAGAGCCGATCATCTCGAGCACTTCCTTGCGGCCGATCGGATCGAGCGCCGACGTCGGCTCGTCGAGCATCAGCAGCTTGGGCGCATTGATGAGCGCCTGCGCCACGCCGAGCCGCTGCTTCATGCCGCGCGAGTAGCCGCCGATCTTGGTGCGGACGCCCTTAAGGCCCGCAAGGTCCAGCAGCGCCTCCACACGCGCATCCAGAGTGACCTTGTCGATCCCGAAGAGCCGGCCTGCGAAGTACAGGAACTCGGATGCGGTCATCCACCCATAGTAGCCGGGGACATCCGGGAGGAAGCCGATGTCAGCACGCACTTCATTGGTGGCGCTCACCACATCCCGCCCGAAGACCCGAGCCTCTCCCGACGTCGGGCGCGCCAGACCGGTCAGTATCCTGAGCGTGGTGGTCTTGCCGGCGCCGTTGGGGCCGAGAAACCCGAAGACCGAACCTGTCGGCACGTGCAGGTCCACCGAATCCAGCGCACGCTTCTCACCGTACGTCTTGGCGAGCGAGCGGATCTCTATGGCAGCGGTCACCGTTCACCGTCCACGGGGATGGCCGAACCGGGCTGCTCGCCGTAGAGCACGTCGGCCGCTCGCGCAGCCCTCTCGCCGGGTGCGGGACCGTCTGCCGAAGCCAGCGGATCGTTCGCAGACGCAGGCTTTCTGCCTGCAGCGAGGAAGACGATGGCGCCGAGGATCTCTCCGAACAGGATGATCAGGATCCACGGCCACTTCTTGCCGAGCACAAGCCGCTCCTCAGGCGTCTTCAGCAGCCTCACGAATGCGTATACCTGGAGGGACAGCTGCAACACCACCAACACACCGACGAGCGCGAGCACCCATCCCGGCATCTCCGACAGCGGCACGTTCGATTGCATCGATCGCTCCCTCTACTCAACGGTGCGCGGATTCGCGCCACCGACACCTGATATCCAGACTACCCCTGCGCAACCGCGAGGAACACCTCGGCGTAGCGCGGCAGAAGCGAACCGATCGTGAATGGCTCTGCTACATGCCGGTACGAACTGGGTGACGGCCGGTCCGTGATCGCGCTCCGCAGGCGTGCGATGAGTTCTTCTTGCGACCCGTAACGACATTCCGCCGGATACAGCTCCGGATAGGCCAGTCTGTCCGGCACTACCGGAGCGCAACCCGCATAACACGCCTCGGCCATGGCGAGTCCGAAGAACTCGTTTCGTGCCGTGGAGACTGCGACATCGGCCGACGCGAGTAGCCGAGCGTAGTCGTCCGCCGTCTCCGGCTCGCCGACGTGCACCAGCCTCTCCCCGAGCGCCGTGGCCGCCTCGGTCACCGCCGGTTGGGTCTCCCGAAATGACTGCCCGCACACCGCGACTTCGAAGTCCAGACCTTCGTCTGCAAGCGATCCGACCGCAGCGAAGAACGACTCGGGGTCCTTGTCGTGCTCCCACCGATGTGGCCACACGATGCGGACGCGCCCACAGCGCTCAGCAGGTGCGGCATCGAAGGGCCCCGGGTCGAACGGCGGCGAGAGGACCTCGGATTTGGCGGCGATACGCTCTGCAACGCCCTGCGGATGATGGTCGGGGAACTCCCGGAGGAAGCCGGGGATCTCACCGATGAAGCCGTCCATGTTGTAGCGGGAGTTGAAGAGGCACCTGTTGGCAGCAAGCGCGCTGGTGATGTTGGTCAGCGGGAACTGGTAGTCCCACTCGGCCGTATGGCGCGTCGGGTAGAGGAGCTGGTTCTCATGGAAGTACACGACCGTCGGCACACCGGCAGTAGCGGCGCCGGACAGGGCGATGAATTCCGCAAGGTTCACGAACGTGCTCGCGTAGATCAGGTCCCACGGACAGTGCGGCCGCGCTCGTCCGGGCTCGCCGTCCGGGTTCGCCTCCCGCCACAGCGAGGCGAGTCCGCGAGCCTCTTCGGCCATGGTGATAGCCGAGCCGCGCATCCTCCACTTCCACTTTCGAGCAGGCAGCGTGAGGAGGTCGAAGGCGAAACCTTGAGCCGACAGACCCTCCACCAGCACGTCGAGGACGGCGCGGTGCGAACCACCGAAGTAGGGTTCCAGTACGAGTACCCGCATCGGAGCGGTCGTCATGTGCCATCACCCCCGATAATCAACGATGCCCCGATACCGCTGAAGCGGCTGCGGGGCATACGTTCTCGCGCATTGACCGGGACTGCTACTTGTAGCTTTCCTTGACCCGCTCGTAACTTACGTCACCTGTGGCGATCTCATCGAGCGCCAGGGTGAGCGGCTTCGTGCTCGTGATCTGCGCGATCTGCGGAGCCTGCATCGTGAGCAGCGCCTGATCTCGGACACCGTGGATCATGTCGTTGATCTGACGCGCGCGCTTGGC
>JAFGNP010000027.1 GCA_016926975.1 Coriobacteriia bacterium | reverse complement strand
GCGCCGTACATCCGGGCCGACTGGCTGGAAGCGGTGGTATGGGAGAAGGTCAAGGCCGTTCTGAGCCATCCGGAGGTACTTCTGGCTGAGGTACGCGAGCAAGTGGAGACGGGCAGCGAGCAGCTGGCAAGGGGTGACCTGGACCGCGAGATTGCGGCGCTGCAACGGAAGCTGAAGAAGTACCCTGCGCAGGAGCGACGGCTGGTTACAGCGTTCAAGATGGGCTTCACTCCCGACGTGGTGCTGGACGAAATGAGCCAGACGAAGAAGGAGAAGGAAGCCGACGAAGCACGGCTGGCACAGCTACTGGACACGAAGGAGAGCCTGAAGAAGGCGAGCGACCTGGAGGTCCACCTGCGCGAGCTGTGCGCCCGGATTGTGGGAGACCTGGACAACTGCACGTGTCAGGACAAGAAGGACGCTTACGCGTACCTCGACCTGCACGTGACCGCCACGCCAGAGGCGGTAGACATCAAGGGCTACGTTCAGCCGAAGCTACTCACCACTGGACAAACATCGGCATTATCACATGCACGTAGTTGTCGGTGCCGATGGGCCGCACCACGCCAGGGCTCGAGGGAGTGGTCACCTCGAGGGCAACCTGCGACTGCTTGACGACAGCGAGCACGTCCATCAGGTACTTCACGTTGAACGCGATCTTCGCCTCGTTGCCGTCGACCAGCGCATCGAGGTCGCCGGTGTTCCCGCCGATCTCCTCGGCCTGCGCGGTGAGCGTGATCTTGCCGGCCTTCAGTTCGCCGCCGGGTGTCACGAGCAGCCTGACGATGTTGCTCGCGTCGCGCGCGAACGCCGACGCCATGCGCGCCACACGGGTGAACTCCCCTACATCGGCAACCGCGCGCGTATCGTACTTGGAGGGAATGACCTGCGAGTAGTTCGGGAACGTGCCCTGCACAAGCTGCGTGACTATCTCGGCGTTGTTGAGCCGGAAGATGGCCTGGGTCCGCTGGTCGTTCACCGTGATGTGTACCGGCTCCTCCTGCTCGCCGAGCAGGCGCTGGATCTCGTTGAGCGTCCGCGCCGGGACGATGACTGTGGTCTTGCCTTCCACCGCCCTCGCTAGCGGCATCTTGTACACGGCCAAGCGGAAGCCATCCGCCGCGGCGAGCGTCATGCGCTCGCCCTCGAATTCAACGCTGATGCCGGTGAGAACCGGTCGCGACTCGTCCGTAGCCGCCGCCATGGCCACGCGGGTGATGCCCTCGCGCAGCCCTTCAGCATCCACCTCGGCGGTGATACCTTCGGCGACCTCCGGGACCGGGGGGAACTCCTCGGCATCGATGCCGTTGATGTGCGCCTGGAACCGGCCGCAGGTGAACTGCACCGTGCGCCCGCCGGTCGGCATCTCGATCTGGACCAGCTCATTCGGAAGCGACGTAACGAAGTCGCTCAGCAGTCGCGCCGGCACTGTGATGCTGCCCACTTCCTCGACCTTCGCGCCGACCCAGCAGGTCGTCGCCATCTCGAGGTTCGTCGCAACCAGCTTCAGTCGCGACTCTTCGGCGACGATGAGTATGTTCTGAACAACCGGCAACGTGGACCTGACCGCCACGGACCTCCCCACCATGCCAAGACCACGGTTCAGATTCTCCTGCAGACACGATACTCTCATGCGCCTACCTCCTCGAATAAGGGAGCCTAATCATACTATCGGGCCTTCGCACCGTCAATGAATCGCCGCAGCACCTCGCGGGCGACGGCCGCGGCCCTGCCGCGATGGCTGATGCGGTTTTTGACCTCGGGCGGAAGCTCCGCCATGGTGACGCCGAACTCGGGCACCAGGAAGGAGGGGTCGTAGCCGAACCCCTTCGCGCCACGCGGCTCCGTCACGATGCTGCCCCGACACTCGCCGTTGCAGTACGTGACCTCGCCCTCGGGCGTGGCGATGGCGATGACGCACACGAACCGGGCGCCGCGCTGCTCGTCCGGGACGTCCTTGAGCTTCGCCAGCAGATGCGCCACCCGCTCCGAATCCGTGGCCTTCTCCCCGGCGTACCGCGCGGAACGGATGCCCGGCTCGCCCCAGAGCGCATCAACCTCCAGGCCGGAGTCGTCCGCCAGCGTCAGCAGGCCGGACCGCTGCGCGCAGGCGACCGCCTTCAGGCGCGCGTTCTCCTCGTACGTCGTCCCCGTCTCCTCGATGTCGCCATCGAGGCCGGCGTCGGCCAGCGACAGCAACTCGCAGTCGACTCCATCCAGCAGCGCCCGGTACTCAGCGACCTTGCCCTTGTTCGCGCTCGCAATCAACAGCTTCAGTCTACTCATCTATCGGCTCAAATCGCGATGCCAGCCTCTTGCTCACCTCCGGCATCGTCGTGTACTCCATCGCATCGAGCGCCAGCCGGTGCGGCTCGAACGGCCCCATGCTGCGCAGCATGTCGGCCGCCTGCAGCGCCCTCTCCCTCGCCGGGTCGAACGCCACATCATCGAACATATCGCACGGCCCTATCAGCATCCCCTGCGCCAGTTGGAAGCCGGCGGCGATGCAGCGCGGCGGACCGTCGAACCGGGTGCACTTCGCCATGCTAAAGCCTACGGGCAGCAGCGGACCGTTGTGCGAGCCACGCATCCAACCCTCAACGATGTTGAGGTTGGCGAACGCCTCCAGCACCTCGCCCACCGCGGGGAACGACCCCTGGCAGCGCACGATGAGGACGGGGTCGTCTTTCCCCACGTACCTGCCGGCCAGCATGCTCAGCCGCTGGGTCGACGCCGACGCGGCGATCTGTCGCGTGTCCCGATGATACACGTTCTTGACGGCGAAGTGCCCCGGCGAACCCAGGTACACCAGCATGTCGTAAATCTCTTCGGGGGCGTTGAACACGATCTTCTTCGCCTCCATCACGTCATGCACTTCGAAGCTGAAGCCGCAGTGCAGGTTCGGCGCGATGACCAGCCCCGGGGTGGTGAACGGGTCGGCGAACATCCGGTACAACGGCAGGTTCCACGCGCCGGACGCCGTCTTGTCCGCCATGAAGACGATGACCGTCTCGGCCTCCCGCTCGGTCACCGTCATCTCCGCCAGCCCCGGCCCCATGCCCTTCACATTGCCGGAGAACGCGTCGGCCAGCAGGTCCTGGCCCGCCCCGTGCAGCTTGAGGCGCTTGGCGACCTCCGTGCACTCGCTGAAGACGTCCCACGCAAGGTGGTGGATAACCTCGCTATCCTCTCCGTGCCCGTGCGT
>JAFGNP010000026.1 GCA_016926975.1 Coriobacteriia bacterium | reverse complement strand
CTCCACGATCGTCCGCGCCGTGGTGAGCGAACCCAGCACCGACCAGAACACGTCCGGCGGCAAGGTGTCGAACCTGCCCGGATCGTTCAACCGCTCCAGCTTCGCCATGTTGAACTTGAGGTGCGCCACCTTGCTGCCTCCTTCACGCAGATTCTCGCACAAGCCCCCCTCTGCTACGATGCATGTCACCATGCAGCCGGTCACCTACATCGATAGCCGGGGCCGAGACGGATCGCGGCCTACGTTCAGCGAGGTCGTCGTACGCGGCATAGCGCCCGGCGGCGGCCTGTACGTGCCCGAACGGTTGCCGTCGTTCGAGCTCCCTGAGATCCTCGCCTTCACCGGGATGGCGTACCAGCAGCGCGCGACGGCTGTATTCTCGCGCTTCGGCGTGGACCTGCCCGCGGAGCGCGTCCGGGTGCTGATGGAGTCTGCCTACGGCTCCCAGTGGGACGACGAGCGCATCGCGCCTGTGGTCGAGGTAGTGCCCGGCATGCACGTTCTCGAGCTGTGGCACGGCCCCACCAGCGCCTTCAAGGATATGGCGCTCCAGTGCATGCCGCTGTTCTTCTCGGAAGCCGTGGACACTATGCAGGCTGCCGGAAAGCTGAACGACGACTACCTGATACTCGTTGCCACGTCCGGCGACACCGGCAAGGCCGCGCTCGAGGGATTCGCAGACCGCGCGCACACCGGGATCGTCATCTTCTACCCGGACGGCGGGGTGAGCGACATCCAGCGACTGCAGATGGTCACGCAGCGCGGGGAGAACGTGGGTGTCTACGGGGTGCGGGGCAACTTCGACGACTGCCAGAACGCTGTCAAGGCGGCCTTCAACGACGAGGCGTTCGCCGCCGAGCTCCACGAAGAGCATGGCCTCAAGCTCTCGTCGGCCAACTCGATCAACTGGGGCAGGCTGCTCCCGCAGATCGCGTACTACGTGAGCGCCTATGCCGACATGGTCGCCTCGGGAGGCGTGAAGTCGGGGTCCCCGATGGACGTGTGCGTGCCTACCGGCAACTTCGGCAACATCCTGGGCGCGTACTACGCCAAGCGCATCGGCGTGCCGATCGGGCGGCTGTTGTGCGCCAGCAACGAGAACAACGTGCTTGCCGACTTCATCGCCACGGGCACCTACGACATCTCGGAGCGCAGGTTCGTCACCACCCCCAGCCCGAGCATGGACATCCTGATCTCGAGCAACCTCGAGCGACTGCTCTACGAACTAGCCGGCGCCGAGGCGGTCCGCGGATGGATGGCCGAGCTGTCCGAGCATCGCCGTTTCGCCGTGGACCGCGACACGTTCGCAGCTTTGAGACAGCTGCTTACCGCCGACTGGGTCTCCAACGACGACAGCCTGGCGACGATCCGCCGCATCTACGGTGAGTGCGGCTACCTCATGGATCCGCACACCGCCGTAGCGTGGGAGGTCGCCGAGCGGCTGCGCGGCGAAGACCCCGTGCTCGTCGTGTCCACCGCGCACTGGGCCAAGTTCGGAGCCGACGTGTACAAAGCACTCGCCGGCACCGCCTACGAGGCTCCTCTGCCTGACGATGCTGCCGCCCTCTCCGGCCTCGATCTGCTGGGGAAGGTCCGACAGATGGCGCCAGCGAGCGGACCGGTGCCCGCGCCACTCGCCGAGATCGCACATCTCGAGGAGCGCTTCGCAGCGGTCACGGACGCCGGACGCGAAGGCATCGAAGGCGCGGTCAGGGAGTGGCTTGCCCGCTAGGGCGCTCCTTCGGAACCATCTGCACGCAAGCTTCGCCTCCTGACCAGGGACGCACAGCCCCCGCTCGGGTACACTCGTCTTCGGGAAAAGGGGGCCACGTGATCGTTTCCGATGCACTCACCTATGCGCTCGCGTCAACACGCGAGGAGCTGCACGCCCGCGCCAACGTCGTGGCCACGGGAATCGGACTCAAAGTCAGCGAGGGCGTGCGCACGAACGAACTCGCAATAGTGTGCTCGGTCACCGAGAAGCTCCCGGCGGAGGCGCTGAGCGCCGGCGACCTCGTCCCGGCGCAAGTCGGCGGGTTCGCCACTGACGTGGTCGCGACAGGCCCCATCCGTGCGTTGCGCATGCCCACCGAGCGCTGGCGTCCCGCGCAGGGCGGTATCAGTGTGGGGCACGCGCGCATCACCGCCGGCACCCTCGGCTGCATCGTCCACCGGGGCGAAGAACTGCTTCTGCTCTCCAACAACCACGTTTTCGCGGACAGCAACGCCGGAGTTGCCGGAGACCCCATACTGCAGCCCGGACCTATCGACGGAGGGACCGACCCCGCCGACCGGATAGCCACACTCGACCGCTTCGTGCGCATCGTGATGACCAGCGAGGAGAGCTCGTGTGCGCTCGCCAACAGTGCGGCGTCAGTGCTCAACACCATCGCGCGCCTGTCAGGCAGCTCCGCTCGCCTGCAGGCCGTCAGCACGAAGACTTCCTCGAACCTCGTCGATGCCGCAACGGCCCGCCCGGACGATCCCTCCATCATCTCCAACGAGATCCTCGGCATCGGCACTATCTCCGGTCATGCCAGCGCCGAACTCGGCATGCGCGTCCGCAAGAGCGGGCGCACCACCGGGCTGACGATCGGCGAGATCGAACAGGTGGATGTGACGGTCGATGTGACGTACGGCACCGACCGGACCGCCCGCTTCACCGACCAGGTCATGGCCGGCGCGATGAGCCAGGGCGGCGACAGTGGTTCGGCAGTGCTGGATCTGGAGAACAACATCGTAGGGCTGCTGTTCGCCGGCAGCGCACAGACAACTATCATCAACCGCATAGAGCACGTGTTTGCCGCACTCGACATCGGACTGTGACATGGCGCGCATGAAGCTGTTCGCAACCATCGTCGGCTGGTTCGCACCACCTGCACTACCCGACTCTCCGCACGCGGGCGAAGTGCTCACACGCCATGCCGAGGAACTCATGCGCCTCAGAGGCGTCATGAGCGTGGGGCTCGGCCGGACCGAAGATGGCCGAGCCGCGATTCTCCTGGGGCTCGAAAATCCACTGGCCGTGCCCGAATCACTGCCCGATTCTGTGGAGGGTATACCCGTGGTCCACACCGAGGTGGGCGTGCCGGAAGCTCAGAACGACTAGTGATGACCGGCTGTTCAGACACGAAGGGGCGCCCACCGGGCGCCCCTTCTCTCATCTCAGTAGAATCGCCCTACAGCAGCGGCAGGTACTCCTCCAGCTCGTACGGCGTCACGCGTGTGTGGTAGTTCATCCACTCGGCCTTCTTGTTGCGCAGGATGTACTCAAAGACCTGGTCGCCGAGCGCCTCACGCACGAGTTCGCTCCCCTGCATCTCCACTATGGCCTCATCCAGGTCGCCCGGTAGCATGCCGATGCCGCATTCGGCCCGCTCGGCCTCGGTCATCTCATAGACGTCGTCCGTGACATCCGCAGGCAACTCCAGGCTCTTCTCGATGCCATCCAGACCGGCGGCGAGCATCACGGCGAAGGCAAGGTACGGGTTGCACGCCGGGTCTGGCGAGCGCAGCTCGACACGCGTCGCGTTCTCCTTGCCGGGCTTGTACATCGGAACCCGCACCAACGCTGAGCGGTTGCGGTGCGCCCAGCATATGTAGACCGGCGCCTCGTAGCCCGAGACCAGCCGCTTGTAGCTGTTCACCCACTGGTTCGTCACCAGGCAGGTCTCACGTGCGTGGGCGAGGATGCCGGCGATGTAGGACTTCGCCACGGCCGAGAGATGATGCGGGTCCTTCTCGTCGAAGAACGCGTTCCTGCCGTCCTTGAACAGCGACTGGTGCACGTGCATGCCACTGCCGGCTTCGCCGTACATCGGCTTCGGCATGAACGAGGCATACACGCCATTCTGCTGCGCGACTTCCTTCACGACCATGCGATAGGTCATCACGTTGTCGGCCATCTTGAGCGCCTCGGCATACCGTAGGTCGATCTCGTGCTGGCTCGGTCCTACCTCGTGGTGGCTGTACTCCACCTGTATGTCGAAGCGCTTGAGCGCGCGTACCGTGTCCTTGCGCAGGTCGATGGCGAGATCACGCGTCGTCTGGTCGAAGTACGTGCCGCGATCGAGCACCTCGGTACTCTTGTCGTCTCTGAAGTAGTAATACTCGAGTTCGGGGCCGACGAAGAACGTGTAGCCCATCTTCGCGGCGCGGTCGAGCTGGCGCTTGAGCACGTAGCGCGGATCGGCCTCATAGGGCGTGCCGTCGGGCCGAACGATGTCGCAGAACATGGTGGCTACAGCCTGGCCGCTCTGCCGCCACGGCAGGATCTTGAGCGTGGTGGGGTCCGGATACGCGATCATGTCGGACTCCTGGATGCGCGCAAAACCCTGGATCGAGCTCCCGTCGAAGCCCATACCCTCGGTCATAGCCATCTCGAGCTCGGCCACGTCCATCGTGAAGCTCTTCAGGAAGCCCAGAACGTCGGTGAACCAGAGGTGGATGAACTCTATCTTCTGGTCTTTGATGGTCTGAACCACATCGTTGCGAAGCTCCTGGGGCATGGTACCTCCTATATGCGCCTGCCCTGTTGCCGAAATGTCATACCGCAATGTGAACACAGTACGCTACACTAGCCAGAATTCAAACGCGTGTCGGTGAGATGAAGGGGGCGTTTCAATGTCAGGCTATGCTGCCGAGTTCATGGATGCGGTCCGCGCCAAGAACTCAGGCGAACCGGAGTTCCTGCAGGCTGTCGCCGAGGTCGTCGACTCCTGCAATATCGTGCTCGATCGTCACCCGGAGCTGCGCGAAGCGAAGATCCTGGAGCGCATGGTCGAGCCCGAGCGGGTCATCATCTTCCGCGTCCCCTGGCAGGATGACGCCGGCGAATTCCAGATCAACCGCGGCTTCCGCATCGAGATGAACAGCGCCATCGGCCCTTACAAGGGCGGCCTGCGCTTCCACCCCTCCGTGAACCTGGGCATCCTGAAGTTCCTCGCCTTCGAACAGGTCTACAAGAATGCGCTCACCACGCTCCCGATGGGCGGCGGCAAGGGCGGCTCGGACTTCGATCCCAAGGGCAAGAGCGACGGCGAAGTCATGCGCTTCTGCCAGAGCTTCATGACGGAGCTCCAGCGCCACATCGGTCCCGACACCGACGTCCCCGCAGGTGACATCGGAGTCGGCGGTCGCGAGATCGGCTTCCTCTTCGGCCAGTACAAGCGTCTCCGTAACGAGTTCACCGGCGTGCTGACCGGCAAGGGCCTCAACTGGGGTGGCTCGCTCATCCGTCCCGAAGCCACCGGCTACGGCTGCGTATACTTCGCCGCCGAAATGCTCGCCACGAAGGGCGACTCGCTCGAGGGCAAGACCTGCCTGGTGTCCGGCAGCGGCAACGTCGCCCAGTACACCATCGAGAAGATCCTCGACATGGGCGGCACCGTCGTGACCGCATCCGACTCGAGCGGCTTCGTCTACGACGAGGCCGGCATCGACCGCGAGAAGCTCGCCTTCCTCATGGAGCTGAAGAACGTCACGCGCGGCCGGATCAAGGAGTACGCGGACAAGTACCCCTCGGCCGTCTTCAAGCCTGTCGACCCTGCGCTCGACCACAACCCACTGTGGGCGATCAAAGCAGACTGTGCGTTCCCGTCGGCTACCCAGAACGAGATCAACGCGGCAGACGCCGCCAACCTACTCGGCAACGGCGTCAAGCTCGTGGCCGAGGGCGCGAACATGCCGTCCAGTCCGGACGCCGTGCGCGCATTCGTGAACGCCGGCATCCTGTACGCTCCTGGCAAGGCCAGCAACGCCGGAGGCGTGGCTACCTCCGGCCTGGAGATGAGCCAGAACAGCATGCGGCTATCCTGGCCACGCGAAGAGGTCGACGAGCGGCTGCACACGATAATGCGCAACATCCACGCCGCGTGCGTGAACGCTGCGAACGAGTACGGCACGCCGGGCAACTACGTCAACGGCGCGAACATCGCAGGCTTCCTCAAGGTGGCTGGAGCGATGAAGGACCAGGGCCTCGTCTAGAGCGACAGCCTCTTCCGAGGTGTAAACTGAGCTTCCGGCGCACAAGGCGCCGCTTCCGGGAGACCGGAGGCGGCGCCTGGCCGTTCCGGCCTCACGACAGCCGACCCGCTCCCCGACCACAGGACAACCATTGAGCACCACGCGCACACGACGCCCACCCGAACCTCAGGCTCCCCTGCCGGCGGACACGCCCACCTTCGAAGCCGACGTCTCAGGTCCGCCTCGCCGCATCCTGCGCGGGGTCGCCACGTTCGAGTCCTTCCGCCACCGCGACTACGCGTACTTCTTCAGCGGCGCGCTTCTCTCGAACATCGGCACCTGGACGCAGACCGTGGCGCTCGGCTGGGTTATCTACGCGCTGACGCGCTCGGCTTCCTCGCTGGGCATCGTCAACTTCCTCTCGGGGATCCCCGTCACGCTCTTCACAGTGGCGGCCGGTTCGCTGGTAGACCACATCGACCGGAGAAGGCTGCTCATCTGGGCGCAGGTTCTCATGATGGTGCAGGCGGCGGCGTTCGCTTATCTCAACCACACAGGTCATATCACGATCGGATGGATATACACCCTCACCCTGGCGGGCGGCGTGGTCTCGGCGTTCATGTTCCCGGCCTGGCAGGCTATGGTGCCGGACCTTGTGCCGCGCGAATCACTCTTGAACGCCATAGCCCTGTCCTCCGCGCAGTTCAACGCGGCACGCCTCGTCGGTCCTATGGTCACCGCCGGCATCATGGCCGCGTTCGCCGCCGATGAGTCGCTCGGTATCACGATGGTCTTCACGTTCAACGCGGTGAGCTTCCTGTTCGTCATCTGGGCGCTTGCTGTGATACGGCCGAACCAGGTGATCCAGGAGCGCACAGACGAGCCCGCGCTCAAGCGCCTCGGAGCGGGCATCTCCTACGCCCGCAAGCACCCGCATGTGGGCACGCACCTGCTCACGCTGACGATGCTCGTCGTCTTCGGGATGACGTTCATGACCCTGCTGCCCGCGCTCGCGGTCGAAACCCTCGGCCTGAGCAGCACGGGCTACTCGTCCCTCATGATGTTCAACGGACTCGGCGCCCTTGCGGGCGCGCTCGCAGTGGCCTCACTGCCCCGAAGCGTTCGCCGGGAGCGGATCATCCGCTACGCCTTGCTCGTCATGGCGCTCGGTTCGATCGCGCTCTCGCTGTCGCACGTGTACGCGCTCTCGGCGATCGTGCTGCTCATCCTCGGTGCGGCGTTCCTCGCCTGCGTGTCGAGCATCAACACCAACCTGCAGACCGCCGCCCCGGACCACTTGCGCGGGCGGATCATGGCGCTGTTCGTCGTGTCGTTCATGGGGATGATGCCGTTCGGCGCGATCGCGTTCGGCACGCTTGGCGAGCTGATCGGTCCCGGCCTCGCCGTGCTGGCAGGCGGTGTCGTGCTGCTCGCATGGGCGCTCTACCTTCTCGCAAGACCTCACACGCTGTGCGCCGATCGCGCGAAGCGTTGCTGAGCGCCGAAGATCCCCTGGAGCCCTGGCGACACGCACGATTTGCGGGCGTCTGCGCATTGTTGGCACATGTGTTGCAAGGCGAACAATCGAGCAGTGCGACCCGCAATCCCTCCCCCTCGAATGCGGGGCATCGCCGCTCAACTAAACGAGGCGCGCCCCCAACGCGCCTCGTTACTTTTCCCGCCTAGTCGCTGACGAAGGTGGCGCCTAGCCAAACCGTCCCGTGATGTAGGATTCGGTACGCGTATCATCGGGACTCGTGAACATCTTCTTGGTATCGCCCATCTCCACGAGATGCGCGGGCTCTTCCAGGCTCTCCCGCAACATGAACGCGGTCTGATCCGAGATGCGGGCAGCCTGCTGCATGTTGTGGGTGACGATCACGATAGTCACCGTGTCCTTAAGCTCGGCGATGGTGTCCTCTATCTGCTGTGTGGAGATGGGATCGAGCGCCGAGGCCGGCTCGTCCATGAGGATGACCTCGGGTTTAGTGGCAAGCGCCCGGGCGATACAGAGACGCTGCTGTTGCCCTCCCGAGAGCTCGAACGCGTGCTTCTTCAGGCTCTTGCGCACCTCGTCCCAGAGTGCCGAGCCGCAAAGCGACTCCTCCACGAGCGCGTCGAGTTCGGATCTCGAACGGATGCCCTGCGTGCGGGGGCCGTACGCGACGTTGTCGTAGATGCTCATAGGAAACGGGTTCGGTCGCTGGAAGACCTGGCCGACGCGCATGCGCAGCTCGACCGGGTCCATCGCCTTGCCCATGATGTCCTGGCCGTCGAGCGTGATACGGCCGCCAACCTTCACATTGCCGAGTTCGTCGTTCATCCGGTTGAGACACCGGAGCAGTGTCGACTTGCCACACCCCGATGGGCCGATAAGCGCGGTGACCGAGTGCGAGGGAATCTCCATGTCGACACCCTCTATCACGAGATCGCGGCCGTAGGCCACGGACACGCCCGACAGCGAGAAGCTACCTCGCGCCGATGTGACGACATCCTCGTGTGTGGATGCGCGGACCGCTTCCCTGGTGCCGATACTCACGGCTCCGTACGTAAGCGTGCCATCCCTCTCGAGCAGCAGTGCTGTCACCACTCCACTCTCCTCCTCTGGGCCGAGCGCCACAGGGCGGCGAGTACGCTCACTACGCTCACGCCGCTGACCAAGACAAGAGCGGTCCCCCAGACTAGCGTGGGACTCCACCCGGGAACCGATGTGACCTGCGCGTAAATGTGGTAGGGCAACGACATGAACTGTGACGACAACCCGTCGGGCAGCCGACGCATCTGGAACACCGCGCCCGTGAACAGGATGGGTGCGGTCTCCCCCGCCGCGCGGGCGAGTCCGAGGATCGAGCCCGTGATGATGCCCGGTGCGGCGGCGGGAAGCACCACCTTGTGGATCGTGCGGAGCCGCGTGGCCCCGAGCGCCAGGGACGCCTGCCGGAGATCCTGCGGTATTTGACGTAGCGCCTCTTCGGTCGATGTGATCACGACGGGAAGCGTCATGCAGGTGAGCGTGAGTGCCGATGCCAGGATCGAGCGACCGATACCTGCCGCGAGCACGAACGCGGCCAGTCCGAACAGCCCGTAGACGATGGAGGGAACGCCCGCCATGTTGGTGATCGCCAGACGTATTGCACGCGTGGTGAGGTTGCGTGGCGCGTACTCGGACAGGTAGATGCCTGCGAGCACGCCGATCGGCAGCGTGAGCCCGGCCGTTGCCGTGGTGACCCACATCGTGCCGACGATGACCGGGAGGATACCGCCCTCGCGGCCTCGGTCGCGCGGCACGTCGGTGAGGAACGTCCAGTCGATGGCTCTGATGCCGTTGTAGACGATGTAGCCGAGTACGAAGAGCGCGATGCCGACGACCAATAGCGCAGCAGTGCCAGTCAGCACCCTGGCGACCGCCTCCGTGCTCCGCGCCCTGCGAGTACGTGTGGTGTGGCTCATCGGCGCCACCGCTTCCGCTGACGCTCGAGCACGAGATCGGCTGCAAGGTTGATCGTGAAGGTGATAGCGAACAGGACCAATCCCACTGCGAATAGGACAGAGTAGTGCAGCCCACCCTGGACGACCTCGCCCATCTCGGCGGCGATGGTGCCCGTCATCGTACGAACTGACTCCAGGACGCTCGTCGGCATGACTGCGGCGTTGCCGGTGAGCATGAGAACGGCCATGGTCTCACCGATGGCGCGGCCGAGACCGAGCATGATCGCAGCGAAGATGCCCGACGCCGCAGCGGGGACCGTCACCTTGTAGGTGGTCTGCCACCTAGTGTTACCGAGCGCTGCCGAGCCCTGACGCAGATCGAACGGCACCGCATGGAGAGCATCCTCGGAGATCGAGATGACCGTCGGCAGCGCCATGATGCCGAGCACAACGCCACCGGCGAGCGCCGTCATACCACTGCTCAGCGCGAACACGTCCTTCACAAGCGGGATGACGACCGCAACGCCGATCAGCCCGTAGACGACCGACGGTACGGCCGCCATGAACTCGATGATGGACTTCATGACGTCCTTGACGCCGGGTCCCGAGAACTCGGAGATGAACACCGCCGCCGCAACGCCGAGAGGCACCGAGACAGCCAGTGCCACGCCGGTCACGAATAACGACCCGAGTATCAGGGGCAACATCCCGAACTTGCCCGGGTCCGACGTCGGATACCAGGCGGTGTTCGACAGCATCGTCCAGGACCCGACCTCACTGAACGCGCGTCCTGAGTTCCAGACGAGGAAGAGCGCGATGGCGCCGAGGATGACGATCGCAAGCCAACCACAGATATGGATGATGGCGCGAACGACCGCTTCGGCCGCACGACGCGTCGTCGCACGGCCGAAGCGCCGCCCATTGTCAGAGGGAAGTAGGCTCATCGGATCCTAGGGAAGCGGGACGAAGCCCTCGTCCTCGACGAGCTGCTGACCCTCGGAACCCAGGATCCAGTCGAGGTATGCGGCCATGACGCCCGACGGCTCGCGATCGCTGTACATGTACAGGTAGCGGCTGATAGGGTACGACGCGTCCGCGGCGGTCTCGACGGATGCACGCACACCGTCTACCGCAACGACCTTGACGTCCGGCGTGACGTAGCCGAGGCCGATGTAGCCGATGCCCGCCGCGTTGGCCTTCACCTCATCGGCGATCGCCTGGTTGGACGGCAGCAGCTTGGCAGTGGCGGCATACTCGCTGTCCTCGCCCACCACGACCTCCTTGAAGAACTCGTACGTCCCGGACGAGCTGTCACGCGAAAGAAGTACGATCTCGGCGTCCGCTCCGCCCAGGTCCTTCCAGTTCGTGATCTCACCGCGGAAGATCTTGCCGAGGTCCTCAACCGTGACCTCCCCTACCGTGTTTGCCGGGTTCACGACCACCGCAATGCCGTCGATGGCGACCT
>JAFGNP010000025.1 GCA_016926975.1 Coriobacteriia bacterium | reverse complement strand
GGGCGTTGACTTCACCAGCCGCTTCCGCTGGGTCATGCAGATAGACCCCTCAAATCCCGACTCCGTTGTCCTCATCGATGCAGAGACCAGGGAGCGGACGGCATGCTCCGTTCCCGAGGCCATTGAACGCATGCGGGCACTCTGGTGATGGTGGAGGCAGCGGGCTCCGGCTCTATCCGAATCGCCCTACCGAAGGGCAGGTTTCACGGTCCAACAGCCGACATGCTGGATGCGCATGGCTTCGGCATGGATGAATACACCGCACGCTCCCGGCAGTACCGTGTCGGCTCCGCGCGCTTCCCCGGCGTCACGGCCAAGATTCTCCAGGAGCGGGATATCTCGGTCCACGTGTCCGTGGGCAACTACGACCTCGGCATTTGCGGCGCCGACTGGGTTCGCGAACTGAAGGCGCGCTATCCCGCGGCCGGGCTTGTGGAGTTGAGCGCGCTTGATTACCACGAGGGAGCCGTTTTCCTCGCCTCCAGCGTACACGGGGACCTCGTGTCGCTCGGCGCAGTGACCGGGTCCTCGCGGGCCATCCGCATCGCATCCGAGTACCCAAGCCTCGCCACCAGGCTCGCCGCGCAACTTCGGCTGCGAAGGTTCCAGGTTTTTCCGGTGTGGGGCGCTGCCGAGGCATATCCTCCCGAGTCGGCCGACCTCGTCGTGATATGGGCCAAGAACGAGCGGGACCTCACCTCTCAGGGACTCGTGCCACTCATGAAGCTCTTCGACGTGGACGCGATGCTCGTGGCGAACGGCGAGTCGCTGTCGCGGAAGGACATGAGCGATGTTCTCTCGCCACTCGAAGCGAACTTCCGCCAGAACGTCGCGCTACCTGCT
Organism: Coriobacteriia bacterium; assembly: GCA_016926975.1. GTDB lineage: Bacteria > Actinomycetota > Coriobacteriia > Anaerosomatales > Anaerosomataceae > UBA6100. Next base: position 1,807 of record JAFGNP010000025.1, on the reverse strand, counting down.
GCCGTTCTTGAGGAAGCACATTCTGAACCTCCCGACCAACTGCTCGAGACGTGGCAGTCCCGTCTCATCCGCCTCGCGCTTCCCGACGGGCACCAGAAGACCCCCGCCGTCGAGTTGCTGGAGCGCGCAGGCATCAGCGTGCCTGGCTACTCGGGCAGGACCGCTGAGCGGCGGCTGCTGGCTCATAAGGACTGGCTTTCGGTCAAGGTCATTCGACCGCAGGACATGCCTCTGCAGGTCGCGAGCGGCCATTTCGATATCGCCGTTACTGGACAGGACTGGCTCACCGAGCATCGTGTCTCGTTTCCGGGGAGTCCCGTGACCGAACTCGTGGATCTCGGCTTCGGCAAGGTGCGCGTGGTTGCGGCGCTGAGCGAGAGCATCCCCGTCGACTCGACCGAGGAGTTGCGCCACTATCTCGCCCAGAGCGGGGGGCGTTCGCTGCGAGTGGCCTCTGAATACACCAACATCGCCGACCGGTATCTCCGGGAGAACCATATTGGCTGGTACAAGGTCATGCCCACGTGGGGCGCCAGCGAGGCCTTCCTGCCCGACGATGCCGACCTGCTGGTTGACAACACCCAGACGGGCAAGACACTGGTGGACAACGGACTGAAGATAATCGAAGTCATTCTGAGATCGAGTGCCTGCCTCATCGCCAATGTGGAGAGCCTGGACGACCCTGCAAAGCGCGAAAGGATTGACGGTCTCGCGACCCGGCTCGCTGGAGCGGTCCAGTGAGACGCGCCGTCGGCTTCGACGCATCTGCTGCGTTGCTCGAGAGGGTGGATCCTCTTTCGTCGCTCGCCGGACAGCCGTCGCTGTTGGAGGGCATTCGACGCATCTACGGCGAGGCGCTGAGCCCTGCTGCGGTGGTGGACAGGATTATCGACGATGTCCGCGCGCGTGGGGACGAGGGCATCGCCTTCCACACCAGGGCCATCTCAGGCATCGACGTGCCGTCGCTCGAGGTGCCGCCTGACGTTATCGCCGCCTCGACGAAGAGGCTGGAGCCGGCGCTCGTTGCGGCGCTGACCATCGCGGCCGGGCGCATCCGTGAGTACCACGAGGCGTTCGCAATCACCGCCGGCAACCGCTTCGTCGATAGGGAACTCGGGCGCAGAGTGCTCCCCCTCGAGAGAGTGGGACTGTACGTTCCCGGTGGGCGCTACTCGTATCCTTCCTCCGTGCTGATGTCGGCGATTCCCGCCCGGGTGGCGGGTGTCAACGAAGTCATCGTAGTTACGCCGCCCAATTCCGCGGGCGAGGTAGCGGCCGCGACTCTTGCCGCGTGCGCCATTGCCGGTGTGGACCGTGTGTTCGCCGTTGGAGGCGCGCAAGCCATCGCCGCCCTCGCGTACGGCACGGCATCAGTCCCCAGGGTGGACAAGATATGCGGCCCCGGCAACGTGTTTGTCACGCTTGCCAAGAAGAAGGTGTTCGGTTCGGTCGCCATCGACGGTCTGGCCGGGCCGAGTGAGGTGTTCATCATCGCAGATGCAACTGCGTCTTCCGCGTACTGCGCAGCGGACATGCTGGCCCAGGCAGAGCATGACCCGGAGGCGGTGGTGGCGCTTGTCACCGATTCGGGCACCCTGGCCGACGCTGTGGAACGTGAGGTTATCAGCCAACTCAAGGACCTCGGCTCTCCTGAGGCCGTGGTTGAAGCCGTCGAGCGCGGCATCATCGCAGTGGTCGACTCACTTGATGAGGCTGTGGACCTGTGCAACCGGTTCGGTCCCGAGCATCTCGAGATACTGACCCTCCGGCCGCGTGACTACCTCGATCGCATCCGGAACGCCGGCTG
>JAFGNP010000002.1 GCA_016926975.1 Coriobacteriia bacterium | reverse complement strand
GGAGGCATGTGCACCTCGTGGCAGCGCAAGGACTACGCGTTCGACTACTGCATCCACAATCTGGGCGGCACGAGCCCCAAGAGCGGGCTTCGCCGCGTCTGGGACGAGCTGGGCGCCCTCGATGGGACCGCGATCATCGATCACGACGAGTTCGTCTGCGTGGAAGGGCCTTCGGGCGAGCAGTTCCACTGGTACACCGACCTGGACAGGCTGGAGAGCCACCTGAAGGAGATCGCACCGGCCGACGCCGGGGTCATCCGCGAGCTGGTCGGTGGCGCCCGCAGGTTCGCCGCCGCCGACCTCTTCTCCGTGCCGCTCGGCGGGATCAGGGCCATGCTCAAGGCGCTGCGCTACCTGCCCACGGTGAAACGCTGGTCCGAGATTACCATGGGCCGGTTCGCCGAGCGTTTCACCCACCCTTTCCTCCGCCGCGCCTGGGTTCACGCCCAATACGACATCCCCGGGACCGGACTACCCATGACGGCGCCCCTCATGTTCATGGGCGAGCTATCCAACGGCGACCTCGGCTGGCCGGCCGGCGGGTCGCTGGCCTTCTCCAGGAGGATCGAGCAGCGGTTCCTCGACCTGGGAGGTGCCGTCCACTACCGTTCGCCTGTGGAGGAGATCCTGGTCGAGAACGGCCGGGCGGTGGGCGTACGACTGGTCGACGGCACCGAGCACCGCGCCGCCAGTGTGGTCTCAGCCGCCGACGGATACAGCACCATCTACCGCATGCTCCGTGGACGCTACCTGACTGAGTCCATCGAGAAGTACTACGCTGTTCTCGGCGACGAAGGCCCATTCGGATTGACGATCTTTCTGGGGCTCCAGGGAGAGTTGGAAGAACAGCCTCATGCCCTGACACTGCTCTTAGACGAGGGGATCGACCTGGGCGAGATCTCGCAGGATTCGCTGCACGTCGTGACCTTCGGTCCCGAGTCCGGCTTGGTGCCCGAGGGCAAGTCGATCGTCAAGGTCGAGGCGCAGGCGCGGTATCCCTACTGGAAGGACCTTCGCGACGACGATCTCCATGCCTACCGCAGACAGAAGGAGGCAGTCGCGCAGGCGGTCATCGACCGCATCTCCCCCAGGTTCCCTGGGCTGAAGGAGCGCATCGAGGTGGTGGACGTGAGCACCTTCGCCACGGCGGAACGCTTCACAGGCAACCGTTTCGGCGCGCAGGCCATGCCGCCCAAGGAGAACGCGGCCGCCATCCAGCGACACGGCCTCTCCAAGACCCTCCCGGGCCTTGACGGCTTCCACCATGTCGGACAGTGGTCCAGCGCGACCCTGGGAGTGAGCAGCGCGGCCCTTTCGGGGCGCGACCTTGTCAGAGGGCTCTGCAAGGAGGACGGCAGACGGTTCAAGACGGCGTAGCGCCGGGATGCCGGTGGACCCTGTGAGAGAGCCGACGGTCGCTACGCCGTCCTACCACCCCCTCGCGAACTCCGTGACTCCCGCGGATCGTCACTCGAACATGGCAGCTTTCTCAGGGTCGGCGAAGAACTCCGCGGCCTCCTCCATCGATGCGGGGAAGCCCTTCAGCCATTCGGGGTACTCAGCCGACAGCACGCGGTCCGACATCGGCAGGTAGGGCTTGATGTCGATGATCGGCGATCCGTCGAACGCGTCTATCCACGCCAGATCGACGACCCCCTCGGCCTCGTCTACGCCAAGGATGTATGCCGTGGTCACGCAGATCGGATTGGGACGGGCCTCCGATCTGCACGCAAAGGCGCCGGCCCGCACACCGGGCGCGTAGGGCAGGTCGAAGACCAACTCGGCTCGGTAACTTGGGTCCACACGGTCGGCCCACCAGAAGACCATGGCATGCGTGCAACCGCTCAGGCCCTGCAATGCTGGACGGTACTGCCGGTCGATACGCAGCCGGTAGACTCCTTGAGTCTCGTTTGTCTGCACCGTGCCCACGCGCTTCAGTTCTGCCACCGTCTCACACGTCATCTTGAACAGCTCCTTCTTCTCGTGTTCGGTTGCATGATCGAGTACCAGGAGTCTCGGTCGCCATGTGTTCGAGGCGAGTGATCAGCTCATCGAGGAACCGGAGCTCCGCGTCACCCAACAGAAAGCTGTAGTCGAACAGGACGTCCAAGGGGAAGAACGAGACGCCTAGTTCCTCAAGAGCGGTTCTCTGCCGTGCAAGGTCGGCCGCCAGCCAATCCCGGTAGCTTCGCACGGCGCGGAGTGCCTCGGTGGGATCGACGTCCCAGAGGTTGTGCAGCCCGATCAGAAAGCTCGTGTAGGTGATGGTGGGGTGCGACAGCGCCTCCAGCGTCGCGGCCTTCCAGGCCTTCCTGCCCTCCGCTGTTGTCCGGTACACCTTGCGAGGCACCCCTTCCCTCTTCGCCGGCGGCGGCATCGGGATGATAGCGCCCTTCTCTTCGAGGCGGCCAAGAACGTAGTAGATCGACGAGGTAGCCAGATCGGTCCAGACACGCATATTGCGCCGCGTGATCTCCTGTTCTACCTCGTAGCCGTGTTTCGGCCCCTCGTAGATGAGGCTGAGAACGACGAGTTCCGCGTTCGTGAGAGCGAGTTCGGTCATTCAGTTACTCCAGTACTGTAATATTCCAGTACTAGAATAGCACAGCTCGCCGGTGATGGAAAGCTGACAGAGAGACCGCCCGGCCGATGGTTGGGGACGCGTCCTGATGCCCGAGGCCCTCGACCGGAAGTATCCGAACGCTCCCGCCGACTCGGCGAAGCCCATCTCCCGCAACCGCGCGGTGATGTCGTATCCGCACGCAGGCCAGTAGCTGAGACGCAAGTCCTGCCTGGCGGACGCTATGAGCGCTACACTCAACACGGCGCGGGAGCGCCGCTCATGCGCAACCCGTCAGATCCAACCAAGGGGGATTCTCTTGTTCAAATTCCTGCTCGAGGTGAATCAACGACCCGAGCCGTTCGCTGAGTACACCGCACGCGAGCTGTGGACCGACCCTCACACCTCGAAGAAGATGCTCGCGTACCACCTGAATGAGACCGTCGACGCCGCATCGAGGAATCACGCTTTCCTCGATCGCTCAGCAGAGTGGATAGTCTCGCACTTCAGGCTGGAATCGGGTGCACGTGTAGCTGATTTCGGATGTGGACCGGGATTGTATGCGCAACGCCTGGCGACTCGAGGGCTCGATGTCACAGGCATAGACTTCTCGGCCAACTCGCTGGAGTATGCGCGCAAACAGGCTTCAGACGCAGCGCTCAGCATCGAGTACATCGAGGCGGACTACCTCGGCTTCGAGACTGATCGCCGCTTCGACCTTGTCATGATGATCATGTGTGATTTCTGCGCGCTCGGGCCCGAGCAGAGAGCGGTGCTATTACGCAAGTTCCGTTCGATGCTCGCGGACGGCGGCGCGGTGCTGCTCGACGTCTACTCGCCGCACATGTTTGCCGCGCGCGAAGAGAGCGCGGCCTACGCACGCAACCTGCTCGACGGTTTCTGGGCAGCTGATGAGTACTTCGGCTTCCTCAACACCTTCAAGTACGACGAGGAACGCTTGATCCTGGACAAGTACACTATCGTAGAGCGGAATCGCACCCGCCGTGTCTTCAACTGGCTCCAGTGCTTCACTCCGGCGGAGATCGAGATGGAGTTCGCTCGCTGCGGACTGCGGGTGGTGGAGCGCTGGGGTAATGTCGCAGGGAGCCACTGCGATGCGGGCAGCACCGAGTTTGCCGTGGTCGCCAGGGCGAATGACAGGTGACCCGTCCATCGAGCTGCGTCCGCTGACCGGCACGCCTGGGGATCTGGTCGAGGTTCAGCGTGTACTCGAGCTGGCGCCCGACTACGCGGATGTCATCCAGGGCGCGCCGTTCGATCCTCTCGAGGCGGCCCGCACCTTCGAAGAGCTGCCTCCCGGCGTCGATCCTTCGGCCAAGACGGTCTTCGGCGTCTACTCCGAGGATGAGCTTGTGGGTATCATCGACCTGGTCGATGGCTTCCCCGTGCCGACGACCGCGATGCTCGGGCTGCTCCTGGTCGCCGGCACACACCGTCGACGCGGCATCGGCACCCGAGCGGGGCACGGTGCGCTCAGAGGTCGTCGTGATGGAGAAACGAATAGGTTGACCTACAAGGGGATGAGGCGTGGACATCTGGAAGTTCTTCGACATCACTCACCGTGAGCACGTGGTGTGCAATCCCACGAGTGAGGAGAAACTGGCGCGTCTCGTGGGGCTTCTGCGCCTCCCCACCGACGCACAGGTGGTCGACATCGCATGTGGCAAGGGCGAGTTCCTGATTCGCCTCGCGGAAGCCTATGGCGTTCGCGGCACGGGCATCGACATTTCTTCTTTCCACGTCGCCGATGCTGAGAGAACGCTCAAGGCGCGGGTATCCAATGCAGGCGTCACTTTCACGGCAATGGATGGGGCGGATTTCCAGCCGGACGAGCCGCACAGCTTGGACCTGGCATCGTGTATTGGTGCCAGTTGGGTCTTCGGGGGGCATGCCAATACTCTCGAAGCGCTGATCAACATGGTGAACCCCGGCGGCTGGGTGATCGTGGGAGAGCCATACTGGCGGCAGGAGCCGTCAGACGACTGCCTTGAGGCATACGGGTTCGCGCGAGAAGACCTCGGGAGCCACTCTTCGAATGCAGAGGCCGGAGAGCAGCGAGGATTGAACCTCGTTCATACCATCGTGAGCAGCCAGGACGACTGGGACACGTATGAGGGCCTCCAGTGGTTCGCGACGGCCGAGTACGCCCGCACCCATCCAGATGATCCGGACCTGGCGGAATTGGTCGAGCGCGTGAGCAAAGCGAAGGCGAACTACTTGCGTTGGGGACGCGACGCGATTGGTTGGGCGATCTACCTGTTCAGATCGCGCTCTGCGGCATGACAAACCAGCACAGACTGATCGTCTGCAACATCATGTCCCTGGATGGGTACTTCGAGGGACCGGGCAAGAACGTCATGGATCTCTTCGAATACCGTCTCGAGACCTACCCCGCAGACGAGAGCTTCGACGCGTACAACGCGGCGCGACTGCACGCTGCCGATGTGCTGCTGCTGGGACGCACGACGTATGAGCAGTTCAAAGGATACTGGCCCTCCGTAGCAGACGATCCCGACTCGCCGCCCCTCGAACAGGAGATATCAGGTCTTCTGGGCGCCATAGAGAAGATCGTGATCTCCGACAGCCTCACCCCCGAGAACACGGAACCCTGGCACGGCAACACCCGGATCGTGAGGCGCGCTGACGCTCACGAGCAGATCGCCAAGCTCAAGAGCCACGTGGGTACAGACCAAATGGGCGGAGACATCCTGATCTTCGGCAGTCGCACGCTCTGGAACGATCTCCTGGGTCATGGCCTAGTGGACGAACTGCACCTGCTCATCGCCCCCGCTGTCCTTGGCACGGGCACGCCGATGTTCGATAGCAAGCCTTCAGCTTCGTTCCGGCTGATAGACACCCAGGCATGGGAAGGCTCAGGGATAGTCCTCGCACGGTATGAAGTCCTCCAGGGGCGCTCGTGAAGCAGGTGGCTCTATTGCGCGGGATCAATGTCGGCAAGGGCCCCCGCGTGCCCATGCAGACCTTGAAGTCTCTCCTCGAGGGACTCGGCCTCAGAGATGTGGTCACCTACCTGAGCTCCGGGAACGCGGTGTTCAGCTCACCTCTGGCCACCCTCGATCTTGCGCGATCGATCGAAGGCGAGCTCGAGCGAGTGGTTGGCGAGAGGATCCCCACCCTGGTCAAGACATCGGCGGAGGTGACCGCGATCGCGCAGTCCATACCGAGCGAGTGGGGCAACAACGACAGTGAGCAGACCTACGTGGCGTATCTGTTCAGTGATGTCGACAGACCCGGCATCGTGTCGGAACTGCCGGTCAAGAAGAAGTTCATGAGCATCTTCTACACACCTGGGGCGATCGTGTGGAACACCAAGCGCGAGGACTACAACCGCAGCCAGATCACGAAGATCGTAGGGCACAGTTCCTATGCTCGGATGACCACGCGGAACGTCAACACGGCGAGGAAGCTCGCGGAGCTCTGTGCAGAGGTTGGGCTCGGCTGAGGTCCCTAGTGAAGGCTGCAACGGAGGCTACCATGGATACCGCTCGGTCCCTTCTCGAGTCGCTCTTCTCCGCGGGTGACGAGGGCGACGTGGACGCCTTTGGCCGGTTCATGCACGACGATGTGGTGGTCCACGCCCCCGCGGGTCTCTCGACCCTCGGGCTCGAAAGCGAGAAGGAGTCCTGGCGCAAAGCGAGGGCGGCCATGCGGGGACTGCACCATGATTTCCTCGACGTGCTCGTCACCCCGACGCTGGAAGCGGCCCGGACGGCGGTCACCGGGACCTTCGATGGCACCTATGGCGGCCTCACCGCTCAGGGCCGCGAGTTCAGGATCGACCAGGCGGTGTTCGCCCACGTCCGGGACGGCAAGATCGCCGAGTTGTGGGAGATCGTCGACGTCGATTCCTTGCGTGAGCAGTTGCGCGGCGACTGAGCGCACTCACCACAGCCCGCTCCCGCGGCCCGCTTGACGGGCCCCGACCCACGGGCCATGGTCCAAACGGTCCGGGGGGGCACGCATGCAGATCAGCAGGCAAGCGCAGTACTGGAATGTCACGCCCGAGGAGTGCACAAGAAGCTATCCGTGCGACCACTATCTGAAGGTACCCTACGAAGGGTTGCTGCGCGCCATAGACGTCGGAGCGCCCGCTCACGTGCTCTTTCGCTGGGTGTGCCAACTCAAGGTCGCTCCCTATAGCTACGACTGGATCGACCACCTGGGGCGCCGGAGCCCGCGGGAACTGACGCCCGGCGCGGAGGACCTCGCGCCTGGTCAGCATGTCGGCATAAGCGACATCGTGGACTTCGAACCGGACCGGCACATCTCGGCCGCCATCCAGCCGAAGCTCCAGCGCTTCTTCGGACCGTTCGCTACCACCTACATGGTCCGATCCACGGGCCAGCGAAGCTCTCGACTGGTGGTGAAATTCGATGTGGGCGGCTCGGGTTGGTGGCAGGAGTTGCGCCGCTGGCTACTGGCGTGGTGTGACCTGATCATGATACGCAAGCAGCTCTCGGAGCTGAAGGCTCTTGCCGAGCGTCAGGCCGCTGCGGAGATAGCCGCTGAGGAGACAGCCGTCGCAGAGTAGGTCGGCCATCCAAGTCGGCTAGCGGGAGGCGTCGTCCGGTACCATCGACAACGGGCGCGGGGCGCGCCGAGACTCCGACTGCCGGTTCATGCAATGGAAGCTAAGCCTGGAACATACGCTCTCGTTCTACGAAGTCACTCGTGGGCAAGGACGCAGATCGACCGCTGGGGACATCTCGATATCGAACCTGGCTACTACATCTATGTGGGCAGTGCCTTCGGTCCGGGCGGTGTACGAGCCCGAGTTCTGCGGCATTGTCGTGCGGCGGGGTCCAGACACTGGCATATCGACTACCTCCGAGAGTTCGTGACTCCCGTGTTCGCGTGGTACAGCCACGATCCGGCCCGCCTCGAACACCGCTGGGCGCAGGCGTTGGCAGGGATGAAGGGCATGACTCCCATCAAAGGGTTCGGCTGCAGCGACTGCGACTGTCAGAGTCACCTATTCCATACGGTGGCCGAGCCCGATCTGGCTCGATTCGCCACTACCGTCGGTGGGCCGGTAGAGACGTGGCTGAAGCCGAACCCCGTTCCGGGCGCCCGAGCCACCCCGGGGACGGAGCGAGCCTGACGGCCCGCTAGTACCGTCCGAAGTCCTC
>JAFGNP010000024.1 GCA_016926975.1 Coriobacteriia bacterium | reverse complement strand
GTAGAGACGGAAGAAGTTCTGCAGCGTGATGGTGGCGAGCGTCTGGTTCTCCTCGCGCACGTGCACGCGCTCTTTGGCCTCGATCGCCTGGTGCAGGCCCTCCGAGTACCGGCGTCCGATCATCAGCCGGCCCGTGAACTCGTCGACGATGATGACCTCGCCGTCTTTCACCACATACTCCACGTCGCGGTGGAAGAGGAACTGCGCCTTCAGGGCCTGCTGGAGGTGGTTGACCATCTGGCCGGACGGGTCAGCGTAAAGGTCCTCGATGCCCAGCGCCTGCTCGACCTTGCGGATGCCGTCTTCGGTGGGGGCCACTGTGCGCTTGGCCTCGTCCAGCTCAAAATCAATCTCGGGCTGCATGCGCGGAGCGATCTTCGCGAAAGACTTGTAGATGTCAGCCGAACGCGTGCCGGCACCGGAAATGATCAGCGGCGTGCGCGCCTCGTCGATGAGGATGGAGTCCACCTCGTCTACGATCGCGTAGTGATGTCCGCGCTGGACTCGCAACTCGGGACGCGTGACCATGTTGTCCCTGAGGTAATCGAAGCCGAACTCGGTATTGGTGCCATAGGTGACGTCGGCTGCATACGCCGGCTTCCGTGCCGAGGCATCCATGCCGCTTTGCACGACGGCGACAGACAGGCCCAGGAAGCGGTAGACGCGCCCCATCCACTCACTGTCGCGCTTGGCCAGATAGTCGTTCACGGTGACGACGTGCACGCCGTTCCCGGCGAGAGCGTTCAGATACACGGGCAGCGTTGCCACGAGAGTCTTGCCCTCACCGGTGCGCATCTCTGCGATATTGCCGCGATGCAGCACGATGCCGCCGATGACCTGCACGTCGAAGTGGCGCATACCGAGCGTACGCTTCGAAGCCTCACGCACCGCGGCGAAGGCCTCCGGCAGCAGGTCGTCCAGCGTCTCGCCATCAGCCAAACGCTTGCGGAACTCGTCGGTCTTGTCGCGCAGCTCATCGTCGGACAGCGCTTCGAACGCTTCCTCAAACGTATTGACCTGCTCGACTACCGTCGCATATTCGCGAAACTGCTTACCCTCGCCGAGCGTGAGGATCTTGGTGAAGAGATTCGCCATGGGAAGGTGGATTCTCCCTGGGTCTAGGTTGCGTAGAGAGCCTAGAGATTGTAGCACGCGATCAGCGGAGGACCGGTGAGCCTCACGGGAACTCCACACCGTGTGAAGAGCCGGGGATCCAGTGACCCCCGGCTCCTGTAGCCAGCCCCAAAGACCTGCACGCCCGCTCGCGTTACCAGTGCCCCTCAGGAGGTCTCCCGACTCCTCACCGCTCCGCTCGCGTACAGTACACAAGGCCTACTGGCAGTCTCCCGAACCGCTACAGGACGAGCCTACTCGCGCGACCTTACCGAATCCTTACCGATATCTTAATGAATCTGGCTGCGGTTGGCGGTGCGATTAGCGCCCTGTTTCTTCCATCGCCAGAACGGCCTGGTACAGGCGCGTTGTCTCGGCGGACGGGTCTATCCCGAGGTCCTCCGTCAGCTTCAAGCGACACGAGATGTACGTCTCGATCGCGCGGCTCCGCTGACCGGCGCTCATCTGACAGCGCATCATCGCCTGGTAGACGTCCTCACGCCAGGGGTCGGCCGCAGACGCTCGCCGTAGGTGCAGCAGCGCGGTGTCGAACTCGGACAGCGCCTCAGCCTTGTGAGCGGCGACCATCATCGCGTCGCAGAAGTCGTGCTTCGTGCGCTCCCGAACGTCGCTGAACCACTCCTCGTAGATATCTCCCGGAAGAAGCTCGCCTGTGTAGATGCCAGCCAGTTCGCGTGCGGCCGACAGCACACCTGCGTCGTCGCGTACCACCGCTGCGGTGCGCAGACGCGTCACGGCCTCGTCGAAGTCGTCCAGGTCGCTGCGGACCGCCCTGGTCAGACGGCACAGACCGCCCGAGCACTGCACCAGATGCGCGGCCTGTGCGGGTGCCGAACCGCATGCCAGCGCACGCTTCATCGTGCTCCAGGTCACGTAGAAGTTGCGCTTCGCCTGGTCCTCGTCCATTTCCGGCCAAAGGCGCTCTGTGATCATGTCGCGCGGCAGGTCTTGTCTCTGGCGCGCGACCAGCATCGCAAAGAGCAGTCTGGCCTTGCGCTTGCGCCAGTCGGCCTCATCCACGATACCGGCCTCAGTCGTCACTTCCAGCCCACCGAAAAGACGTACGTAGCAGGTGTGCTCTGGGGTCTCCGACACGTCATCCGGAGATGACGACGAGGATGCCGATGCACCTGTGACCCTGCTTCTGGCGATCTGCATGTCTTCCGGCCGAAGGAACGACTCCGGGAGTGCCAGAGCCGCCTCGAGCGTCTCCTCCGGCAGCAAGCGCAGCATCCGCAAAGGCAGGTTCTCTGCGCCTGTGGCCGAGGCCAGGAGCCCTAAGAGGCCGGGAAACGCGCGGATGTACATGGCGGCGAGGTAGTTGGCCGAGCCGGTGGCGATGTACTCGGCGTGTGTGGCGAGACGCGCCACTGCATCGGGGATTGCTCCGTCCGTCCTGTCGACCTCCGCGAGGACCATGTCCGAGCGCAGCAGGTGCGCGCACGCCCCGGAATCCTCGAGGTCTGCCCTTATGCGACCTGCGATACGCCGAGCCCCCCACGTGTCACCAAGCGAGAGCAGCGACGCTGCGATCTCGGTCTCCACGGATGAGATTACTAGCCTCATCCCGCTGTGGTTGTCGCGAAGACCGGCAAACGCGGACTCGGCCAGCGCGAGCGACTCCTCGCGGTAGCCTAGTGCGCGACGGGCCACTGCAGCGGACAGCTGCGCAACGGAAGCACCGAATGTGTCATCCTTCTCATTCAGGATCTGCTGCGACTCCAGGTGTGCAGCCTGGGCAGCCTCGCATTCTCCCGCTGCATTAAGGAGATCCGATAGCGTCCCGAGCGCGTATCCACGCATGTGCTGGAGCCCTGCCTCCTCCGTATCGGGCAGCGCTTCCTGCAGTAGGGCCCGGGATTGGTCTATCATGCCCAGCTCCAGGTAGGCTACCGCAAGATTGGCCACACATTGAACTCTCTGCAAAGGTGACTGAATCGGCTCGGCGAGAACCTTCGACAACACCGCTGCCGCACGGTCCCAGCGCCCGGCTCCCACGCCCTCCGCGCCCGCCATGCAGTTCGCTGTCAGAACAACTTCGGGCGAACCGTTCGCCAGACTGTCCATGAGCTCGTAGACTCTCGCTGCATGTGAGAGAGCGGAATGGGCATCACCAACGAGAATCTCAATCGCAGCCAGGTACCCTTGGCACTGACACTCAGACGCCGCGTCAAGCCGCTGACCGACAGAGTCCATCAGTCCCAGAAGCATGTCGCGAGCACGATCTGGTTCAACGACATCCAGCGCAAGACGCCCGGTGAGCAGAACCGCTTGTATGAGAACGTCACCGTCGCCCGCGTTTTCGGCAAGGCGCCGAGAGAGGGTCGCGTGCGTCATGGCCTCATCCCAACGCTCCTGCTCGCGCAGCACGGCCGCCCTCAGCAGAAGCAACCGCGAACTGCTCGATACCCTGCCCGGAGGTACCCTGTTCAAGCACCGCTCGAGCGCGGCAGGACCGACGAAGTGCAGAACCTGCGAGCCGCACAACTCGCACCACTCGGCGATCTCATCGGGTCCGCAGGCGGAGACAAGGGCGCCCGAAAGCCGTACGTAGTCGCCACTGTGATGTAGTAGCGCAAGAACGCGGCCACGCAGCCCCCCGGCCAATTCCTCACCCATACGCTCCGGAACACAGTGCACGATCGCATCGCTGAGCACCGCGTGCATCCTGAAGCCGATCGGCAACAGTGCACCATCTTTCAATATCGTGAAGAGCGGTGATGCCGCCTGAGCCTCCACCCAGTCCGGCTCGAAACCTCCCGGCGGAAGGCAGTCGGCTATCTCGGTGGCCGATCCTTCTCTCAGAATCGCTGCCACATAGAGCATCTGCATGACCGAGTCGGGCAGCTGCGAGACCAACCGCTGCGTGTGCCACACAAGGTCACGGGGGGGATCCACACTGTCATCAAGCCGATCGTGCCTCAGCACGAGAGAGGTCAGCGCGGGATGGCCGGAGAACCTGTCCAGGATTCTGCACGCATCCTCTTCCGGAATGCCGGTGACGCCCATGAGCGTCATGAGCTCGACGATCTCCAGCTCCTGGAATCTCAGATCGTACTCGTCAACAGCCCAGGTGCGGGCCGCGTCCGGGGCGTAGTCGCAATCTGCGACAGACCGGCACGTGACGACGAGCCGGCTGCTTCCCTGGCACGAGCGCCGCAGCAAACCTGCAACCTCCTCGAAAGCCTGGAGGTCCGATACCCGGTTGCAGCCGTCCAAGACAAGGCAGACCGCTTCGTCGTTGCAGCTGCGCAGACCCTCACGGATGCGCAGCATCGCATCTGCGCGAGATACCGACCCCGCAGGCAACTGGGCGGGGACGCCCCGGCTGTCCGAGGGACCGAGAGGCCTCACGGCGAACGCGAGATTCACTAGCCACTCGTCATCGCGAACGTCGGTGTCGTAGAGCGGGATCCATATCACGCGGTCGAACGACCCGCCATGTGCCAGCTGCGCAGCCAGGACGCTCTTCCCGTATCCCGCCGGAGCGCAGATCACAGTCATCTCGGGACGCTGGTTGCGAAAGACCTGCAGCAAGTGCTTGCGTCTGATCACGGGCCCGAAGTCGGGAACCCTGTGTGTTTGCGCCTCCAATAGAGCCACTCCCCCCTAGAACTGGCTGTGGAGACCTCAAGAGGCTAGTCAGCATTGGAGCGCATACGGAGCGATACTGCAATACTTCTGATGGATTTCGGCTAGTTACGCTCCTCGTACCGGGTGTCAGAATGCGCCCCGGGTTTCGCTGCGGCGAATACCCAGGCCCCCAGTCCCAAAGCCAGCAGG
>JAFGNP010000023.1 GCA_016926975.1 Coriobacteriia bacterium | reverse complement strand
GTTCAGCACGGTGTCCATCATTCCCGGCATGGAGAACGCCGAGCCGGAACGCACGGAGACCAGCAGCGGATCGTGATCGTCCCCGAGCTTCTTGCCCATCTTCGCTTCGAGAGCCGTGACGTTGGCGGCGATCTCCTCGGCAAGTCCCTCGGGAAGCGCAGGCGGCGTAGCGTTGTAGTACTCCATACACGCCTGACAAGTGATCGTGAAACCCGGCGGGACCGGCAGTCCCATCGTGGCCATCTCGGCCAGATTCGCGCCCTTGCCGCCGAGGATGAACTTCATGCTCTTGTTTCCCTCGGTCTGGCTTCCGCCGAATGCGTACACGCGCTTGGTATCCGCCAACTTGGTTCCTCCCTCGAACTCGACCCTCACCAGCTAGAGTAAGAATGATACCGTACCTGCCACGACACTGGCGGTCGTCGGCAACGCCCTAATCGGCCGTCTGGGCGCTCACGCCTATGTGACGCAGAATCTCCTGTGCCGACTCCTCAACAGCCCGGTTGTCCGTGTGCACTACCAGGCAGCCGATCTTCCTCATCACACGGCGCGCCTCTGCCAGTTCGGCAGCGATAGCTTCTCTGTCGGCGTAACCGGGCACGTAGCCCCCGAGCTCCTTCATGCGCTCCTGCCGGATGGTATGAAGGACGTCAACGCTGGTAACCAGCCCGAACACCTTGCGCGGATCGAGCTGGAAGATCTCCGGAGGCGGCGATGAGCCCGGCGCGAGCGCGACGTTCGCCACTCTCCACCCCTTGAAGGCGAGATACATCGAGATAGGCGTCTTGGACGTACGCGACACCCCGAGCAGGACTATGTCCGCGTCGATGAGTCCCTCGACGTTGCGGCCATCGTCATGTTTGACAGCGAACTCCATCGCTTCGATCCGGTCGAAGTACCCTTCATCGGTCCTCCGGATCCTTCCGGCCTCGCCGGTCGGCTGGATTCCTGTAACCTCGGCCAGCCGGGAGACGGCCGGGCCTAGCAGGTCTACGCCGATCACACCGCCTCCGCACAGCCGCTCCATCTCCTCGCGTAGGGGCTTGTTCACCAGGGTGTAGAAGAAGATGCAGTCCACACCACAGTGCACCGTCACGAGCGTCCGCAGTTCCTGCGGTGAGGTCACTTTCGGCAGGCGTTCTATCCGAAACGAGTTGGGCTGGAACTGAGAGACGGCAGCAAGCGCCACCGTCTCGCCTGTCTCTCCGAGTGAATCGGACAGCACGTGGATCGTGACCGGACGGGTGTGCACTCTACCCCGCCAGCTTCTCGAAATCGGCGAACTGGCCGAACAGCTTCGCCAGACGGTTCAGCAGCGCCAGGCGGTTCAACCGCAAGGTGGGGTCCGGATCCATGACCAGCACCGTCTCGAAGAAGCTGTCCACCGGAGCGCGCAGTTCCGCAAGCGCGGCCAGAGCGGACTCGTAATCGCGGTCCACGGCGATCAGGGCTCGCACACGCTCGCTCGCAACTTCCAGAGCGTCCGCTAGCGCTGCCTCCTCGGGCCCCATCATCCCGCGGTCCGGCGTGTCTCCGGCCGCAGGATCGGCTAGGTTGGCGACGCGCTTGACCGCAACGGACAGGTCCCTTCCGGCGTCGCTTCGGCGGAAACCTGCGAACGCCTTCACGCGGTGCACCGTATCGGCCGGATCCGCCGATGCAACCGCCATAACCGCGTCGACCTCGTCGTACTCGAACCCCCGGTCCCGCAGCATCACCGCCAGGCGACCGTCGAAGAAGGTCCCGATCACTTCGCCCACTGCCTTGATATCCAGCCCCTCGACAACGCCCTCGAATCCTTCGAGCGCCGAGGCTACCGCCTCGTCGAGCCTCAATCGAACCCCGCCATCGATGATCATCGTCAGGATGCCTATAGCCGACCGCCGAAGCGCATACGGATCCGCCGAACCGGTCGGGCCCTGACCGATAGCGAACACACCTGCGATAGTGTCCAGCTTGTCCGCGAGGGAAACGATCTTCCCGGCAAGCGAACGCGGCAGTCCGTCTCCTGCGAAGCGCGGGCGGTAGTGGTCCAGAATCGCCTCGGCGACTTCCACAGGCTCCCCCGCTGCCTTCGCGTAGTGGTACCCCATCACGCCTTGAAGGGAGGTGAACTCGATCACGGCATGCGTGACCAGGTCCGCCTTCGCGAGATGGGCACCCCGCACGGCATACGCGGTCTCCTCAGCAGATGCGCCAGCCTCGTCGGCAAGCGCGATGACAAGCGCTTCTGCTCGCGCGACCTTGGCACCGAGCGAACCCAGCCTGTCGTGGAACGCGATCGCAGCCAGATCGTCAACGTAGGCCTCGAGCGGTCGCGTCAGATCCTCACGGTAGAAGAAGGCCGCGTCAGCAAGGCGCGCGCGTATGACGCGCTCGTGCCCCGCAACGATCGCGTCGGTCCGAGCAGGATCGCCGTTGTGTACCACGAGGAAATTCGGCAGTAGCGCCCCATCGGCAGACTCCATCGGGAAGTAGCGCTGGTGGCTCTCCATGGCCTCTTCGACGATCTCCCGAGGAACCGCCAGAAACGCCTCGTCGAAGTGGCCGACACCCACCGTCGGGAACTCCACGAGGTTCACCACCTCGGCAAACGTCTTCTCCGGAACCACCGGCTTCGCGCCCAGCGCAGCCGCCGCATCCTCCAGCGATCCACGGATAAGCGCGGCGCGCTCCTCGGGATTCACGAGCACGTGCAGCTGATACATGTCAGCAACGTACTTGCTCGCCGAACTCAGAGCCGCGGCCTTCGACAGGAAGCGATGGCCATACGTTACGTCGGTCGCCTCGATTCCGGCAAAGACCACTGGAAGCACTTCATTGCCGTACAGAGCGACAAGCCAACGCACGGGACGGATGAAGCTCGTGCTTCCGCTTCCCCACCGCATGGACTTGGCCCAATCGATATCCCCTATCACACCCGCCAGCACTGCGGGCAGAACGTCTGTCGCGGCGCGGCCGGACTCCTCGACGACGGCAAAAACGTACTCGCCCCCGTCGGTCGATTCGCGTACCAGATCTCCGACCGTCAGACCCCGGCTGCGAGCGAATCCCTCGGCAGCCTTCGTCGGATTGCCGTCGGTATCGAATGCAGCCCGGATCGCGGGCCCCTTCACCTTCAGCGACAGGTCATCCTGGCGCTCCGCCAGACCGGTCGCGATCACCGCAAGCCTCCTCGGAGATCCATATGTTTGGACCTCGTCGTAGGACAGGCGCGCCGACTCAAGCGCAGCGATAGTCCGCGCCTTCAGCTGTGCGATGGCATCGTACAGTGGAGCCGAGGGCACCTCCTCCACACCGATCTCCAGCAGAAGATCGCGCCCCATCAGCTATCACCGCCTTCGGCCAGCTCGGTACTGCCGACAAGCGTTGAGACGTACGCCTCTGCGGCTCCCTTGGCAAGCGCCCGTATGCGGCCGATGAAACTCACGCGATCGGTCACAGCGATGGCGCCACGCGCGTCCAGGAGGTTGAAGTAGTGCGAGCACTTCAGGGCCTGCTCGTAGGCGGGAAGAACAGCACCGGCCTCGAGAACCCGGCGAGACTCAGCTTCGTGGAGGTCGAACAGCTTCCGCAGCATCGTTGTGTCGGCCAGTTCGAAGTTGTACGCCGACTGCTCTCGCTCGTTTCTCATGAACACGTCGCCGTACGTGAAGCCGGGCGCCCAATCCAGGTCGAACACCGAATCCACGCCCTGGATATACATCGCAAGCCGCTCGAGACCGTACGTGATCTCCGCGGGAACCGGATCGCACTCGATGCCACCGACCTGCTGAAAGTAGGTGAACTGAGTGACTTCCATCCCGTTGAGCCACACTTCCCAGCCCAGTCCCCACGCCCCCAGTGTCGGCGACTCCCAGTCATCTTCCACCAACCGCATGTCGTGCTCTTCGGGTTCGATGCCGATGGCCCGAAGAGAGTCCCAGTACAGATCGAGAACGTCATCGGGACTCGGCTTCAGAATGACCTGATACTGGTAGTAATGCTGCAAGCGGTTCGGGTTCTCTCCGTAGCGCCCGTCTGTTGGACGCCTCGACGGCTGGACGTACCCGGTTCGCCACGCGTCCGGACCCAGCGAACGCAGGGTCGTCGCAGGATGGAACGTCCCTGCCCCCACCTCCATGTCGTGAGGCTGGAGTATCACGCAGCCCTGGTCAGCCCAGTAGCGCTGCAGCGCCATGATCATGTCCTGGAAGTTGAGTGCCATGAACTCCCCGAATCGTCCGCGGTGTGCACAAACCCGAGCATGCCGAGCGTGCCGAATAGTGTACACCAGGGCCGCGTCCGGACTATCCGCCCGTCCCGAACTCGCTCGCGTACATCGCCAACGCCTTTAGGCGCGCAGGTACGTGGTACACCACGAACGAACGGACGAGGCCCAACGAGTCCCCAAGCACTGGCCTCGAGATGCCAAGACCACCCACGTCTGACATGCGCGCCGCCATCAACTGCCGCAAGGCCGCAAGCGCCTCGTCTGTGGCATACGCGACGTCCGAACCCGGGGTGCGACATGCTTCACACAGAGGCCCACCCAGCTCGAGAGAGAAGGCACCCGCTCCTGCGATACCGCCGCATGACGCACATGCGCCGAACTGGGGCCGATAGCCGTGCATTGCCATGCCCTTGAGAAGGAACGCAACGACGAGAGCCAGCAGAGCATCACCCCTCGCAACATCCATCGCATCGAGCGTCGCGCAAGTCAGGTCGAACAGCCTCTCTTCGGGCTGACACTCCACCGAAACCTTGTCGAGGAAGTCGGCGACCACACTGGCGGCCTGCGAGCGGTCGTAGTCTTCGCGAAGCGCACAGTGAGAGCTGACTATCTGCGCATCCGAGACCGTTTCGAGCGTCCGGCCCGTGTGCAGAAGCATGTCGACAACGGTGTACGGCTCGACTCGGCCGCAGAAACGCGAACCCGGTTTGCGCGCCCCTTTGGCGACAGCACGGACCTGACTGCCGTCCTCGGCCAGGAACGTCACGATCAGATCGGTCTCGCCAAGCTTGGTCCTTCTCAGCGAGATGGCCCTGGTATGGTGCGAAGGCATCCCGGTCAGCCGCACGTACCGGCGGCTTCTAGAATCTCGACCCCCGACGACGTACCGATACGCCAGGCACCGGCCTCCAGCATGGCTAGCGCCGTCTCCAGGTCGCGGATCCCACCGGCAGCCTTGACGCCAACATCAGGCCCGACCGCCGCTCGCATCAACGTCACGTCCTCGATAGACGCACCCCGGGGCCCGAAACCGCTGCACGTCTTGACGAAGTGCGCTCCAGCGTCTGTGGCCAACCTGCAAGCCCGTTCGATCTGCGAAGGGTCCAGATACCCGGTCTCAAGGATCACCTTCACCAAGCCGGAGCCTTCGGACGCCTCCTCGACAGTGCGCACCACCGCTGCGATGTCGTCTCTCACGAACCGGTCATCGCCCTCAAGGAGGGCCGCAAAGTTCATGACCATGTCCACTTCCCGACAGCCGAGCTGCACAAGATGCGCTGCTTCTTCGGCCTTGGATTCCGTGTTCGTGTACCCGAGCGGGAAGCCGCACACGGAGCACACCGCAGTACCGGTACCGGCCAGCCGCTGATCGGCAAGCGGCACCAGAAAGGGCGACACGCATAATGCTGCGAACCCCATACCGGTGGCCTCGTCCATCCAGCCGGCTGCCGTCTGGTAGCCCACAGTAGGCTTGAGTAGCGTCTGGTCGATCACCGCGGCCAGCGCATTACGATCCATCACCGGCTCAACCCCTCCCTGAGAACCTGCCCGCATGAACGAACGTCACAATCCCTCTCCGTAGCCGAAGCGCTTGATCTGAGCACCGTCACGGCGCCAGTCCTTCTTCACCTTCACACGCAGATCTAGGTGCACTCCCGTGCCCAACAAGCGCTCCATGTCCGCGCGTGCCTCAGTTCCCACCGTACGGATCATCTCGCCACCCTTACCGATGATGATGCCCTTCTGTGACTCCCTCTCCACGTAGATCGTGCAGCTCACCGTATGGAAGTCCCTGTCCTGGTCGTAGCGGATCTCTTCGAGCTGCACGCCCACTGCATGCGGCACCTCATCCCGAGTGCTCCTGAGCACCTTCTCCCGCACGAGTTCCGCCAGCATGACCTCCACCGGCTGGTCTGTCTTCATGTCGCGAGGGAAGAACCGTGGCCCTTGAGGCAGGTGAGGTAGAACCGCTTCCACGAAACCATCCAGGTTCTCGCCAGTCTTCGCGGACAAGACTACCTCGGCCGTCGGGGTCACCAGCTCTCTCGCACGCGCAAGCTGTCGTGCCACCGTAGGCTCGTCGACCAGGTCGGCCTTTGTCAGGACGACCACTACCGGGCGTCCACCTTTCGACACGCGCTCGGCCACCCACCGGTCCCCCGTCCCCACAGAAGCGCTCGCATCGATACACAGGGCGATCACGTCCACATCGGCAGCGGCATGGATGCTCGATCGGTTCACTTCTTCGCCCAGAGCATCGTGCGGTTTGTGGAGGCCGGGAGTATCGACCAACACTATCTGCGCATCGTCACGGTCGATAATGGCGCGCAGTCTGTGCCGGGTCGTCTGTGGTGTGTCCGAGGTGATCGCGACCTTGACCCCGACGAGCGCGTTCACCAACGTGCTCTTCCCGGCATTCGGTCGCCCTACAAGCGCGACGAAGCCGCTCGCTACAGTCGGAACGTCTTCAGATCCCAAGTCAGTCGTCTTCTCCGTCGTCGTCCTGGTCCAGGTAGCCGCGAACGAACGCATCGGGCAGCAACTCGTCCAGGCGCATCACATCGATCTCATCGGTTCGACCGCTCATGATCACGCGCATCGTCGGGTTGAACTCGGCCAGGAACTGTCTGCAGGCGCCGCACGGAACGCACGGCGCCTGAGAATCACCGATGACCGCGATCGCATCGAAGTCGGTGTGCCCGGCTGCCACAGCAGCGGCCGCGGCGGCCCGCTCGGCGCAGATGGTCGTGCCGTACGCCGCGTTCTCGACGTTCACTCCCTGGAATATCTCTCCCCCGGCGAAGACAGCGGCGCCCACCCGGAAATCCGAGTACGGGACATAGGCACGGCCTTGTACCTCCCGCGCGAACGCCAGCAACGCAAGATCAGCCTCCGTTATGTGCTTCGGCATCTTCGCTCTCCTTGTCGGCCTCGGCGCGCGGTCTGACGTGCAGCCGGCGGACCCGGGTGCCATCGACATCGCGCACGGTTATGCGTACGCCTTCGACTTCAAGCTCCTCGCCGGGCTGCGGTATGTGCCCCGCGAGCTCCACGAACAGCCCCCCGATCGAGTCCGCTTCCAGTTCGATGTCCGTGCCGAGTAGGTCGTTGAAGTCATCGATCGGCAGTCTGGCGTCGAGCAGCAGCTCGCCGTCGCCGAGCTCGGTGACCATCGGCTCGGCACGATCGTACTCGTCGAAGATCTCGCCGACTATCTCCTCAAGCAGGTCCTCGATAGTGACGAGACCCGCCGTTCCGCCGTACTCGTCAGCTACCAGCGCCATGTGGGTCTTTCGCTGCCGCATTTCAACCAGCAGCTCGTCGACCGGCTTGGTCTCCGGCACGAAATAGGCCTGCCTGGCGATGGGCCCCACTTCCGCGGGACATGAGCCCGAACCTACGCAAGGCAGCAAGTCCTTGGCGAATAGCACGCCGCGTATATCATCCAGCGTGTCGTGATAGACAGGTAGACGCGACATGCCCGTCCGAGCGATGACCTCTACCGCATCCTGCACAGAAGAAACGTCCTCAAGGCACACCATGTCCGTTCTCGGAACCATGACTTCACGCACGATCTTGGTCGCGAAGTCCACGACTGCATCGATGAATGCCTCCTCGGCACCCTCACGTTCGGCGCTCTCGTCTGCAGGGAACTCGGTGCCGTACTCATCGCCGGTCAGCCAGCTGTCGGTCACTGGCTCGTCGGCCACCAGAGACGCGATCCCGACCCATCCGGCGGCGAAGAACCGCCCTATCGGCGCCAGGAGTGTCGTCACCCGCGATGCCCACGGTGCTGCCGCGAGTCCGACACGTTCCGGATTCTGAACGGCCAGCGTCCTGGGGAGCGTCTCGCCCAGCGCGAACAGGACCACGACACCGCCGGCAGCGGCAGCCAACACGACCCACAGCTGCGGCTTCACCTCAAGGCCTGCGAGAACGGCCCAACACAACACACCGGACCCTACGGAATACGAGACGGCACGCCACAAGGCGGCGGCTGCAGCCAGGCGGCTTGGCCTCTCGGCGAGCCTATCCAGCGACACGGCACCCTTGACTTCAGCATCGAGCAAGCGCCTCGTGCGGGACCGCGACAGAAGCCTCACGGAAGCTTCCGACGCGGACAGCACGGCCATCACGGCAGCCAGAGCGATGAGTGTTGCGACAACTACGAGAAGCGTCACGGCGATCATTCGGCCGACTGTCCCTCCCTGGAACGTCTACAACCAGAATAGCTGAAAGATAAGCGTGGTGACGGCGATGCCGAGCAGCCCACCCACGATGACCTGCATGACGGTGTGCGCCTTGCCCTCCACCCTGCTCTGCGCGACCAGCAATGCGATGAATCCTGCCAGCACGGCCGCTCCCGCGCTTTCGGTGATGAACGCAATGGCCGTGGCGCACGATGCCGCGACAGCGCTATGGCCCGAAGGCCAGCCGCCGCGCATGTACGTTCCTTTCTTCGTGACCGCCTTGCCTACCAGGACCGTCAGCCCGGTCAAGAGCAGCGCGATAACCGTGATGTGCGCAGGGGTCTGCCTCACGCGCGTGATCAAGAGCCCGGTACCCTCGGTGATGCGTGCGAAGAAGACGATGTAGCCGACTATCAGGGCGTTCACGGCGGAGATGAATACGGCGCCCGCGGCCACATCCTTGGCGACCTTCGCGAGGGGGTCGAAACTCTGTGTCGCTACATCCACTGCCGCCTCGATGGCGGTGTTCGCAAGCTCCGCGACGAACACGAATCCGACGGAGAACACGATCGCGATGAACTCGAAGCGCCCGATGTGGAAGAAGAGTGACGCAGCAAGGACCAGAATGGCCGCAAGCGCATGCAGACGCATGTTCCGCTGGGTTCGCAGCGCATAGACGATGCCCTCGATCGCGTAGTTGAAACTCCACAGTACTGAGCGGCTGCGCATCTCGCTCCTCAGCCGACCGAGTACGCGTCCAGCAGCGCCGCTTCTCTGGCTGCCATCGCGTTGGCGTCATCGGCACGCTCGTGATCGTACCCGAGCAGATGCAGGATTCCGTGGATCAGAAGCACGTTCAGTTCGTGCTCTACGCTGTGTCCGGCTTCGGAGGCGTTCTTCTGCGCAACCGCAGGTGCGATCACGACATCCCCCAGGGTGATAGGCTCGTCACTCAGGGTCGGGCACGGGTCGTCACAGCCGAACGACAGTACGTCCGTGGGTTCGCCGATCCCACGGTACTGCTCGTTCAAATGCGCCATCTCGTCATCGTCCACCAGGGCTATCGAAAGCTCCGTGAGATCGGGCACACCCTCCATCGACATCACGAAGAGAGCAAGGCGCTCGAACGCTTCGAACTTCAGTGGTTCAGGCTCCCTGTGGCTGACGATACTGACCTGCATCGTTACCTCTCTCTTCTGCCGGCGCGGGATACTCGATGCGCGGATGGTACACACTCGCGAGCATGCGAGTGTAGACCATTATGGTCGTCTCTATGTCGGCGAGCGTCAGTGATGTGCTATCCAGCTGATGATCATCGATCTTCCCACGAACCATCCCGCGAATAAGGGACTCTATCCGGGTCGGCGTCGCCTCGTCGAGCGAACGCACGCCAGCTTCGGCCATGTCCCCGATCATCACGAGACCCGCCTCGCGGGTCGTGGGCTTGCGGCCGTCGTAACGGAAGTCGGCTTCCAGAAGCGGTCCGCCCTTCCGGCTCGCCTTGTCGTAGAAGTAGCCAACCACCGAGGTGCCGTGATGCTGGCGCACGATGTCCACCACTTCCGATGGCAGGCCGTGCGCCTCGGCCAGCTCCACTCCCTCGCGCACGTGCGCCACGATTATCCTGGCCGAGAGCGACGGCGAGGTACTGTCGTGGGGATTCTCTCCACCCGCCTGGTTCTCTACGAAGAATGCCGGCCGAATGACCTTGCCTACGTCGTGGAAGTAAGCACCGACACGTGCCAGCAGCGGGTTCGCGCCTATCGCATCAGCGGCAGTCTCGGCCAGGTTCGCGACCATGACCGAGTGCGAGTAAGTGCCCGGAGCTTCGGTCATGAGGCGCTTGAGAAGCGGGTGGCTGGGGTTGCCGAGCTCCAGCAGCGTTATATCCGTGGTGACTCCGAATACGAACTCGAAGAAGGGCAGTAGTCCGACCATCAACACCGCCGTCACAACACCGCCGATGAGTCCCTGCAGGCCTGACAGTGCCGCTTCGTCCATCGCGTTGCCCGAGGCGAGCGAGGCCCCGAACGACACCGCCCCCAGAAGGACGACCATGAAGCCTCCGGCATAGAAGAGGTGTGATCGCTGATTCAGCCCGGACAGTGCTGCGATCGCCGCAAGACACGCGAGCAAGGTCGCTACGACTTGAACGCCTCCCGAGAAACCGAGAAGCAGTCCTGCGACCGTCGACAGTATGGTGATCACCACTGCCGGACGCGGTCCCACGAGCAGCGTGGCGAAGATCGCCACGAGCGGCACAGGCATCAGGTACGGGGAGACCTCCGGCGCGAGCAGTGACATCAGCCTTGTGACGTACATCATTCCCAACAGCAACGACGACACCAGCATCAGATTCCGGATGCGGCCCCACATGCGCTCGTCGTAGGCTGCCCAGTAGGCGCCTGCAGCCAGGATAAGAAGGGACATCAGCACGATACCGGCGATCACCGATGTCATGTCCGTGCCCTGCTCGAGACCTCCCAGGGTGCGCACGAGCTCGATGTCGCGAGCGGTGACCACGTCGCCCTTCTCGACGATGTTCTCGCCTTCCTGCACCACGATCACGACCGGCGATACCCGCTCTGCCGCTTCCGATTGCGCGCGGTCCGTGGCTGCTTCGTCGACAGTGACGGTAGGCGCCAGGAACTCGTTCCCGACCTCTATGACCGCGTACCGCTCGGCTATGGAAAGCGGGATCAGTTCTGCGCTTCGCGCCAGCTGATCGCTGGCATCGGCCAGGTCGCCTTCGCGGATCCGTGCCGAGAGAATGCTCGTGACAAGACCCTCCACGTTTCGCGCCACCAACTCCACGGACGTGTCGGGAAGCGCTACGACGGCATCGATGGCTGCCAGGTCCATCGTCGATCCGTAGCGCTCTCTCAGAAAAGCGGCCTGACCGACCGGGTCGGCCAAGTACGATGCGCGAGAGGACAATACTGAGGAAAAGAACTCTACGATGTCACTTCGCGCTGCGGACTGCGCTGCCTCGTCGAAGACGTACACCGGCGCGACTGCCTCTTCGGCCGCCTGTTTCAGCGCGTCCGTCGCCGCCTGATCCACATACTGTATCGAGCGCTGCGCCCTGAAAGTCCTCGGTGCCGACTCGCCTTCTTCGAACCCGAGCGGCAGGACGCGAACAGCCAGCGGCACCGCCGCAAGCCCGATGACGATGACGCCCAGCACCAAGCGCTTGGCAAGCGGCGTCGACAGCCAGCCGCTCTTCGGCCAGATGCGGCCGACGCGGTTGATGAGTCGCGTCCTAGGCATCAGCCTGCGCCGAAGCGCGCTGCGCCTCATCGAACTCGTGATACGCGGTCACTATACGCTGCACCAGACGATGACGGACCACGTCACGAGGTTGCAGCTCGACGAAGGCCACATCGGCTACATCGGTCAGGATGTTACGCACCTGCCGGAGACCGGACAGACCGCCTATCAGATCGATCTGCGTCACATCCCCGGTCACTACGACCTTCGAGCCGAAGCCGAGGCGCGTCAGGAACATCTTCATCTGCTCGGGCGTGGTGTTCTGTGCCTCGTCCAGGATCACGAACGAGTCGTTAAGCGTGCGCCCGCGCATGAATGCCAGCGGCGCGACCTCGATGACTCCCCGCTCCGTGAGCGAAGTCGACTTCTCGATGTCCATCATGTCGAACAGAGCGTCGTAGAGCGGCCGCAGATAGGGGTCGACTTTCTCGTAGAGGTTCCCCGGCAAGAACCCGAGCTTCTCGCCTGCCTCCACCGCCGGACGCGTGAGGATAATGCGGCCGACTTCCTTCTTCCGCAGTGCATCGACCGCCATAGCCATCGCGAGATACGTCTTGCCGGTACCCGCAGGACCGATGCCGAAGGTGACCGTGTTCGCGCGAATGGCGTCCACGTAGTGCTTCTGTCCTGCCGTCTTGGGCCTGATCGCCTTGCCCCGGTGCGACAGGATCACGTCGGAGAACACGCTGGAAGGGCTGCACTCTCCGCGCTTCAGCATGTCTATCGCACGCTCTACAGCATCGGGAGTCAGCGGCTCTGTATCCTGAACCATCCCGAATAGCTCTGTGAACAGCGCAGACACGGCCTGTGCTTCCGAAGCGTCTCCGGAGATGGTTATCTCGTTGCCCCGAACCGCGATATCCGATTCAAACTGCTCCTCGACCAGCCGTAGCAGTTGGTCACCTTCGCCGAGGAGCTCAACCATGTTCACGTCGGACGGAGCGACCAGGTGCACCTGGGTCAGATTGCTCACGTAAGCGGTACCTTCTCTTTCTTGTTCGGCCGGCCCGGCCTGGCTGGCGAGGCCTTCAAGTACCAGCAGGATTCTACCACGCGAAGTGCCGCTACCCGCTGCTCGGTGATGTCACAACACGACACGGCCGGTAACGCGACAGTCCGCGGTGACGCCCTCCACCACAGCCGAAAGCAACGCGCCCGGGAGGCAACCTGCGCCAACGTCCACATCCATCCGCAAGAACTCTCGCGTGGTCCCCTCGGCTCGAAGTGACCCGCTGCACTCCCCCGGGCTAACGCGCTCGACAAGCAGCTCGCGGACCAGTCCCACCTGCGACTCGGCATACCACGCTGACATCTTCTCACCCAACTCCCGCAGCGCCGCCGCTCGTGCGACGCGTATGTCCGCGGGAACCTGATCCGCCATGGAAGCTGCTGGCGTTCCCGGACGAGGCGAGTACCGGAAGACATGGAGTCGCGAGAACCCTTCCGACTCCACGAAGGACATGGTCTCCTCGAACTCCGCATCCGTCTCACCGGGGAAGCCGGCCATCACATCTGTCGATATCGCCGCCCCCGGGAAGTACTCGCGCACCCGGTCCAGAGTCCTGGAGAACCGCTCGGCGGTATAGCCCCGGCCCATCTGCTGCAGCACCCGATCGCATCCCGACTGAAGCGGCACGTGCAGGTGCGCGCAGAACGCCTGAGTCTTTGCTGCGACCTCCAGCAATCGCTCGTCGATATCGCAAGGCTCTATGCTCGAGAGACGCACACGCGGAATACCTGTGGCCCCCACTGCCTCCAGAAGGTCCGAAAGACCCTTCTCCCCGTCGCAATACCGGCCGATAGCCACACCGGTGAGCACGACCTCGGCAATGCCCTTCGAGGCCAAATCCGCAACCCGGTCCACCACGCGGGCAGCAGGTACCGAGCGAGGGAGGCCACGAGCGTAGGGCACGATGCAGTAGTTGCAGAACGAATCGCATCCGTCTTGGACTTTGATGCCGACTCGCGCACGAACAGGCGACTCGAGCGCAGACCGACCCAGCGAATGGTCTCCGTCCACGCATGCCGCGCAAGCATCGACCACCCTGGCGGCGACCAGATCCTTGTCCGGCTCCACTATGACCCGCCTGCCGAGAAGCCGTACGCCCGCCGGGTCTATCGCGCTCAGACACCCCGTCACGATGACCTCGGGGGAGTGCGGCAGACTGAGCGCGTGCCGAATCGCCTTCCTCGCCTTCCGGTCCGCTTCTGCGGTGACGGTGCACGTGTTCACCACGATGACGTCCGCGTCATCTTGCTCCTCGAAAGCACAAAGTGGCGCCAGTTCGTCGGCTATGCACTGTGACTCCGCCTGATTGACTCTGCAGCCGTGCGTCACGAAAGCCACGCGAACGCCGGCCGTGCGCTCGTAGGCCTTATTGGAGGACTCATTCATCGCCGGAGCCGAGACCTCCGCAGGAGTAGATGGCGAGCGCTGACGCGACCACGCCGGCGGTCTCGGTGCGCAGAACCGTCTCACCAAGCGAAACCGCTCTCGCGCCGATGCTTTCAAGATCCGCCACCTCTTCGGCGGTGAGTCCACCTTCCGGTCCCACCACCACCGCAACGTCGGTGTCGCGCTCGGATGCCAGCAGCTGCAACGCCTCGCCGATGCCGGGAAGACCTGTCGCCTCTTCCCAGCACACGAGCACCAACGATCCCTCAAGAAGTCCGGGCAATCCGGATGCCTCGACAGGATCGGTCACCGTCGGCACGTTCGCCCGCTGAGACTGCTTCGCAGCCTCTGCGGCGATGCGCCTCCAGCGCTCGGCCCGCGCCACTGCTCTTGCAGGATCCAACTTCACCACGCTGCGTGCGGCCGCGAATGGGACTACCCGGGACACCCCGATCTCGGTCACCTGACGGATCACGGCGTCCATCTTCTCGCCCTTTGCGAGGCCCTGCACGAGTGTGACGCGCGGCAGCTGCGGCGCCGGCAGTTCGCCGACCACAGCGCCTGAGACCCGCTCCCCGACTTCCGTCAGCCGCACGATCCGCCCGCGTCCACCGCTCACCATGACGATCTCCTCGCCCGGCTCGAGCCTGATCACATCCCGCAGGTGGTGGACGTCTTCACCAGACAGCGGCAGCACTCCGGCATCGCCGAGCTCCCATCCGCTGTGAGAACTCGGCACCTGAGCGAAGAATCGGGGTAGCGTCATCTATCCGCCCAGCCAGTCCCTCAACTTCGACAGGGGTGTTCGCTCGTCACCCCTGCTGCCCGTGCCGAGACTCTCGCCCAGCTCCTGGAGCAGCTCCTTCTGGCGTTTCGTGAGCTTCTTCGGCGCAAGCACGTCCAGGTGCACTATGAAGTCGCCATACCCGCCGTCCATCCTCGGCATCCCCTTGCCGCGGACGCGAACCGTGTCGCCTGTATGCACCCCTGCAGCGAAGGGGACTTCCACATCTTCGCCGAGTCCACGTACTTTGATCTCTCCACCGAGGGCGGCCTGCGCGATGTTGATGCCCACCATTACATGCAGATCGTTGCCTTCGCGGTGCAGGAACTCGTGCGGCAGAACCCGCACCGTCACGAGGAGATCCCCGGCGCGCGCGGCCCTCAGGCCTGCCTCACCCTTGCCTGTCACCCTCAGCGTATAGCCGTCGGGAATGCCCGCAGGCACCTGTACTCGGACCGTCTCCGTTCCGTTCACACGTCCCTGACCACCGCACGCGGGACACGGCTTGTCGATCTTCACTCCCGTGGCGCCGCACTGGTCGCACGGCGTCAGAGTCTCCATCACGCCCAGGAAGGTGCGCCTCTGAGTCCGCCTCTGACCTGTTCCCGAGCACGCGGAGCACGCCTGCGCGGAACCCCCAACCGCCGCCCCGGTACCCGAGCATGTCGCACACGTCATCGGGTGAGTGATCGTCACGTCTTTCGTGGCGCCGGCAGCAGCATCTTCCAGGGTGACCGCAACCTGAGCGCGCATGTCTCTTCCCTCGGGGCTCGGGCGTGCTGCCGCACCACGCCCACCTCCGAAGAACACGCTGAACAGATCGTTCATGTCGAAGACGTCGCCGACATTCTCCCGGCCGTAACCACCTGCAGCACGTGAGTCAGCAGTCCCGAACCGATCGTATCGGGCCCTCTTTTCCGAATCCGAAAGCACCTCGTATGCCTCGTTGATCCGCTTGAACGACTCTTCGGCTTCATGGCCGTCGTTCACGTCAGGATGCGTCTCGCGCGCCTTCTTCCTGAAGGCCTTCTTGATCTCCTCCGCGCTCGCCTCGCGCGAAACACCGAGAACCTCGTAGTAGTCGACCTGGCTCACGTGAGCGCCTCTCCTCTATTCGTCCAGAACGCCTGTCAGCGTGTCGGCTATCGTGCGAACCGCAGACATCGCACGCTGGTAGTCCATGCGTGTTGGGCCTATGACCCCCACGATACCCCCCGAGTCGCCGTCCCCGTACCGCGTCGCCACGAAGCTGGCGTGCTCGAGGGCCGCAGACCGGTTCTCCCGTCCTATGCGAACCTCGATGTCCGGAGTGCACATCACGTCCGACAGTACCTTCAGCATCGCCAGACCGTCCTCCAGAAGTCCGACGAGCGGACGGACGGTCGAGGGATCGCTGAACTCCGGATGTGCAAGCAGTGTCGACACGCCTCCGGTCAGCACCCGGTCTTCATCCGCCTCGGCCAGACACTCGAGTACCACATCCAGCGCCAGCAGCGCGAGTCCCGCCTCGTGGCCCGGGACGCCCTCGATAGTGCGTCTTGCCGATTCGGCCTCATCGCTCACCGCCCCGTCCAGTGTCCGGGACAGATACGCCTCCACGCTGGCCAGTGCTTCGGCGTTGACCTCGCTTTCGAACTCCACGGTGCGATTCGCCACCTGGCCCGAGTCCGTGACCACTACCACAAGCGCCCGGTGAGGACCCAGCGGCACGAGCGTGACCCGGCGTATCCTCGCCCGCCGGAGCGTGGGAGCCGCGACCACCGCCACGTACGACGTCAGTTTCGACAACAGCGCCGACGTCTCCCGCAAGACATCGCCGAGCTCGTGCTCGGCCTGCGCGTAGTAGCGGCGCACGCACTCAGCCTCTGATGCCACGAGCCCCGACTCCGTGGTCGCCACCACGTCGTCAACGTACGCACGGTAACCGCTATCCGTCGGTATGCGGCCCGCCGAGACATGCGGCTGGAAGACGAAACCTGTTTCCTCGAGCGCGGCCAACTCGGAGCGTACCGTAGCGGGGCTACAGCCGATGTGATACCGCTCGACGAGTACCTTCGAGCCCACCGGCTGAACGCTGGCCACGTATTCATTCACGAGTGCGGAAAGTACGGTCCGCCGCCGTTCATTGAGCATCTGAAGGCCTCCTGGCACTCACGGCTGCCGAGTGCCAGACGATGATAGGTCGCCCCCTGGCCGAGGGTCAAACGGGCGCATCCACTCCGGAAGCGACTATAGCCGCTTCACTACTCCACAGCGCCCCAGATCCGACCGAACACCTCGTTGCCGAA
The DNA here is from genome assembly GCA_016926975.1 of Coriobacteriia bacterium. Lineage (GTDB taxonomy): Bacteria > Actinomycetota > Coriobacteriia > Anaerosomatales > Anaerosomataceae > UBA6100. The sequence continues at coordinate 10,948 of JAFGNP010000023.1, read as the reverse complement.
CAACCATCCGCGCACGGTTGGCTTCCACCGGCCGGACTCATGCGTCACGAGTCCATCGGCGACCAGGGACTCGAGCGGCCCGATCACTCCCGCACGCTGCCCGAGTTCGTCTGATATCCCCGTTGTCAGTCGCATCCCGAGCATCGCATCCTCGCGAGCAGCATCCTGCACAGACAGCGACTCGAGGAATGCCAGCGGTGATTCTGCGCCTCCCGGGAACGGGTCCGACGCGTATCCGTACCTTGTCCTACCTATGTCGGCCTCGTTGCCGGGAGCCAGCCCGATCGCCCGTGCCTGCTCACCATCGAGCATGCCATGAGCGCCTCCCCCTATCCCGATGTAGGGCTCACCGGTCCAGTAGGCCGTGTTGTGACGGGACTCAGCGCCAGGAACAGCGTAGTTCGCGACCTCGTATCGCTGCAGCCCGAGTTCCTGAAGCTGAGCTGCCGCCGCATCCATGGCGTCGACGACCTCATCCTCCTCGGGAGCGGGTACCCTACCGGCCGCGATGCCCTCTGCCATCGGGGTGCCCGGTTCCACTGTCAGCGGGTACACGGACACGTGCCGAGCGCCGCATTCGACCACCTCGGCCAGAGTCTGCAGCCAGACCTCGTGAGATACGCCCGGAATCCCGCACATCAGATCAACCGACAGCTCGAGCCCCGCGGACTGGACGGCTGCAAGCGCATCGAGCGCGCCAGCACGATCGTGGAGCCGCCCCAGTCGGCTGAGCGCGCCGTCATCCAGCGACTGCACCCCCACGCTCACCCGGGTGACACCTACATCAGCCAGCTCCCCCAGCAACTCCTCACTCACGGAGTCGGGATTGGCCTCAACGGTCACTTCCGCCCCCGTAGCGAGCGGTATCACCCCAGTCAGGGACTTGATGAGCGAGGATAGCTCCATCCCCAGCGCGGTAGGCGTGCCGCCGCCCACGTACAGGGTGTTCAGCGGGACCCAACGGACTTGCGGCGTGATCCAACCGCGCAGCAGGCTCACGGTCTCTTCCACAAGGTCGGTATGGGATACCGATCCGTCATCCACTACGGAGTAGAAGCTGCAGTACGTGCACTTGGTCCGGCACAGTGGGACGTGCACGTACAGGTGCCGAGGCAGGGCCACCCGGGCCGGCTCGTTCCATGGGACTCTCATACTCTCGGCCACGGTCTACTCGTCCACCTTGAGGATGGCCATGAACGCCTCCTGAGGGATCTCCACCGAACCGACCGACTTCATCCGCTTCTTGCCTTCCTTCTGTTTCTCGAGGAGCTTCCGCTTGCGCGTGATGTCCCCGCCGTAACACTTGGCGAGCACATCCTTGCGCTTCGCCCTCACCGTTTCCCTGCTGACGATCTTCGCCCCTATCGCGGCCTGGATCGGCACCTCGAACATCTGCCGGGGGATGATCTCGCGCAGCTTCTCGGTCAGCACCTTGCCGCGTTGGTAGGCCTTGTCCTTGTGCACGATGAACGACAGCGCGTCCACCGGCTTCCCGGCGAGAAGTATATCGAGCTTCACCAGATTGCTCTCACGGTAACCGATGTACTCATAGTCCAGGCTTGCATACCCCTTCGTGCGACTCTTCAGCTGATCGAAGAAGTCCATGATCAGCTCGGACAGCGGCATCTCGTAGTGAAGCTCGACCGTTGTGGCGGAGAGGTACTGCATGTCCTTGAACGTGCCGCGCCGCTGCTCCGAGAGCTCCATCACCGGTCCGACATAGTCGGGCGGAACCAAGACCGTCACCTTGAGGTAAGGCTCCTCGACATGGTCTATCTGCCCGGGATCGGGCATGTCCTGCGGAGAGTGCACGACCAGCATCTCGCCCTTGGTCAGGTACGCGTGGTACTCAACGCTCGGCGCTGTGGCCAGCAGGTCAAGGTCGAACTCCCGCTCGAGACGCTCTTTCACAACCTCCATGTGCAGCAGCCCCAGGAATCCCACGCGGAAACCGAAGCCCAGCGCGTGGCTGCTCTCGGGATCCCACAGCAGCGCGGGGTCGTTCAGCGTCAGGCGTTCCAGGGCATCACGGAGGTCCGGGTACTGGTCACCATCGATCGGGAACAGGCCCGTGTAGACCATGGGCTTCACATCCCGGTATCCGGGAAGCTGCTCAACGGCACCGTGCTTGGCGAGGGTGACCGTATCGCCGACCTTCACGAGCGATGGGTCCTTCAGGCCGGTGATCATGTAGCCGACCTCGCCCACTCCAAGCGAGGCGACCGGTGTGTTGGCAGGACGTCGAACGCCGACCTCCTCGACGTCGGCCACCGTGCTGGTCGCCATCATCCGGACCTTCACGCCCTTGCCGACGCTCCCGTCTACCACACGGATCAGCGCAACGACGCCGCGATATGCGTCGAAGTAGGAGTCGAAGATGAGCGCCTTAAGCGGTGCGCCAGGATCCCCGACCGGATGCGGGACGAGCCGCACCACAGCTTCGAGGGCCTCGCGCACGCCCTCGCCGGTCTTGCCGCTGGCCAGCACGGCCTCATCTGCAGGGATCGCCAGCCCCTCTTCGATCTCGTGGCGCACACGCTCCGGATCCGCCGCAGGAAGATCGATCTTGTTGATCAAAGGGATGATCTCCAGGTGTGCGTTCATCGCCATCAAAGCGTTCGCGACCGTCTGCGCCTCGACGCCCTGCGCCGCGTCTACCACCAGGATCACGCCCTCGCAAGCTGCGAGTGAACGCGAGACCTCGTAGGTGAAGTCCACATGCCCCGGCGTATCTATAAGGTTCAGCTGGTATGTCCGACCGTCGTCGGCATCGTACATCACGCGTACCGCCTGAGCCTTGATGGTGATCCCGCGCTCGCGCTCGATGTCCATGGAGTCCAACATCTGCTCCTGCATGTCGCGGTCGGCGACCGTATGCGTAAGCTGCAGGACGCGATCGGCCAACGTCGACTTGCCGTGGTCGATGTGCGCGATGATCGAGAAGTTCCTTATGAGTGTGGGGTCAGTCATAGCGGTTGAGTGTAGCAGGGTATCGCCCAGGCGAGGAAGCGACTGCCCTTCGGCCGCCGATGTTCACACCCGAGCCGAAGGGCCGGATCGTCGACCACGATGGTGTACAGGCGGTAGCGACGCCCGAAACCGTGTGCTATCCTCATGCGGTTCGTCCGCACCCCACTGCGACGGGCACCATCGTATCGTCTGGAGGAACAGGCACAGTGGCAAACATCAAGAGCCAGAAGAAGCGCATTCTCACTAACGAGAAGGCGCGTATGCGCAACAAGGCAGTTCGCTCGGCGCTCAAGACCGCCATCAAGAAGGTTGACGCGGCTGTCGACGCTGGCGACAAAGCGGCTGCCCTCGAAGCTGCCCGGGGCGCCACACGCGCGCTGGACAAGGCCGCAAGCAAGGGCGTTATCCACCCGAACCAGGCCGCGAACCGCAAGTCCGGCGTCATGGCGAAGGTCAACGCGCTGCAGGACTGACCTACTGCGATGCCGCACCGCTGGGCAAGAACAAAGGGCCGGAGCTACTCCGGCCCTTTGTGCACCCTGCGCTCCCGGAACGCACGCCTGTCGGCGCCTTTCACGACCGTTCACGGCACACGCCGACCAGCCAGATCTCGAACAGTACTCGAGCATCGCCTGAGCCCGTCTTCATCTGCGCTTCCAGACCTGCGGCTCTCCTTAGCGCACCAGCCAGGTCCGCGGCGCTGAAGCGCTGCGCCTGCTCCATAGCGATCCTCGCCTGCCAGTCCGCCATCCCAACCTCACGCTGTATATCGACGAGCGATCCGTTCCGATCCAGAATCGCACGCGTACTGATGAGGTTGCGCAAGCTGCGTACCGTCATGCCATGGATGGCAAGAAGCTCCTGTCCGTCAGCGATCAAGTCGTCCAGCAGCTCTAGAGCAGATGTGCACTCTCGTGCGCCCAGCGCGTTGAGGAAATCGAACACGGAGACCGGCGCGGTCTCAGCCACCACACGTACCACGTCGTCCCGACCCAGATCGGTCCTCTCGCCTGCGTACGCGATGATCTTCTCCGCCTCCGTCTGAAGGCGCAGTAGGTCGCGTCCAACCGCCCGGACCAGCGCCGCCGCACCGTCGCGAGACAGTGCCCGGCCCCTCGAGGCGAACTCTGAGATCACCCAGTCCGGATACTCGCTCTTCCTCGGTGCTCTGTACTCGGCCACTCCGCCGAGTTGCGCCACCGCCTTGTAGAGCTTCGAATCCTTGCGGATCTTGCGCGCAACCAGGACGAGACAAGTGCTGGGTGACGGATTCTTCGCATAGCCGGCAAGCGTCGCCTGCCCTGCGGCGTTCATCCGGTCCACGCCGCGCACGACGACGAGCCGGCGCTCCGACGCGAACGGCAGTGTGTTAGCGGCCGCGACCACCATCGACGCGTCAGCCGATTCTCCGTCGAACATCTCGAAGTTGAAGTCCAGGTCTGCTGCCTGCGCTACGCGACTCTTCAGGCGGTGGAGAGCGCGGTCTAGAAGCAACTCCTCTTCCCCGAATATCAGGTAGACCAGCTTCAGCTCTTCTATCGTCTTGACTGCCACGTGATCCTCTCCGGGAGTGTGCGAACACACAACGCGTGATGCCTACAGGCGACCAGTGCCTGACATCCATTCTCGCACGAACCGAAGAACCCCTTCCACGAACGGACTCGCGGATCTCGTACCCGTTGGTGCCGATCACCACGGTGATGTCACCGGACTCGTCGGTGCGCAATATCTTCACTCCCGAGGACTCGAGCAGATCCAGCGTCTCGCGCGAAGGATGGTCGAAGTCATTGCCTTCTCCGACGCTGATCAGCGCGTATGCCGGCGACCAGGCGGCGAGTCCCTCGGCACTAAGCCCGTTGACACTCCCGTGATGCGGAACCTTCAGCACCTCGACTTCTCCAAGCGCTCCGGCGGCGATCATGCCGTCTTGCGCCACCTTCTCCGCGTCCCCCGTGAGTGCCATGTCGAATCCTCCTCTGCTGAGCAGAAGAACCACGCTCGTGTCGTTCGTCGACAAGTCCTGCGGAGCATCCTCAGGAGGCCACAGGACGCGCACCCTAGTCTGACCGACTCGCCAACTGTCACCCGCTCGCAGCTGCCGGACGGCAGTTCCCGGACCGCGCCACCCGCTGTCCCCGGGCATCAGGTCCCTGGTCCGGGGCGCCTCTTCGCTACCCTCCTTCCCGGGCACGGCCGGAACACCCACCCAGCCGACATCGGTCACACCCGAAAGACCGGGCGCTCCCCCGGTATGGTCCTCATGTGCGTGTGTCAAGACGAGCACGTCGATGGACCTCACTCCGTCCCTGGCAAGCGCTCTCCTGAGAACAAGCGCGTCCGGGCCTGTGTCGACCAGCATCGTCCGCCCGCCGTCCCGCACGATGATCGCGTCCCCCTGTCCGACGTCGAGAACCGTGACCGACGCCTGACGCGCAGGCGCCGGCCCCAGGGCAAGAGCCAGCGTCACTCCGCAGACTGCCGCAAGGCACCGATACCCCCCACCCGACCCTCCGGGCACTGGCCAGCGAATCCACGCGATCGCAGCGAGCGCAAGAACGCCTGCGCACAGGCAGGGCCCACCGTTCATCGCCACTGCAGCGCCGGGGAGGACCGCCATCCGCTCGGCTAGCCACGCCGTCGCTCCGAGAACGGACGCCGCGCAATGCGTCGCCACCGTTCCGGCAGCAGGCAGCAGGCCGCCTGTGACCGCGCCCGCAAGACCCAGCAGCATCGCGATCGAGACCAAAGGACCGACGATAGCGTTCGCCGCGGGAGCTATCAGCGAAACCATCCCGAAGCCGCCGGCGACGATGGGCACCGTGGCGAATTGCGCGACCAGAGTCAGGCTCAAGGCGCCGGACACCAGGCGCCCCACGCCGCTCGTCCCTGCCGTCATCCACGCGCCTGCTAGGGTGCCGAACAGCAGCAAGCCGAGCACCGCAAGCGCGGACAACTGGAATCCCAGATCGAAGACCGCCCATGGCTCAAGAGAGAGCACGCCGATAACGGCAGCGGAGAGCGACGCAACTCCGTGGCCACGCCGGCCTGCGATCTCGCCCACTCCGGCCACTACCAGCATCAATAGCGACCGCAGTGCCGAGTACGGCAGACCGGTAACAATGGCGTACACGGCGCCTGCCGCTACGGTCGCACAGACCAACCACCTCTTCGGCATGCGGACAGCCGTGCCCAGGCATGCCACGGCCGCACACGCTGCCGCCAGATGAGAGCCTGACACGGCGACAAGGTGCGTGAGTCCGAGAATCCGAAAGTCCTCCTCGGTGTCCGTGCCGATCAGGCGGCGTCGGTCGCCCAGTACGATCCCCTCGGCCAGATCACCGCCCGGCCCCGCAATGCCGTGCATCTTCTCGAGCATGCCCGCACGCCATGCGTACAACTCGCCGAGCGGGCCGGGTCTCCACACACCGATCTCAGCTGTCCACGCCGTCCCCGTCGCGCAAACGCCCGACCGCGCCGTCCGCCTTGCCCACGCTTCGGCCACTGGCAGCGGCTTGAGGATCGCCGAGAATCTCACGCATCGGCCCAGCTCAGGCACAGGCTCGTCGGCAGGCCATCCGATCCGCACCCGCGCTCCGTCCAAAGGACCACCTAGAACCCGAACACGCACGACAGCTCCGTACGACCCCGGAAGCGAGTCTGCCTCGACGAAACCTGTCCACTCCCTGGCGCCGCACTCGCTGACCCTGTTCGCCTGCCCCGACCATGCCCACCCTTGAAGGGCCGACATGCACATCCCCGTGACCAGACCCGCGAAGATCGTCCAGGCCATCATCGTGCGCAGCGACCGCCGCGCCCGCAACGACCCCAGGCACAAACGCTCTCCGAGCGCGACCGCAAGTCCGCATCCGACGACTGCCGTGACGATTCCACAGACCAGAACCCAGGCCCTCGCGACGTTCACGCCGCTGCCGTCCGCCCACATCACGGCCTCTGCAGACCAACAGCCTACCCACATCGCCAGCGCGAACCACGCGACAGGCGGTATCGTCGGCCGCTGTGGGACGGACTTCATCCGCAGCTGACGAAGTCGCGCATCGACTCGAACTTCTTCTCGCCGATACCGGGCACACGCATCAGGTCCTCGGGCTTCGTGAAGGGCCCGTTGGCTTCCCGGTCGTCCACGATCTTCTGGGCTGTGGAGGGCCCTACTCCGGGCAATCCCTCAAGTTCTGTTGCACTTGCCCGGTTGATGTCGATGCGTCCGTCCGAAGTGCTCCCCGCCGAACCCGCAGGCGACGTGCCTGACACGGCTTGATCCGCCCCGGCGGCCACCTCGTCCAGCGTCGGCACGTACACCTGCTCCCCGTCGGCCAAGATCCTTGCCAGGTTGAGCGCGTCAAGAGCGGAATTCCCCAGACCACCTCCCGCAGCGGCTATCGCATCCGTCACGCGAGCTCCGGGAGCCAGCCCGTACACGCCGGGCCTCGTGACCGCACCAGCGACATGGACGATCACTACAGGTTCCGGCGCACTGTCCTCCCCCTCTTGCGCCGCAGGGCTTTCGGAAGCCTCGACTTCCTCGAACACGACTTCCGGCGCAGGAGCCGTCGGCCAGAATCGCCACAGACCGAACGCCACGATCACCGCCCCGATGCACAGCCCCGCCCCCAGAGTGCGCGGCGGCACGTCAGCCAGACCTGCCCGGCTCAACAGGTCTCTTACGCGTTCGGAGTCCAGCAACGACAACGGGCACCCCTTCCCCGGACAGAGGGGGCGCCCGAACACACCGGAATCTAACCTACAGACCTTGCGACAGCTTTACCTCAACCTTACCGCCGGACGCTCGCTACGCGGAGGCCACCACACTCACGAGCTTGCCGGGGACTACCAGCACCTTGCGCACGGTCAGGCCAGCGATGTGCTCCACGACATTGGGCATGGCTAGCGCGGCTTCGCGGACCGCGTCCTCATCAGCGTCGGCCGATATCACCAGCTTGGCCCGCACCTTGCCATTCACCTGCACGACGATCTCAACCTCATCCGCCGCCGCAACAGCCGGATCGAACGACGGCCACTCCTCGCGGTGCACGGACCGGTGGTGGCCGAGTACCTCGCGCCACAGTTCCTCGGCCATATGCGGCGCGTAAGGCGCAATCAGCAGCGTGAGCGTCTCCGCGACATCGCGCTCGAGCACGGCATCGCGTCCATCGTCGGCGACGGTGCGCCGGTACTCTCCGGCGGCGTTGAGCAACTCCATCATCGCGGAAAGCGCCGTGTTGAAGCTGAACCTCTCGATATCGCCCGTGACCTTGCCTACGACGCGGTGCTGCTCGCGGCGAAGCTCCTTCGCGGCTGCATCTGCCACCTGAACGGCCGCTCGCGGAGCCTCCTCGGCCACTTCCGTCACGTGACGCCAGAGCCTGCTCAGGAACCGGAAAGTACCTTCCAGCCCCTCCTGGTTCCATTCGAGATCCTTGTCTGGAGGCGCCATGAACAGGATGAACGCCCGCAGCGCATCCGCCCCGTACTTCGCAACCATGTCCTCGGGGGCAACCACGTTGCCCCGGGATTTCGACATGGTCTCGCCGTCCTTCTTCACCATCCCCTGCGTCAGCAGGTTCGTGAACGGCTCGTCGGCCGATGTAAGTCCCATGTCCCGGAATACCTTGGTGAAGAATCGGGAGTACAGGAGGTGCAGAATGGCGTGCTCGATGCCGCCGATGTACTGGTCGACCGGCATCCAGTAGTCCGCCTTCTCGCGCGAGAACGCCTCCGCACCGTTGCGAGCGTCACAGTAGCGCAGGTAGTACCAGCTGGAGCACGTGAACGTGTCCATCGTGTCGGTCTCGCGCCTCGCGCTCCCACCGCACTTCGGGCACTTCGTGTCGTAGAACTCAGGATGGTCCGCCAGCGTCTCGCCCTTGGTGATATCCACATCCATCGGCAGTACCACGGGCAGGTCCGTCTCCGGTACGGGGACCAGACCGCACTGCGGGCAGTCGATAGCAGGGATCGGATTGCCCCAGTACCGCTGCCGGCTGATGAGCCAATCGCGCAAACGGAAGTTGATGCTGAAGCGGCCCAGTCCTCGTTCGGCCAGCCATTCCGTGACCGCTTTCATGCCTTCCGAGGCCTTGCCGCCGGGCATACCCGTGAACTCGCCCGACTGCACCATGACGCCATAGCCGTCGAAGGCCTCCGGCCAGGGCACGTCGTTCATCACTCGGTCCCGCTCGCCGGACAGCTCGCCGAGCAGCGGGTCGTCCTCGGCTACCACTACCGGAGGTATCGGAAGGTCGTACTTACGAGCGAACTCGAAGTCTCGCTGATCGCCGCTCGGCACAGCCATGACCGCGCCGGTGCCGTACTCCATCAGCACGTAGTTGCTGACCCATACCGGTACCCTGTCACCGTTGACGGGGTTGATGACATAGCGGCCCGTGAACGCCCCAACCTTCTCGGCTTCGCCGCTCGCACGCTCCACGGCGGTCTCTCGCGCCGCCGCAGCAGCGACTGCACGCACACCCGCGGAGTACTCAGTCCCCGAGGTGAGCTCCTCTGCCAGTGGATGTTCCGGTGCCAGCAGGAAGAACGAGCATCCGAAGAGCGTGTCCGGCCGAGTGGTGAACACGGTGATGATCGACTCGGTCGGCTCGCCCTCCGGACCGCAGAGCGTGAAGTCCACCTCGGCGCCCTCGCTACGACCGATCCAGTTGGCCTGCATCGTCTTCACGCGCTCCGGCCACCCCTTCAGGGTGTCCAGGTCGTCCAGCAGCTCCTGCGCGTACTCCGTGATCTTGAAGTACCACTGCTCGAGATCCCGCTTCTCGACCGCGGACTTGCAGCGCCAGCAGACACCGTCCCCTACCACCTGCTCGTTGGCCAGAACCGTCTTGCAGTCGGGGCACCAGTTGACCGGGGACTTCTTGCGCTCCACCAAGCCACGCTCCCAGAACTTCAGGAAGATCCACTGGCCCCAGCGGTAGTAATCGAGGTCACAAGAGCGCACCATGCGGTCCGGATCGTAGCTGAAGCCCATCCGCTTGAACGATGCCGCCTGGGTCTCGATGTTCGCGTAAGTCCACTTCGCGGGATGCGACTTGCTCTTGATGGCAGCGTTCTCGGCAGGCAGGCCGAACGCGTCCCAGCCGATCGGGTGCAGCACATCGAACCCGCGCATCGTCGAGAAGCGCGCTACCACGTCACCGATCGAGTAGTTGCGCACGTGACCCATGTGGATGTCCCCTGACGGGTACGGGAACATCTCCAGGACGTATTTCTTCGGGCGCTGCGGGTCTTCAGTCACCGAGTAGAGACGCTCGGCATCCCAGACCGACTGCCACTTCTCCTCGATGGCGCGGGGATCGTACTTGCGCGTCACGCGTTGCCTCCGGTTCTCAGAGCCGACGATGCGCCTCATTGTAGCCGAAGCCAGGAGGTGTACCTCTACTCGACGTTCACTTCCACTTCGAACGTCTGGGCGGGGTCTTGTTCGGTCTCCCACGACCTGCGGTACTCCAGCAGAAGAGTACCCTCACCGGCCTCGCTGGCCGTGAATCGCCATGTCTCCTCGCCCGGGGCGCCCATCATCCCAGGCATACCCTTCGACTCGTACTCGGGTTCGCCGGACTGCTCGAGGCAATCCGGGACCTGCACGGCCTCCCACGCGTATCCCGTCGTCCGGTTAGAGCCGAGCGTCAACTCGAGCACATCGCCAGCCCTCAAGGCCACCGTCGAACCGTCCGCGCCCTCGTCCAACTTCACGTCGTCGTCACATCCCGACAGCACGAGAACCGTCGCCAAAGCGATCGCCAGAAGCGCCGCATACCTTCTCTTCACAACAGCCCTCCGATCATTCGGCCATGACGTTCATACCCTCTAGACGCAACGATGCCCGCCGCGGTTCTCGCAACGAGCATCGGAGTGCGTATTGGTGGAGCCAAGGGGGATCGAACCCCTGACCTCATGGCTGCCAGCCATGCGCTCTCCCAGCTGAGCTATGGCCCCACATCTGGGT
>JAFGNP010000022.1 GCA_016926975.1 Coriobacteriia bacterium | reverse complement strand
TATGACGGCTATCGGATAAGGGGCGGGAATGGACGTCGGTGTCGCTATGCCCCGGGCGCTCGACCAGCGCTACGTGCTGTCGTTCGACACTGCGAAGATGCCCACGGAGCGCTCGGACGTCCTCATAATCGGCTCGGGGATCGCCGGCCTCACCGCCGCGCTCCATGCGGTCGGGCTCGGAAGCGTGACGCTCGTGACGAAGTCCGAGGTGGCCGACGCGAACACCTGGTACGCGCAGGGCGGCATCGCCGGCGCCGTGGGCGAGGCGGACTCCGTCGAGCTGCACCTCGCTGACACGCTCGTGGTGGGGCAGGGCCTGTGCGACGCCGCAGTGGTCAGGTCCATCGTGGGTGAGGCGGCCGAGGCTCTGGCCGAGCTCGAGTCACTCGGCGTGCGCTTCGACCGGGCCGAGAGCGGCGCGGTCGACCTGCACCGCGAAGGCGGGCACAGTCTGCCTCGCGTGCTGCACTCGGGCGATGCGACCGGCGCCGAGGTGCAGAACACCCTCTCGGCGGTGGTACGCCGCGCCCCTGGCATCAAGCTGGTCGAGGACGCCTTCCTGGTGGACCTGCTGACCGACGGTGAGCGCTGCATCGGCGCGCTGGTGATGGACAGCGGGTCGCACGCGCTCATCGCGCTGCACGCGAACGCGGTCGTCCTTGCCAGTGGCGGGGCGGGGCAGGTCTACAGGGTCACCACCAACCCGCTCGTGGCGACCGGCGACGGGATCGCCGCAGCATGGCGCGCCGGCGCGGAGATCTCCGACATGGAGTTCGTGCAGTTCCACCCGACGGCGCTTGATAGCGCGTCCACACCGAAGTTCCTCATCACCGAAGCGCTGCGTGGGGAGGGCGCCTACCTCCTCGACTGCGAGCTCGAGCGCTTCATGCCCGCGATCCACCCGCTTGCCGAACTCGGACCCCGCGACATCGTGAGCCGGGAGATCGAGAAGGTCATGCACCGGTGCGGTCGTCCGAACGTGTGGCTGGATGCCCGGCATCTCGGGGCCGAGTTCCTCGCCAGCCGCTTTCCGACCGTGACCGAGGGCTGCCGGGAGGCCGGCTACGACATCTCGCGAGACCTGGTCCCCGTGGCTCCCGCTGCGCACTACCTGGTGGGCGGCGTGCGCGTGGACATCGACGGCCGGACCTCGATACCGGGGCTGTACGCCGCAGGCGAATGTGCCGCCTCCGGTCTGCATGGCGCCAATCGGCTGGCCAGCAACTCGCTGCTCGAGGGACTCGTCTGCTCGCGCAGGATCGTGCGAGCACTCGAGGGCGAGCGCGTACGTGGGCGCCCGGGACGCGTATCGGCGACGGTTGAGGAGCACATCGGTACCGACCCGCGCGCGGCACGCGCGGCTCTGCAGACGCTCATGGGGCGGCACGCGGCGGTCACCAGGTATGCGGAAGGGCTCGCCGGCGCCGCCGAGGGGATCGCTCAGCTGGCCGAGGGCCTCGGCGGTTCCGACCTTCATGCGGTCGAGACCAGGAACCTGCTGCTGAACGCCTCTCTGACCGTGAGCGCGGCGACAGTCCGCCAGGAGAGCCGGGGAACGCACTTCCGTAGTGACCATCCGGACCGGGATGACGACCGCTGGCGCATGCATCTGATCTGGCGCCGCGGCGCCGAGCTGCGTTCCGAGCCGGTCGTGGACGAGGCCGACGTTGCGGAGGTGGGGGTGTGAGTCTCGTGATCCCGCCGTCAGACGACCTGCTCGCACTCGCACTGGCAGAGGACCTGGGGGTAGCCCCCGGGCGCATCACCGATCCGGCCCTTGCGGGACGCGAGCTGCTTGATCGTGACGTTACGTCATCGGCTGCGATCCATGACGAGGCGCTGTTCACCGGACGGATCGTCGCCCGGGAGAAGGGTGTGGTCTGCGGCCTGCCACTGGCCGACAGGCTCTTCTCACTGCTCGCATCCGCAGCCGATTCCGCTCCGGTCAGATGTTCGCTGCTCGTGGAGGAAGGCGCCGATGTGGATCCCGGGACCGCGGTCATCGAGATCGCAGGGCCGGCGCGCGTGGTTCTGGCCGGGGAGCGCTCCGCTCTCGATCTCATCATGGTGCTCTCCGGCATAGCGACCGAGGCCAGACGCTGGCAGCGGGCTGCGGGAGAGGCGCTCATCGTCACGGACACACGCAAGACGCTGCCGGGTTTGCGCGCTCTTTCCAAGTACGCGGTCGCGGTCGGCGGCGCATCCAATCACCGTGCCGGTCTCTACGACATGGTGCTCGTCAAGGACAACCACATCGCGCACGCCGGCAGCGTCGAAGCTGCAGTCCGGGCCGCCAGGGCGGCGCACCCGGACCTGCTGGTGGAGTGCGAAGCGGATTCGATAGCCCAGGCGGTCGAAGCCGCGACCTTCGGCGCCGACTACGTGTTGCTCGACAACATGGACGACGCCACGCTGGCTGCCGCGGTGGCCGCCGTGCGTGAGGCCGCAGACGGGCGCAGCGTGTCTGTCGAAGCCTCCGGACGCGTGACCTTCGAGCGGTTGCCTGCGCTCGTGGCTGCCGGGGTCGACCGCGTCTCGACAAGCGCGCTCACTCTGTGCCCGCCTCTCGATTTCGGTCTGGATGCCGGGTGATGTCTCCGCAGACGGGCTTCGCGCCTCTCGACTGGTTCCTTGCGGCGCTCGATTCCTGGGGTCACCTGATCGTCATGTTGTTCACGGTCTCGGAGAACCTGTTCGTGCTCGGCTCCTTCACGCCGGGCGAGACGGTCGTGATGGCTGCCGGGTTCGTCTCCGAAGCAGGCGGTCTGAACCCATGGCTGGTGGGGGTCTCCTCCCTGGTAGGAACGATGACGGGCAGCAACCTGTCCTATCTGTTCGGACGTCGTGGCGGTCGCGAGGCGTTGCTCCGGTGGGGCGGCAGGTTCTTCGACGAGGAACGCATAACCGCTGCCGAGGAGTACTTCGAGCTGCACGGTAACAAGACCGTTTTGATATCCCGATTCGCGGCGGGGTTCAAGAACTTCGTACCAGTCATCGCCGGCGTGTCGAGGATGCGCGTCTGGATCTTCGAGCTGTACACGTTCATCGGCGCGTTGCTTTACACCACGCTCATGGTGATGCTCGGTCGCATCTTCGCGGACAACTTCGACCGTGCGCTGACCGTGGCCCGCAATCTCACATGGGCCGGGCTGCTGCTGTTGGTGGCGATGTTCGCGTTTCTCATCTGGGGACGCCGTGCCCTCATATCCAGGAAGGTGAACCAGCTGGCCGAGCTGGCGGCCGAGCACGATCACGACTGGATCGACGAGGTCGCAGATGATGACGATCTCGCGTAGGGCGGTCATCGCTTCGGCGCTGGAGCATGCCGGAGAGGCCGGTGTATCGGGCGAGGTCCTCGCTGCCGATCTCGGCATAACCCGGGTGGCCGTCAACAGACACATAGCTGTGCTTCGCGAGCTGGGCTACGCGATACACTCGACCCCGCATGTGGGTTACCGGCTGGAGTCGGCGCCGGACATCTGCATCCCCGAAGAGGTGGCCCCTCGCCTGCAGGACCCGCTGTGGGTCTCATGCGAGGGCGGGATGGAGTCGGCTTCGACGAATGACGAGGCCAAGCGTCTGGCACGAGCCGGTCGTGCTGAAGGCACGGTGGTGGTGGCCGCACGTCAGACGCAGGGTCGCGGACGCTTCGGGCGCGTCTGGGAGTCTCCGTCGGGCGGGGCCTACGTTTCGTGCATTCTCAGGCCGCCTCTCGCGCCGTCTGCTGTCGCGCCGTTGTCTCTGGCGATCGCTCTGGGCGCCGCGCGCGGGCTGGAGTCACTCGGCGTGCCGGTCGGTCTCAAGTGGCCCAACGATGTGGAAGTTTCCGGCCGCAAGCTTGCGGGAATCCTGCTCGAGATGGCCGCGGAAGCCGACCGCGTGGAGTGGGTTGTGGCCGGCTGCGGAGTGAACGTCGGGGAGTGCGCGCACGAACGGTCCGCCACCGTCCGCGAGGCCGTTCCTTCGGCGCAGACTGCCGAGGTGGCTGCCGCGCTGCTGGACGGGATAGCCGTCGCCTACAGGGAGTTCGTGGAATCCGGCTTCGCGGGCATGCGGGCCGAGTACGAGGCGCGCTCCACACTGTCCGGCCGAGCGGTGACGGTACGGGACGTCACGGGCGCATCGGTGGCCGAAGGCACCGTGGTAGGGACCGGCGATGATGGCGCGCTGCTGCTTGCCACGAAGAGGGGCGAGGTGCGTCTGAGCTCGGGTGAGGTCACACTCGGGCATTGACGATGCACAGCGCGCTGCCTATTGTGAACGTCCATGTACGCGATGTTTACGATAGGTGGACAGTGATGCGCACGCGCACGGTCGGAATCCTTCGCTCTGCACTGGTTGCGGCGCTGATCGCCGTCGGCGCTTTGATCGCCATCCCTATCGGTCCGGTGCCGGTGACGCTGCAGGTCCTGGTCGTCGCCGTGGCTGCACTGGTCCTTTTGCCCGCCGAGGCGCTGTCGGCCCTCGTTCTCTACATCGCGCTGGGCGCTGTCGGCGCTCCGGTCTTCTCGGGTGGCGGCGCCGGGGTGGGATACCTTCTCGGACCGACCGGCGGTTTCATCCTCGGCTTCGCGCTGGGAGCGCCACTGGCTGCGCTGGCCAGACGGCTGGTTGCCGGAGAGCGCGGTCATACACCCGGCCGTCGCACGTGTTCGCTTCGAGCCGACGTTGTCGCGCTGCTGGTGTTGCTGACCGTCACGTACGGCCTGGGCTGGGCGTACTTCGCGGTGTCGACGGGACGGGCGGCAGCCGAAGCGTTCGCGATCGCGGTGGCGCCTTTCATCCTCATCGATGCCGGCAAGTGTGCGGCGGCCGTCGCGGTCGCGCGCGCGGTCCGCTCGGCGGGGGCGGCTGCCCCGTAGGGCTTGCCCGCGCCCCCTGTCGCGTGTCAGTGCGCCCCGCTACTATGGCACTAGCCATCGGAGTTGCCGGTTCGGGAGGGGCGCTGTGACGGAGTCTGTTCGGTTCGTCCATGCGGCGGACCTTCACCTCGATGCACCTTTCAAAGGCGTCGACGCCACGGATGCACGGGTGCGCGAGGCGCTGGTCGCATCGACCTACGAAGCGCTGGATGCGCTCGTATCCGTCTGTATCGAGCATGATGCGGACTTCCTGGTCGTGGCCGGCGATGTTTACAACAGCAGCGAGAAGTCGCTACGCGCGGAGTTCGCTTTCCGTGACGCGTGCGTCAGGTTGACCGATGCCGGAATCGCGGTCTTCGTCGCCTGCGGCAACCACGATCCGGCCAGCGGCCGCTCGGCGGGGCTGACGATGCCGCATGGAGTGCACGTGTTCTCGGAGAACGAGGTCGAGCGCGTATTGTTCGAGCGAGAAGGGCGTCCGATCTGTGCGCTGTACGGCCGTTCGTTTCGCACCGCTGCGGAGAAGGCGAATCTGGCGGAAGGGTTCGAGCGCCGAGCCGAAGACTCTCTCGCCATAGGCGTCCTGCACGCCAATGTCGGCGGTCGCGTGGACCACGAGCCCTACGCCCCGTGCTCACTGGAGGACCTCCGTGCTGCGAAGATGGATTACTGGGCTCTCGGCCACATCCACAAGCCCGAGGTGCTCTCGAACGATTCCGCGGTGGCATACAGTGGCTGCACGCAAGGGCTGAACCCCAACGAATCCGGGCTCAGGGGCTGCCAGGTGGTCTCTCTGGAACCGGGTAGCGCGACCGCCGAGTTCGTTCCCACCTCGAGCGTGGTCTGGGAGCGAGTCACGGTAGATGCCGAGTCGCTGGAGAGCATCGAGGACGTTGTCGGAGCGCTCGGAAGTGCCGTGGACGAGGTCGCGCGAGGCGCCAGCGACCGCCCGGTGGTCCTGCGCATCGAGCTCGTGGGCAGAACGGACGCGCACGCAGCCCTGGCACGGTCGGGCGTCGTGCAGGACTTGCTTGCGGACGTGCGGGCGGCATCGCTCGAGCGGGACCCGTGGGTCTGGGTCGACCGCATAGTGGATGGCACCCGGCCCGCGATCGATATCGAGACCCTTCGGGCAGGCGAGGACTTCGCCGGAGACCTGGTGCGGCTCGCCGACGTGCTGCTGGCCGACGAGCGCGCATTGCTGGAGCTTGTCAGCTCGGCATCGGGGCCCGTTCTAGCCGCCCTCGACGCCCGTGACGTACCGGCGGTCGATCCTGCCGCGCTGCTGGAACGCGCTCGAGACCTCGCGATCGACCGGTTGCTTGCGGAGGAGGAGCGATGAGGCTCCGGCGCATCGAGGCCGTCAGGTACGGGGCATTCGAAGGCGCGACACTCGGCGACCTGGACGACGGTTTGACCGTCGTTCTAGGGCCTAACGAGGCCGGTAAGTCGTCGTACACCGCGCTGGTCCGGCACGTCCTATACCGCTATCCCACTGCGCGCGACAGCGAGCAGGGCTATTCGGTGGACGGCAAGAACCGCTGCGCCCGGTTGGTGTTCGACGACCCAACCGGCAGTTGGGTGGTGGAGCGGATCGAAGGTCCACACGGAGGCCGGGTGAGCGTGCGAACCCTGCACGGCCCCGACAGGCATGACCTGCTCGCCGAGCTCACCCGCGGGGTGAGCGAGCTGGCGTACCGCACGGTGTTCGGATTCGGCCTGTCGGACATGGCGGCGATCGAGGAGCAGCGCGGGTCGGGGGACAGCGTGATCAGCCTTCTGTACGCTGCGAGCGCGGGGCTCCGTGTGAGTCCCCAGCAGGTTCGCGCCGCTGTGGAGAGGGAAGCTGCCGAGCTGTTCAAACCCGCAGGCCGCAAGCCTGTGGTGAATGCGCTGGTCGCAGACGTGCGTGCCAAGCGCGGCGAGCTGCGGCAGCTGCGCTCGGAGGCCGAGATGTTCATGTCGGACCAGGAGCGGCTTGGCGAAATGGAGAGGCAGTCGGAGGTGGCTCGCGCGCTGCGGGATGCTGCGCGCGAGCGGTCGACCGAGCTCGCGGTGGCCGTGGAGCGTGCCGACGAGAAGCTGGCAGCCATCGCCGCCCAGGAGGAGGCGCTTCTCGGCCTGCGGCGCGAACGCAGACAGCTCCAGGACGAGGTCGCGCAGTTGGAGTGCGACGAGGCATTGCTGGCGGCGGCCCCCGAACTGGATGCGCTCCTCGACGAAGCAGCCGGTCATGCGCGTGCGCTGGAGTCTCTGAGCGAGAGCGAGGTCGCACTGGTCAGGGCTGAGACCCGCGCATCCGACGCGTTGGCCAGGACGGGCCTGACGGCCGAGGTGCTCGTGGGCCTCGGCGATGTGCACGAGAGAGCGGTGGAAGTCGAGGAGGCGCGCGACGAGTTGCAGCGCCTCGAGCTCCAGTGCGAGTCGCGGGAGGAGTCGGCGAAGCGCGCCGCAGACGTGCAGGCGAAGCTGGAGGTCGCCCAGGTGGACATCCTAGAACCTCTCGGCATCGGAGACGACCCGGTTGAGGCGATAGGCGAGAGACTCTCGGCGCTGGATGCACTCGAATCGATCAGAGGCAGGGAGGGCGTTCTCGCGCGCCGCGGAGTCGATGTGCCGTCGATCGTCATGGGGCTGTCGGGCGTGATCGCGGCTCTCACGGGTGTAGTGCTCGAAGAGTGGGTCACCGTTGGGATCGGCGTGGTGCTGATCGTCGCGGGTCTCGTGTTCGCGCTGCGCGCTCGTCCCGGCGCCTCGGCACTTCCCGGTGCAGAGGAGCGAGAGTATCTCGACATGCTGGGTCTCGAGCCGGGGGCGGGAGCGCTGGAGGTGTCCCGCGCTCGTCGCGCTCTGGAGGCGGCCCGCTCGGCTGTGCGGACGACGGCTGCAGCAGCGGTCGAGACTGAGAGCGCGGCGAGAGATGCTGCGCTCGCTCGCGATGCTCTCGAGGCGAGGCGCGCATTGTGGACGGAGTGGCTGTCGGTACGGGGGCTGGATGCCGGGCTGACGGGCGCGGGGGCTGCGTCGCTTCTGGCGCTAGTGCGTGAGGCTCGGTCCGCCGAGTCGGCGGCGGTGGAGATCCGCCAGGCGCATGCCCATGCATCGGGCCAGCTGGATTCCTTCGCTGTACGGTTTGCGAGCAGCGCGGCACCGTTCATGAGCATTCCGGAGCCCTTCGCGCGAGATGACGTGCCGGCTTCCGCGAACCGCCTGAAGGAGCTGCTGGCAGCGGCACGCTCCGGCCTTGCTCGTCGCGAGGAGGTAGCACGCGCTTTACTGGCGATCGACTCCCGGGTCGAAGCGGAGGAGGAACGCGCTTCGCGCGCCCGCGAGGAACTGTTGGATGTCCTCGGCCGATTCGATCTGGCCGAGCAGGGCACACACGAGGATCTCAAGGTCCTTCACGCGCGGGCCGCGAGGGAGGAGATCGAAGCGACGGCTGCGTTCGACGAACTCGCAAGAGCGAAGCACGAACTCGCGGGAAGGCTGGAGACCGGGACTCGCGAGAAGCGTGTCGGGGAGCTGCACCTCGAAGAAGCGGGCCTGGCGCAGCGGCTGGGCGAGGAGGTCGAGCGGTACCTGGCGCTTGCAGTCTCTGCTCGTCTGCTCGAGATGGCGCAGGAGCGCTACACGAAGGAGCGGCAGCCGGATGTCGTTCGCAGCGCCGGTGAGCTGTTCAACACGATGACGAGTGGCAGGTACGTCAACCTCAACGTCCCGCTTGGCGAAGGCCGTATCGAGGTGTTCGACGGCAAGGCTGACGTCCGTACGTCGGAGATCCTGTCCAGGGGAACGGCCGAGCAGCTGTATCTGTCGATCCGGCTGGGATTGATCTCCCAGCTCGGTGATGTCGCTTCCGGGCTTCCCGTTCTGATGGACGACGTTGTCGTGAACTTCGACCGGGAGCGTAGGCTCGGGGCTGTCGAGGCGATCGCCTCACTGGCCGCCTCGCGGCAAGTGGTCTTCTTCACGTGCCACAAGGACACTGCGGACATGTTCGCGTCATCCGCCCCGGCGCATACCCGTCTGGAGATCCCCCGCCTCTGATAGTGGTCCGGAAGATCAGGAGCCGGCGGAGGGGAGCCTGATGGTGAACACGCTGCCACCTACTTCGCGGCGTGCGGCAGTGACGGTTCCGCCCAGGGAGCGAACGATAGCCGCAACGATCGGGAGGCCGAGGCCCGCGCCGCCCGAAGAGCGGTCCCGGCTAACCTGCGATCTGTAGAAGCGATCGAACACATGTGGGATGTCCGCATCGGAGATCCCCGGTCCTTCATCAAGCACCCTGATCACAGAGTGGCGGTCTTCGGCGGATAGCGCGATCGTCACCACGCCGTTCTCGGGAGTCAGTCTGGATGCGTTGTCGATCAGGTTACCGAGCACCTGCTGGATACGGTCCTTGTTCCCGAGCACCGGAGGCGCCGAGCCGACGATGACCACCTGAACGCCGCGTGACTCGGTAAGCGGAGCCAGACCTTCCGCCGCCCGTCGCGCGGTCTCGAGTAGGTCGATCCGCGAGAAGGGCAACTCGCCGGTCGCTCCTTCTATTCGCTGCAGCGTAAGAAGGTCGTTGGCCAGTCGCGAGAGCCGTTCGGATTCGCGTGCGATCGTCGACAGGAACTGCCGGGCGTCGTCTTCGGGGACGTCTCCGTCGAGCAGGGTCTCGGCGGCGCCTCTGATCGCCGTCAAAGGCGTGCGAAGCTCGTGGCTGACGTCGGACACGAACCGGGACTTGCGGCTCTCCTCCTCCTTGAGCTCCACCATGACGGTCTGGACCTCTTCGGCCATGTTGTTGAACGCCTGTGCCAGAGCCTTGACCTCGCTGGATCCGCGCGGACGTACTCTCACCGAGTGGTCCCCGCCGGCGAATGCCGAAGCAGTGCGCGCCAGGTCGAGCAGAGGCGCGGTGAGCCAGCGCGACAGGAGTTCGGTGAGCAACGTCGTCAGCAGCACGAACAGTACTATCGCGCCCCCAAGCCGCAGCCGGTAGTCGCGAAGCAGAGTGCGTATGGAGAACGTGGTGGCGGCCGTGTAGGCGACTCCCGCGACATGTCCGTCCACCACTATCGGGTTGGCGACGTAAAGCGCGACGCGGCCGTCCTCGGTGATGCGGGTCGCAGCCCCGCGCTGACCGGCGAGCGCGCTGGCGACCTCCGGAGTCTCGGCATACTGCGCGCCGACGCCAGACTCGTCACCCGAGTCCACCAGAGCCTTACCGCTGCTGTCGAGTATGCGGATGTGGGAGGAGATCTTCGGGCCGACCCGGGCGAGTTCCGAGGCGAGCGCCTCCGCCTCGTCCTCGGGCAGACTCGTTTCGCCGCCGGCCTCAAGCTGTGCCGCCACCATGCCGGCCATCACGAGGCTCTCGCTGTTCAACCGGTCCTCGAGTTTGCGCAGGCCGTAGGACTCGAGTTCGGAGAGGAAGTAGGCCGAGAGCCCGACAGCGGAGGTGATCGCAACGGCCAGGAAGGCTGCGAGAAGGCGCGTGCGGATGGAAGAGCGCATCGGCGGCTACTCGGCCAGGCGGTAACCGTACCCGCGGACCGTCTCTACCGCCGCCGGGTCGGCACCGGACGCTGCGAGCTTGTCGCGCAGCCTCTTGATGTGGGTGTCGACCGTCTTCGTCTCGACCACGTACTGCCAGCCCCATGCCTCTTTGAGCAGGTGCTCTCGGGAGAGGACGCGGCCGGCGTGGCGCATCAGACACGCCAGAAGTTCGAACTCCCGGGGAGTGAGGTCGATCTCGGTCTTCGCATACCGGGCGACATGAGCGGCTTCATCGAGCATGATCCCGGCGGCCTCGATCGGCGCATCTCCACGCGTGCCCTCGTCAGGCCGCGAGCCGCTTCGGCGCAGCAGCGCTTTGACCCGCGCCACCAGCTCGCGTACCCCGAACGGCTTGGCGAGGTAGTCGTCACCGCCGAGCTCGAGCCCGATGACCTTGTCGAGTTCTGTGTCGCGTGCCGACAGGAAGAGCACGGGAGTGTCGCCGGTTTCCCGGAGACGCCGGCACACCTCGTAGCCGTCCGTTCCGGGGAGCATGATGTCCAGCACCACAAGATCGAACGGAGTGTCGGCCGCCAGCTGCAGGGCCTGATCGCCGTCAGGTGCTACGGTGACGTCATACCCCTCCTTGCGGAGGTTGTACGATACGAACTGGAGGATGGACTCTTCGTCGTCGACGACGAGGATGCGGGCTGGTGTGGTGATCATTGCGCGGTCCTTTGGTCGATCGGAATCATCTGCGATGATAGCACCGGTGTGCGGTGCTCCCGGCTACCACGTTGCCGGGTCGTCACGGTCGGTGAGCCGGCCTGGCGAAGGAGGCTGGCTGTGATACTCGCTGTCGACATAGGCAACACCCAGACCGTGCTCGGGCTTATCAGCGAGGACTGTCTTGATGGCCGTTGGCGGGTTTCTACCGACGCCACTCTCACTGCGGACGAGATCAGAGTGAAGATCGGTGCGCTGCTTGCTCTTGAGGGCCACGACTGGGAGGACGTCGCCGGCGTGGTCATCGCGTCGGTGGTGCCGGTCCTCACGCTCGCATACGAGGAGCTGGCCGAGCGCGCGACCGGCCGGTTGCCGCTTGTTGTCGGGCCGGGCATCAAGACAGGCCTGCCGGTGTCCTACGAGAACCCGCACGAGGTAGGCGCGGACAGGATAGTGAACGCGGTTGCGGCCATCGCGGAGCACAGCGCGCCGGTCATAGTCGTCGACTTCGGCACTGCCACCACCCTCGACGTCGTGGATGCGAACGGCTCCTACCTGGGCGGCGCGATCGCGGCCGGTATCGAGACCAGTGCCGAAGCGTTGTTCCTGCGTGCGGCCCGCCTGTCGGCCGTCGAACTCGAACCGCCTTCGCACGCGATCGGCCGCAACACCCGCGAATCGATCCAGTCCGGACTCCTGCTGGGCGAGGCTGCCAAGGTGGACGGGCTCGTGCGCATGGCGTGGGCCGAGATGGGGTCTGAGTGCAAGGTGGTCGCTACTGGGGGGCTGGCCGAGATGATGGCGCCTCTTTGCGAGACGATCGGATTCGTCGACAGCGATCTGACGCTCAAAGGCCTGGCGCTCATCTGGAAGCTCAACTCGCAGCGTTAGCAGCTGCCCGCATGAGTGCCTTCGGCATGGCGATTGCTCCCGGGCGTTGAGCGCCGTCAGTACTCGCCGTCCGTTTGTCCGACCTGCTGGGCGATGGTAATATCGGTGCGTTCAGGCAGTCTAATGCAGGCACAGGTGCGCTCTGAGGCCGATACCCGGTCACGCCTGCACCCAGTCGGTACTGTCTTCGTGTTCTCGCACGAAGCATGCAAGGAGTGATCGCCGAGTGAACAAGAGAGCCAAGCAGCGTCTGATCGGTGTCACCATACTCATCTTCGTTGCGATCGGCGCCCTCATCGGCTTCACGCGACTCGGGAACGCCACAGCCACTCCCGTTTCGATCGAGGACGTGCTCACAGACGGGAGTCTCGTGGGCAAGCAGATCGAGGTGACTGGCCAGGTCGTCGCCGGGTCCTGGGTGTCGGGCGCCAAGCCGTTCGTTTTCGAGATCGAGGATAGCGAGGACGAGGGGTCCGGCCGCCTGCGTGTGGTCTGGAACGATGTGGTGCCCGGGTCGTTCGGCGACGGCACCACGGCCACCGTCACCGGCACGATCAGCGAGGACGGTTCCGTTGAGGCGAAGTACCTCGTCACCAAGTGCCCGTCGAAGTATGAGTCGGCCACCGGAGCGCTCACGGTGAACGACACGATCAACCGGTCCGACCAGTACGTCGGCGTCACACTGAAAGTCACCGGTTTCGTAGTGGACGGTTCGATTCGGGAGCCCGGAGAGCCCGTTCGATTCCAGATCGCGGACAGTGCCGATGGCTCGACAGCCTTGGACGTTGCGTTCGGCGGAGGTCTTTCGGACGAGGTCACCGGCGGCGCGAAGGTGATTATCACCGGCTCTCTCGAGGCCGACGGCACGTTCCAGTGTTCCGAAGTGGCCATCGACACGGCGGCCCGCTAGAGACCCTTCTGATCCCCGTACCGAACGGAGTTGTGCATGGATCTCGGAACGCTCGGCAACCTCTTGCTCGGCTGCGCAAGTGTTGCAGCGGTGGTGTCGATCGTGGCGCTCTACGCTGCAGACAGGGGTGGGGAGAACGTTCGCAAGGTGGGCCATCTGCTCACCTTCACGGTTCTTGGATTCACCTCTCTTGCGGTCCTTCTCCTCGCGGTGTCTTTCCTCAGCGAGAACTGGGCGTTGCAGTACGTCGTCTTCAACCATCCGACGATCACAGGTTCCTGGGCCTGGGCCTATCGTCTGTCAGGCGTTTGGGCCGGGCGTGAGGGTTCGCTGCTGTTCTGGGAGTGGGTACTCGCGATCTACGCGGCGTTCGTTGCGTACAAGTTCATGAAGAACGATAGTCGTCTGGGTTCTATCGGCCTTGCGATCATCAACTTCGTGCAGCTGTTCTTCCTGGCGGCGCTGTTCATAGAGCAGAACAACCCGTTCAAGCTGACTCCGGCCTCCATGGTCGATGCTGCGACGGGAACCTTGCTCACCAGCGCCGCGATGAACCCATTGCTGCAGACCTGGGCGATGGTCCTCCACCCGCCTACACTGTTCATCGGCTATGCGGGCCTGACGGTCCCCTTCGCTTTTGCGCTTGCAGCACTCATCACGGGTGACACCTCCAAGAAGTGGGTCGTTCTTTCCGACCGCATAACGGTGTTCTCCTGGCTCCTGCTCGGTATCGGTATCGGTCTTGGTTCCGTATGGGCCTACTACGAGCTGGCATTCGGCGGCTACTGGGCCTGGGACCCGGTGGAGAACGCATCGCTGTTGCCGTGGCTGACCGGCGTAGGCCTGGTGCATTCGATGACCGTGTACCGTCGCCGGGAGGGTTTCAGGGCCTGGGCGTTCATGATGGCCGCTATCACATTCGTGTTCGTGCTGCTCGGCACGTTCATAACGCGGTCCGGGATCGTGCAGTCCGTTCACGCGTTCTCCGAGGACCCACTGTCCTTCTGGCTCTTTCTGATCATGATGGTAGGCTCGCTCGGGGCGATGGCTGCCGGTGTGCTGTTCCGACGCAAGGACATCGTCAGCGACCGCGACGGCTTCGAGCGGGTGTTCTCCAAAGAGGGCTCCTACTACTTCAACAACGTCATCATGCTCATATCGGCCGTTCTCGTGGCCTACCTCACGATGGCCTCGGCGTTCCCGAGTTGGATGCCGCTCGGCGGCCAGTCGATCAAGACGCCGGCATACGATGCCCTCGCCCGGCCGCTCGGGATCTTCTACATACTCGTGATGACTCTCTGCCCGATTCTCAGCTGGGGCGGGGGGGACTGGAAGAAGCTCTGGGAACGCGCGAAGATGCCGGTGTTCATCGGGACCGCGCTTGCGGCGGTATTCCTGGTCGCGTTCGCGTCCGTCATGCTCCCGTACTACACGGCCGACTCGAGTGCACCCACCTGGTGGCACCACTTCGTGGCGATCACGGGTGTTGTCGTGGCCGGGTATGCGATCGGGCTTCCGCTCTGGCTGTTCATCGACGGCTCGCGCAAGAGAGCTGAGGCCAAGGGGAGCTCCTTCGGGCAGGCGCTCTGGTGGATCATCACCAAAGCTCGCACCCAGTCCGGCGGCTACCTCACCCACCTCGGCATGGGTATCATCCTCCTCGGGCTGGTGGGCTCGACGATGTTCGTGAGCTCCCATCAGGCGTCGTTGCCGCAGGAGGAGGGCGCAGCTTACGAGGCCGAGGGCTACAGCTTCAGTTTCGTGTCGCTCACGGAGACTCAGGAGAACATCCCCGAGGGCGGGACCGAGGGCGACACCGTCTACACGCTGGATACCGCCGTGAGCAAAGCCGGCCGGACCGTCGCCACGCTCAGCCCCCAGATGCGTTTCCCGCAGCAGCTGGCCCAGCAGGGACAGAGCACCCAGCACGTGTCGATGATGCACGAGCCTTTCAAGGATATCTTCGTCTCCTTCTCAGGCGTCGATGCGTCGGGCAATGCCAGCATGACCATCAAGTTCTTCCCCATGCAGTCGTGGGTCTGGGGAGGGTTCTTCGTGCTGATCATCGGTAGCGCGCTGGCATCCTGGCCTAAGAAGCAGCAGGCGGCTTAAGGCCAGCCTATGCCCGAGGAGCTGATGCCATCGCAGGCGCTCGAGGTTCGGGAACTGACCCGGGCCTTCGGCGTGCGCAAGGCGCTCGACGGCGTCAGTTTCGATCTGCCGCGGCGAGCGTTCCTGTCGGTGTTCGGGCCCAACGGGGCGGGCAAGACCACCCTGGTCAAGGTCCTCACGACGCTGCTCAACCCGACGAGCGGCTCGGCCAGCGTACTCGGGCTCGATGTGGTCGACGACGCTGTCGAGATGCGTAGTCGCATCGGGCTGATCAGCCACAACCCGCTGCTCTATCCCGATCTCACCGCCGAGGAGAACCTGTTCTTCTTCGCCGAGATGTACGGTATCGAGGAGCCGCATGTCCGAGTTGCCGAGCTGCTGGAAGCTGTAGAGCTCGACCACCGCAAGCTGGACTTGACTCGCACCTTCTCGCGCGGCATGTTGCAGCGCCTCTCCATAGCTCGGGCGCTTCTGCATCGGCCCGAGGTCCTCTTCCTGGACGAACCGTACTCAGGGCTCGATCCGCACGCGATGGACATCCTGGACGGCCTGATCGCGCAGATCCGCAGCGAGCACACCTTCGTGATGATCAGCCACGATCTCGACAAGGGTCTCGAGCTCTGCAGCCACGCCCTCATCCTGGCCAAGGGCAGGGTAGTGCTGTTCGAGCCGCGAGAGGCCCTCAACGACACCGAGTTCCGCCAGACCTATCGTGCGACTGTGGGCATGGGGGTGGCATAGCCTCATGGCCAGTGCATCCGAGCGCCAGTTCCGCGCCATACTCAAGAAGGACATCGTCATGGAGCTCCGCACCAAGGAGATGCTCATGTCGATGGGTCTGTATTCACTACTGACCATGGTGGTGTACTTCGTCGCGCTTTCTCAGGCGGGCTCGGGATTCGACCCGAGGGACATCGCCGCGGGGCTGCTCTGGCTCGCCTTCATATTCACTTCGATGCTCGGGCTGAATCGCTCTCTGGTGCACGAGAAGGACCAGGGGTGTCTCGAGGCGCTGCTGCTCTCGCCGGTGGACCGTCCCGTGATCTTCTTCGCGAAGGTCATCGGCAACCTCATCTTCCTCCTGGTCGTGGAAGCCCTCACGATCCCCGTCTTCGGGTTCCTCTTCCTGCAGGGCGAGTCGGTAGATGCAGGAGCGCTTGCGCTGGTCCCGCTGGTGCTCCTGGCGGGCTCGGTCGGTATCTCCGGCGTGGGAACTCTCCTGGCAACCATGTCGGTCAACACCTCGGGCAAGGACTTCGTGCTGGCGGTGTTGTTCATCCCGCTCATGTATCCGTTGCTGCTCGGGGCCGTCACCGCTACCGGGGCCGCGATAATCGGAGGTCCCGAGGCGCTAGGTGCCTTCTGGTCGGGTATGGCATGGGTTGTGGGCTACGATGTGATCATGATGCTGGCGTCATACGGGTTGTACGAGTTCATAGTCGGTGCCTAGAGGCGCTCGTTGCAGTGCCGAAGTGAGGAGGCTGGAGCACACGTGAAGTCTGCGAGTACGAGGACTCTCGTCGCTCTCGTGATCGGCGGCATGCTCACCCTGGCCGCGTTCGCCGGTGCGTTCTTCTGGGCAGGCGTCCCCGATTTCGGCTTCGTGCGCGTGGCCGGGAATGTCGATTCTGTTCGGAACAAGGGCCCGTTCGAGGAAGAGGTCAAGGAGGCCCGTTACCTGCAGAACTACGTCGACCATGATGTAGAGGTCGCGTCGGAGGGCGAGGTCATCTCGGGTACCCTCACAGCTGCCAGCGAAGATGAGATCACCATCGACTCCGATGGCAAGAAGGTGACCATCGATGCTGCCGATGTGGATTCTGCGGTGGTGAGCGGCTACGAATACGGCCGTCCCGACTGGGGCCAGAAGATCTTCTACTTCCACGTTCCGGTTGCGGAGATATCGTTCATCGTCTTCGGGTTCGCGGCCTTCTACGGCCTCAGGTTCATCATGACTCGCAAGCGCGAGTACGACACCAAGGCCCGAATATCCATGGAGGTCACGCTGATCTTCGTGACCCTGACAATGGCCACAGGCATCCTTTGGACCAAGGCGGCCTGGGGTGTGTGGTGGGACTGGGAGCCGCGGCTCACGACGTACTTCATCCTGATACTGCTGGTAGTGGCGTACTTCGTACTGCGCAACTCGGTGGAGGATGAGGAGCGGCGCGCGTTGTATGCGGCGGCGTTCAGCATACTTGCCTTCATCGACGTCCCGATCTCGTTCTTCATCACCAGGCTGATCCCGTCGAACCATCCTGTGATCGAGAGGGGCGGACTGGAGCCCCCGATGCTTGTCAGCTTCATAGTGGCCCAGATCGGCATGATCTTGCTCGGCTATGCCATCTACCAGGTCAGGATGGGCGAGATGATGCTGCAAGACCGTATCGAGCAAGCCAAGACGATGTTGGAGGGGTGAGTGTAGCCATGGATTCCACACTTGAAGAGGTCTACTCCCTCGTTCTGACCCAGTGGCCGCTCGTGGCCGGTGCCTATGCGTTGCTTTGGACGGGCCTCGTCGTGTACGTCGGGCTCGTCCTGAAGCGCTTGAACGGGCTCGGCAAGCAGGTCGAAGTTCTGGAGGCCGCGCTGGCGCGCCGCACCGGCGCCGAGTAGTGCGACTGCGAGTTCGCCCGGAGGAGGAGCGGTGACCCAGGTAGCGTTCGTAGCATTCTGGCTGGCTATGGCTCTGTACGCCGGAGCTACCGTGCTCTACGCGTACCACGTCATGACCAAGCGAGCGGCCCTTTCGTGGTATGCGACGTTCGCCACGGGAGCCGGCTTCGTTGTGCACACGATGTCGATCGGTCTTCGCTCCTCGGCGACCGACGGCACCGAGCTGACCGGCGCGAACGTCCTCGTGCTCATGGCGTGGGCGCTTGTCCTGGTCTACTTCATCGTGGAGCACCTGATGAAGGTCAAGGTCTACGGCGTCCTGCTGGTTCCCGCGGCGCTCGTTGTGCTGCTGATCGCACAGCTTATGGGCGTGAGTCGCGGCGTTCTCGCGGAGATGACGGCGAGCCAGGCCGCGCTACTCGACAATTGGCGCGTGGGCATCCATGTCGCACTGGTCTCCTTCGCGAATGCCGGATATGCCGTCAGCGCTGCGGGCTCTTTGCTGTACATCCTGCTCGAGCGGCAGTTGAAGCATAAGAAGAGCACCAAGCTGTTCAATCGTCTGCCGTCTCTGAATCAGACAGACACCGTAGCGAGGCGCTCGGTGTTCTGGGCGTTCCCGGTCTACTCGGCGGGACTGCTTCTAGGCGTGATGCGGGCTATCGAGACCGACCTAGACCTGTGGTGGGCCGATATCCGGGTGGTCATGGCGAGTCTCGTGTGGCTCGTCTACGCCGCATACCAGTTCATGCGCTGGCGCAAGGGCTGGGGCGGTCGGTCGGCGGCCTACCTGGCACTGGTCGGCTTCGTGCTCGTCGCCGTGCTGGCTGTCGTCGCGCGTACGGTTCCTGCCGGTTTCCACGTCTTCGGACTGTGAGGGCAGCCTGTGACGTCCTGGCATGACATCCACGTCCTTGTGACAGGCGCATCGGCCGGGGTCGGTCTGGCGACAGCCGAGCTCGCCGCGGGAAGAGGCGCCCACGTCACCATGCTGGCGCGCGATGAGGGCAGGCTCCGAGAGGCTCGCTCGCGCGTGGATGCGGCGCGCGTGGATGCATCCCAGCGCACGCGGATATTCCCGGTCGATGTCGCCGAGCGCGAGCAGCTCATGGAGGCCATCGCCGCTGCCGAGGCGGACATGGGTCCTGTCGAGATGCTCTTCGCGTGCGCCGGCTACTGCACGCCCGGCCGCTTCGTCGAGCTGCCCGTCGAGGCGTTCGAGGAACACGTGCGCACCAATCTCCTCGGCGTGATCCACTCGGCCCGGGCAGTCGCGCCCGGTATGGTGGAGCGCGGCCACGGCCACATCGCGATGGTCTCGTCGATGGGCGGCCTCGTCGGTGTGTACGGATACTCGGCCTACAGCGCGGCGAAGTTCGGCGTCACAGGCTTCGCCGAGGTGCTTCGCTGCGAGATGAAGCCACACGGGGTAGGCGTCACTTTGCTGGCGCCCTCTAATGTGGACTCTCCCGGTTACGCCCGCGAGATCGAGTTCGAGCCTGCGGAGACGCAGGCCATCAACGGCGTCGCCCGGACGCGCTCTCCGGAGGAGACGGCGCGGATGTTCGTCCGTGGTGTCGAGAAGGGCCGCTTCCTCGTCGTGCCGGGGCTTTCAAACAGGATCCTCTACCGTCTCGAGGGACTCTGGCCCGAGGCGTTCTTCGCGTTCTTCGACAGCAAGGTAGCCTCCGCCCGCAAGGGGGTGGCCTCCCGTGTCGCGTAGCATGTCGCGCTCTTACCGGTCGTCTTTCGGAGGCGCCGGGGCTCATACCACCAATACGTTCAGGCGTGATCAGGGGATGCGCGAGCTCCAACCCCACACCGCCCCCGCCGGGCCTGCTTGCCTGAACAACAACGCATCTTACCGGCGGGGGCGATCCAGCCTTCAACCGTCCGTTTCGCGGACTGCTCTTCTCACAAACTGCAGGCCCACGGAAGCGGGATGGTCCTGATGCATCTCGTGCTGGTCGGACTCAGCCATAAGACGGCCCCTGTGGCGATACGCGAGAAGCTTACGTTCCCGGCGCAGGTCCAGGAGGATGCCCTTAACCAGCTGGGTCGGACAGAGGGCATCAGGGAAGCCGCTATCCTGTCGACGTGCAATCGCACCGAGGTCTACGCCGTTGCGTCAAGCGAGGAAGGTGGCGTGGAGTCGGTCATCGACTTCCTTGCCGAGTATCACGGCCTCGACCGTCGCGAACTGGGCCGCTATCTCTACATCAGTACTGGCGAGACCGTCGTACGGCACCTTTTCAGGGTCGTCGCTTCTCTGGACTCCATGGTTCTCGGAGAAGCACAGATACTCGGCCAGGTGAAGGAAGCGTACGAGTCTGCGTTCAACGCGGGATCCACAAGCAGGGCCTTCAACAAACTGTTCCGGCAGAGCTTCGAGGTGGGCAAGCGGGTCCGTACCGAGACGGCGATCGGCGAGTCCGCTGTGTCGATCAGCTACGCGGCTGTCGAGCTGGCCAAGAAGGTATTCGACACGCTGGACGGGCGCACTATCCTCATTCTGGGTGCGGGCAAGATGAGCGAGCTCACGGCGAAACACCTGGTCAGCAACGGTGTGGCACGCGTGCTCGTGGTGAACCGCACCTTCGAGCGGGCGCAGGAGATGGCCGAGCGCTTCTCGGGAACCGCCATTGCGTACGAGCGTCTTTACGAAGCCGTCCGCGAATCCGACATAGTCATCTCATCCACGGCGGCGACGGAGTACGTGATCGTCAAGAAGGACCTGGCGCCGGTGGCAAAGAGCCGCACGCGGCCGCTGTTCCTGATCGACATCGCGGTGCCCAGAGATGTCGACCCCGCGGTGAACGATCTCGGCGGTGTTTTCCTTTACGACATCGACGATCTGTCCGGGGTAGTCGAATCGAACCTCGAGGAGCGCATGGTCGAGGCCAGGCGGGCCGAGGCGATCGTCGAAGAGGAGATCGCCGTGTTCTTCGGCTGGATCGAGTCGATGGAGGTCGTGCCCACCGTCGCGGCCATACGCGCGAAGGCGGAAGTGATTCGCCGGATGGAACTCGACAAGGCTCTGAAGCGGCTTGATGTCTCGGACAAAGACCGCAAGACGGTCGAAGCGCTGACGTGCGCCATAGTGAACAAGATGCTTCACGGTCCGACCGCCCGCCTGAAGAAGGCGGCTGCGGGCAAGAACGGGTACGAGTACGTAGAGGTCGCGCGTGCCCTCTACGGGTTGGAAGACACCGACGACAAGAGCGGCCCGGGCGCGTTCCGCAATCTGCTTAACTCGCGCGCTCGAGAGATCGTGGACCAGCAGAAGGAGACGGGGGACGGCTTTGACGACTGTGGATCGTAAGGAACTGGTCATCGGCACGCGCGGCAGCAAGCTCGCCGTGTGGCAGTCGGAGTACGTCAAGGCGCAGCTCGAACAGATGACCGGGCTGCCGGTGAACCTGAAGATCATCAAGACGACGGGCGACAAGATCCTGGACGTGCCACTGGCCAAGGTGGGTGGCAAGGGGCTGTTCACCAAGGAGCTCGAGGTAGAGCTGATGGCCGGCACCGTGGATCTGTGCGTGCACTCCATGAAGGACGTGCCTACCGAGTTGCCCGACGGCTGCATCATAGCGGCCATGCCCGAACGCGTGGATCCTCGCGACGCGCTCGTCAGCGGCGCTTCAGGATACGACCTGATATCGCTGCCCGATGGGGCGAAGGTCGGCACGTCGTCGCTTCGCCGCGTCGCGCAGGTACGGGCATTGCGTCCGGACCTGCAGATAGTGGACGTGCGCGGGAATCTCGACACGCGCATGCGAAAGGCCGAGGAGGGAGAAGTGGACGCTGTCATCCTCGCCAGTGCGGGTATCACCCGCATGGGGTGGGCGGATCGCATCTCCCACTACATCCCGACCACCCAGATGATCTCCGCAGTCGGCCAGGGCGCCATCGGCATAGAGATCCGTGAGGACGACGAGTTCATGCTCCACGTCATGGAGCGGATCGGGCATCCCGAGACGATGGAGTGCGTCACTGCCGAGCGCATCGTGATGCGCAAGCTGGAGGGTGGCTGCCAGGTGCCCATCGGCGCGTATGCGCGATACGAAGACGGCACGCTCACCATGGACGCGATGGTCGGTTCGGTGGACGGGAGCCACATCGTGCGCCAGCAGCTGTGCGGCGATGCGGGCGAGCCGGAGGCTCTCGGAGATGCGATGGTTGAGAGGCTGCTCTCGCTGGGCGCGGAAGCGATCCTGAAGCAGGTTCGCGATGCCGCCGCTGCCGATGAACTGCTCGGGACCTGACGGGGCGGACATGCCCATGACCGAGCGATCGGACTCTACCGCAGCAGCAGGTGCGCCCGGTGAAGCGCTGTCGGGCTGCTGCATCCTGATCACCCGCGCCCGCCATCAGGCGGCTGCGCTGGCGGAACCGCTCGAGGCGCTCGGTGCTGAGGTCCTCGTTGCGCCGGTCATCGACACCGTCGATCCCGAGGATTGGGGGCCGGTCGATGTCGCTTTGGGCGAGCTCGCCGGCTACGACTGGATCATCCTCACTTCGGCCAACGCGGTGGATCGGCTCTTCCGCCGAATGCAGGAGGTCGGGGTCCCAGTCGACGCGCTCTCAGGCGCGAAGATCGCCGTGGTCGGTCCGGCCACGGCCGACAGGCTCGAGGACTTCGACGTCGTCCCGGACTTGGTTCCGGACGACTACCGCGGCGAAGGGCTGCTTGAGGCGTTCGGCAAGATGGGGGTTGGGCCGGGCTGCAGGGTCCTCATCCCGCGTGCGGAGAAGGCGCGCGAGATACTTCCGGACGGACTCCGCGAGGCTGGCGCACACGTGGACGTGGTCCCCGTCTACCGGACGGTTCCGGCGCAACCGGAGCCCACGGTCATCGAGAGCCTGAAGGTCGGCAGGGTCGACGTGGTCACCTTCACCAGCCCGTCGACGGCGAAGCACTTCCTCGCGTGGGTCGAGTCCGCCGGCCTTCAGCCTGAAGCGGTCATGGACCGGATCGTCGCGGCGAGCATAGGTCCCGTGACCAGCGAGGCACTGCGGTCTCGCGGATACCGGGTGCCGATAGAGGCGACTCACTCCACGGTCACCGGGTTGGTGGAGGCCGTAGTCGGTTACCTCGCTGTTCATAAGGCACGCGGCTGCTAGACTGGACCTGGAAGGGCAGCTTGGGGGCGTGGACCTGGGGTGCACCTGCAATGAGCGGATCGATCCAGCTATGGGTCTAAGGACGCGCACGCTCGTCATCGTCGCATCGGTGCTGGCGGTGTTCTTCGCCGCCCTCCTGTTCATCGTGCGCCCGGCTGTAGTGGCCGCATTCAACCGTCTGGAGATCGATCAGGCGGAGATCGACGGCGAGCATCTGGAGCGCGCGATCGATGACGAAACGGAGCGCCTGGAGCGGATCGTCTCGGACTGGGCCCCACGCAACTCCATCCATCAATACATGCAGGGATCCAACCAGGAGTACGAGAGCGAGTACACTGCCGACACGCTCGCCGGGGCAGACATCAACCTCCTGATCGCATTGGACGAGAACGGCGCCATTGTCTTGTCGAGGTTCGCGGACCTCGATCTCAGGGTGCTGGTCGATGCGGATGAAGACGTGCTTGAGGCGATCCTCGACAACGAGGCACTACAGGACCCGGGCGACCCCCGGGCGCACGCGGCGGGCGCGATTGCCTACCGTGACGGGTTCATGCTGGTGGCTTCCAGGTCGATAACGACGAGCGACCTGTACGGAGTCCCGGAAGGGACGCTCATCGCTGGCCGGTATCTGGATGAGAGCGGAATCGGCCTCTTGGCGGATCACACCGGCCTGGAGGTGACGGCCATACCGGCAACGGGCACAGCGCGGTCCTCGGAAGTTTCCCGCATCATCGAAGCACTGGGTCCCGAAGATCGATCGCTCGTCGAGGTCGCGGATGCCGATAGCATCGGAATCTACGTGCTTGTCAGAGACCTTCAGGATCGCCCGCTGCTGCTGCTCCGGCAGGAGACGCCCAGAGACGTGCACGTCATCAGCCAGGCCGTTCTGTATTCCCAGTTCGTCGCGCTGCTACTGATCGGCATCATGACGATCGTGGCGGTCGCAATCCTCCTGGACCGCTCGGTGCTCAGGCGCGTGTCCAACCTGTCCGGGGAAATGGCCGGCATCGCGCTCCGCGCAGATCTGTCGACGCGGGTGTCCGTGCGTGGTCGGGACGAGATAGCATCGTTGGCCACAGACATCAATGACGCGCTGGAGGCTATCGAGGACTCCGAACAGGAGCTGGTACACGCTCGCGATCAGCTGGAAGTACGTGTCATCGAGCGTACCGAGGAGTTGCGCAGTTCGGAAGAGCGCTATCGCTCGCTCGTCGAGCGTCTGTCAGATGCGGTGTTCATCGTGGATAGTGGCGGACTCGTCACTTTCGCGAACCGGCGAGCCGAGGAGATCGCAGAGCGGCCCATGCGAGAGATCATCGGTTCGCGCTTCTCGGACCTGCTCTCTCCCGCGTCGGCGGACGAGGTCGAGCGTCGGACTGATGCCGGCATCTCCCATCTGACCGGTCTTGCTCTCGAGGTGATGATGGGAGACCGCGCGTGCGGCCCTGCGCCCGTCGAGCTGCGCAGCGTTCCGCTGTTCGATGAAGCCGGAGTGCCCTCAGGTGTGCAGTGGATAGCGCGGGACATTGCGGAGCGGAAGCGCTTCGAAGAACAGCTCGTCCACATGGCCAATCATGAC
Organism: Coriobacteriia bacterium; assembly: GCA_016926975.1. Lineage (GTDB taxonomy): Bacteria > Actinomycetota > Coriobacteriia > Anaerosomatales > Anaerosomataceae > UBA6100. The sequence continues at coordinate 245 of JAFGNP010000022.1, read as the reverse complement.
TTCCTCACCGGCCTGTTCAACCGGCAGTTCTTCGAGTCGGCACTCGAACTGGAGCTCGCTGACGGGCGGCGCACCGGTCTCGGCGGGGCGGTACTCTGGCTCGATGTCGACGATTTCAAGGAGGTCAACGACACACTCGGCCATCGGGCCGGGGACGAGGTCCTGGTAAGTCTCGCCACGCGTCTGCATTCCGAGATCCGTGAGTCTACTGTCGTCACGCGTCTTGGCGGCGACGAGTTCGCCGC
>JAFGNP010000021.1 GCA_016926975.1 Coriobacteriia bacterium | reverse complement strand
TACGCGCGCCTGGCCAAGGAGCACTCGGGCATGACCCAGCTCGCGAACAAGATCCGCGAGTACTTCGGCGTGCTCGACGGCATAGCCGAGGCCAGGGAGATGCTCAAGACCGAGAGCGACGCCGAGATGAAGGACCTCGCAAAGGACGAGCTCGCGCAGCTCGAAGTGCTCGTTGCGCCCCTCGAAGACGAGCTCAAGGTGATGATGCTCCCGGCGGACCCCAACGACGACAAGAACGTGATCGTGGAGATCCGTGCGGGTGCCGGCGGCGATGAGGCGGGCCTGTTCGCGGGCGACCTGTACAGGATGTACACCCGGTACGCCGAAGCGCAGCGCTGGAAGGTCGAGGAGATCGACGTCTCGGAAAACGAGGTCGGCGGCTACAAGGATGTCTCCTTCATGATCAAGGGCAAGGGCGTCTATTCGAAGATGAAGTTCGAGAGCGGCGTGCACCGCGTGCAGCGCGTGCCGGCCACCGAGAGCCAGGGTCGCATCCACACTTCCACCGCTACGGTCGCCGTGCTTCCCGAGGCCGAAGACGTGGAGATCGAGATCAACCAGGGCGACCTGCGCATCGACGTGTACCGCTCGAGCGGTCCGGGCGGCCAGAGCGTGAACACCACCGACTCGGCCGTGCGCATCACGCACCTGCCGACAGGTCTCGTGGTGCAGTCGCAGAACCAGAAGTCGCAGCTCCAGAACCGCGAGGCTGCGATGCGCGTTTTGAGGGCCCGCCTGTACGAAGCCGAGATGGAGCGGCAGCAAGCCGAGCTCGGCGCCGAGCGCAAGAGCCAGATCGGCTCCGGCGACAGAAGCGAGAAGATCCGCACCTATAACGTCCCGCAGGACCGCATCACCGACCACAGGATCGGGCTCACGGTGCACAACCTGCCCGGGGTGCTCATGGGGGACCTCGATGCCCTGCTCGAGGGGTTGGCGGCCGCCGACCGGGCCGAGCGACTGGCGGCGGTGGTCTGAGTGGCCGAGCGCGTCTGGACAGTGAAAGACGCGCTCGACTGGACGTGCGAGTACCTGGGCCGCAAGGGCGACGAACACCCGCGCCGCTCGGCGGAGTGGCTGCTCTCTTCGGCCACAAGCCTGTCCCGCGTGGAGCTCTACGCCTTCTACGACCGCCCGCTCTCGCCGGACGAGCGCGATCGGTACCGCACGCTCGTGACGAAGCGCGCTGAGGGGATGCCGCTGCAGTACGTGACCGGCGAGATGCCGTTCCGGCACCTTGTCGTGCACGTGCAGCCGGGTGTGTTCATCCCGAGGCCGGAGACCGAGGTGCTCGTGGACGTGGTGCTCGAGCACATCGCTGGCATGGCCGAGCCTGTCGTGGTCGACCTCTGCACAGGCTCAGGATGTGTGGCGGTTTCTGTAGCCAGCGAGCATCCCGGCGCTCGCGTTTGGGCATCCGATGTCGATCAGCGGGCGATTGCCACCGCTTGTCGAAATGCAGCTACCGCCGGGGTCCAAGACAGGGTACAAGTACTATATGGAGATCTTCTCGATCCGCTGCCGCGCGAGCTTCTCGGGACCGTCGACTTCATCGTGTCGAACCCCCCATACATTCCGAGCGCGGACATCCCCGAACTGTCACAAGAAGTACTTCATTTCGAGCCTGTGCGGGCACTCGACGGTGGTGCCGACGGGCTGGATGTCTTCCGACTTATCGCGCGTCAAGCGTCCGACTGGCTTGCGCCCGGGGGCGGCATCGCGATCGAGCTGGACTGCGGGCGGGTGGCAGAGGCTGCTTCTGTGTTGGAGGAGTCCTATGAGGGTGTAGCGGTCCGCAAGGACCTGACCGGCAGGGACCGGATCGTCTACGGACGGAAAGGTTAGGCGATGCAATCATGGACAAGGTGATCCACATCGACCCGGAAAACCCCTCGGCGGAAGTGGTCAATCTCGCCGCCACGGTTCTTCGAGACGGGGGAATTGTAGTGTTCCCCACGGAGACCGTTTACGGGATAGGCGCTTCCGCTACGTCGTGTTTCGGACCGCAGGAGATCATAGATATCAAGATGCGGCCGAAGAACAAACCGCTGCCGTGGCTCGTCGAGGATGAGGCGGCGCTCGACAAGTACGGCGTGGACGCTCCCGAATACGCTCACCAGCTTGCGCGCGCATTCTGGCCGGGGGCCCTCACCCTGGTCGTCCAGGCTGCAGATATCGTAGCTCCCGAGTTCCGCGATGACCGTGGTGCGGTGGCGCTTCGGTCACCCGATCACGAGTTGGTGCAGGAGCTTATCCGTGCATCCGGTGCGGCGATCATCACCACTTCGGCGAACACATCCGGACGGCCTGCTGCCGCATCTTACGAGGAGCTCGAGGAGCGCATTATCGCGGCGGCCGATGTCACGCTTGACGGAGGGGAGACCCCGCACAAGATGGCCTCCACGGTCGTGGATTGCACGGGTCCCGAACCCATCGTGACTCGTGTCGGACCGATTTCGGCCGAGGACATCATGACGGTTGCGAAGGGTCTTGCGGTCTAAGGCTTCAGCCTGAGCCTATACGGTACAATCTGCGGGAGGCGGCCTCGCCGGTCGTCTCCCGCATCGATGTTAGGGGAGCCCATGCGCATCCATGTCGGCGCCGATCATGCCGGCTTCGAGCTGAAAGAACACGTGAAGGCCAGGCTTGCGGAGCTCGGCAACGACGTCACGGATGTCGGAACCTACAGCGAGGAGTCCGTGGACTATCCGGACTTCGCTGCCGAAGTCGCCCGGGCGGTCGCACGGGGAGACGCCGATTCGGGCATTCTCGTCTGCGGCACGGGTCTGGGCATGGCCATCGCGGCGAACAAGGTGCCCGGCGTGCGTGCGGTGCAGGCGAGCGATCTGGAGGTGGCCGTCATGGCGCGGCGACACAACAACGCCAACGTGCTGACGCTGCCGGGTCGCTACATGTCACCGGAAGTAGCCGATGAGGTCGTCGCGGCGTTTCTCGGCACCGAATACGAGGGCGGTCGGCACCAGCGCCGCATAGACAAGATCAGCGCACTCGAAGAGCGCGGACTGTAGAGGAGAAGAACCCACATGGCACTGCGCTACATCCCCGAGTCCGACCCGGAACTGGCAGCGGCGATCGATGCCGAGCTCGCTCGTCAGCGTGGCACGATCGAGCTCATCGCGTCCGAGAACTTCGTATCCATGGCGGTGCTCGAAGCAGCCGGCACTGTACTCACCAACAAGTACGCGGAGGGGCTGCCCGGCAAGCGCTACTACGGAGGCTGCGAGCGCGTTGACGTGGTCGAGGACCTCGCCCGTGAGCGTGCGAAGACCTTGTTCGGCGCCGATCACGCCAACGTGCAGCCGCATGCGGGTGCGCCCGCGAACCTCGCGGCTTACTACGCTTTCATGGAGCCGGGCGACACATACCTCGGCATGAATCTGGCCATGGGCGGCCACCTCACGCACGGTTCGCCGGTGAACTTCTCCGGCCGGTGGTTCAACGTGGTCCCGTACGGTCTTGGTCCAGACGAACGCATCGACTACGACGAAGTCGAGCGGCTCGCCAAGGAGCACCGGCCGAAGATGATCATTGCCGGAGCGTCGGCCTATCCGCGAGTGATCGGCTTCGAGCGGTTCGCGGCGATCGCCGGCGAGGTGGGCGCGAAGCTCATGGTGGACATGGCGCACATCGCCGGGCTGGTGGCGACCGGGGCGCATCCTTCGCCGGTGCCTCACGCGGACGTGGTGACGTCAACCACTCACAAGACGCTTCGCGGGCCTCGCAGCGGTCTGATCCTGTGCAAGGCCGAGCACGCTACGGCCATCGACAAGGCCGTGTTCCCCGGGCTGCAGGGCGGTCCGCTGGAGCACATAATCGCGGCTAAGGCGGCGGCATTCCACGAAGCGATGCAGCCGGAGTTCAAGGAGTACATCGACCGGGTCGTGGTGAATGCCAGGGTCATGGGTGAGGCTATGGTGGAAGGCGGGCTGCGTCTCGTGTCCGGCGGTACCGACAACCACCTCATGCTGGTGGATCTGAGGCCGGCGTCGATAACGGGCAAGGATGCCGAGCGCCTGGTGGAGGAGATCGGCTTCACGGTGAACAAGAACGCGATACCCAATGACCCCGAGAGCCCGTTCGTGACAAGCGGTATCAGGGTGGGTTCTGCGGCCATGACGACGCGCGGCTTCTCCGAGGAGGAGGCGCACACGGTTGGCCGACTGATCGCAGAAACGATCTTCAACCGCAACGATGAGACGCGCCTGGCCGGCATCCGCTCAGAGGTGCGGGCGCTGATAGACGCGCATCCGCTCTATCCGGAGCTGTAGGGCGAGGGGACTGCGAATGACTCGACCATCCTGGGACGAGTACTTCATGGCGATAACCGACCAGGTCGCCGGCCGGGCGACTTGCGTGCGGCGACGCATAGGCGCCGTGCTCGTGAAGGACAAGCGCATCCTGGCCACCGGCTACAACGGCGCCCCTGCCGGGCTTGCGCACTGCGATGAGGTGGGGTGCCTGCGCGAGCAGAGGGGCATTCCCTCGGGCACGCAACACGAGCTCTGCCGGGGCATCCACGCGGAGCAGAACGCGGTGATACAGGCCGCCCGGCACGGTATCGCCATCGACGGCTCGACCGTCTACTGCACGCATCAGCCGTGCGTTCTGTGCGCGAAGATACTCATCAACGCCGGCGTGACCGAAATCGTCTACCGGGAGGCATATCCCGACGAGCTCGCCACAGAGATGCTGGACGAAGCGGGCGTCAGGATCCGATGCGTCGGCAGTGGAGAGCGCGCGTGAACCTGTTGCACCACCTGTTCGTGATCATCACTGCGCTGGTCGTCACCCTGGCGGTGACACCGCTCGTACGCCTGGTGGGCAACCGTTGGGGCATCGTCTCGAAGACGGGTGGGCGCCACGTGCACCACGGCGTGGTTCCGCGCATCGGCGGAGTCGCGATGTTCGCCGGCTTTGCCGCGGCGATGCTGATGCGCTGGGCCGGAGAGGCCTTCTGGGGGTGGCCGGCATCGCTCACGCTGGTCGGGGAGCCCGTCGCCGGCCTGCTCGTCGGCCTGACACTCATGTTCGGCGTCGGTCTCTTAGACGACATCTTGGATCTCTCCGCAGGCCAGAAGCTGGTGGGGCAGATCCTCGCAGCTCTGGTGGCATACATGCCTTGGGCGGCCAGCGGCGTGCGGATCGATTTCATCGGCAACCCGTTCGGTGGAGGGCTCCTTCTGATCGGCGTGCTCTCGCTTCCGGTCACCCTCTTCTGGATGGTGGGTTTTGCCAACGTCATCAATCTCATAGATGGGCTGGACGGGCTGGCGGCGGGCATAACCGCTATCGCGGCGGTCAGTCTTCTGGTCCTTGCCGAGGAGTCCAACCAGGCTCTGGCCGCCGTACTGGCGGCTGCGCTGGTTGGCGTGTGCGTCGGATTCCTGCGCTACAACTTCAATCCGGCTTCGATCTTCATGGGAGACTCAGGGGCGCTGTTCCTGGGATTCACCCTGGCTTGCATCGCTCTTCTGGGCGTCATGAAGTCGGTTGCGGCGATAACCCTGGTCGTGCCATTGCTTATCATCGGCGTGCCCGTGTTCGACACACTCTCAGCTATCGTCCGCCGACGGCGAGGTGGCAGGCCGCTGCACGAGGCCGACAAGGGCCACGTACATCACCGGCTTCTCGGGCGCGGTTTCAGCCAGAGGCAGACGGTGTTGATCATCTACGTTTGGTCGATCGCGCTCGCCGTGGGCGGATATGCCATGCGCTGGGCTGCCCCGATGTTCCGGATCATGACGTTCATGGTCCTCGCGGGCCTTTCCGGCCTCATGGCCTACTGGCTGGGCCTGTTCGAAGTCGCTCATCACGAGGAGGAATGAGGGGGACGCAAGGCGCGCAAACCGCTGCATTAAGAAGTGTTGTTGTGCCTTAGTGGTTGTTGTATAGTGAGCACGCTTTCCGAGGCCACCCCCGGGGTCCGGATGTGGATTGACGGTCACTTCCTGCTCCGTGTGCCGTTCTCTCCGCCTTCATGATCCCCGAAGCGTGACTTCGCGTAGCGTGAGGGATTCGTGCGAAAGGACCGCCAGATTTCCGCTGCATCCTCCCTGCTGGCCCATCCTGTTATCGCCGCAGCGCTCGGTGCGCTGCTGGGCGTTTTCATGACGCTCATCTCCAGGCGCGCCAGCCACCTGATCACTCCCGCAGATCCGATCAAAGGCTTCGCGCTTGTCGCCGCGATGATGGGGTTGCGATTCTTCCTGGCGCTTGTCGCGCTGACCCTCTACTTCCTTTTCGCTCCGGACGGCCTCCCGGTGTTCGGGTTCGTCCTGGGTACATCGTTCATCGCCGGTCTGGGGTACGAGGCCGTGAGAGTGTCTTGCGTACGAACAACCCACACGTCCGTATAGGGAGGGAGACTGCACGTGTCTGCACCTGTTGCCCACGCAGTTGAAGCTGCGGCGGAAGTAAGCCCGATAACCGAGAAGATCGGGCATCTGCTGCACGAGCTGTCGGTGATACCGTTCTCCGAGAGCGCTTCGTTCAGCCTGACCAACTACACGTTCTGGCTGATCGTGGCGATAATCCTGCTCCTGGTGTTCTTCACCATCGGGTCACGCAAGGTCAAGCTCGTGCCGAGCGGGATAGGCAATCTTGCCGAGGCTGGCGTCGAGTTCGTCCGCAACGGCATCTGCGTGGATGTCATGGGGCCCGAAGGGAAGAAGTACTTCCCGTTCCTGGGCACGATGTTCTTCTTCGTACTCTTCAACAACCTGCTCGGCAACATCCCCCCGGCGCTTCCGGGCACCGGCACCGTGGGCACTACTTTCACGTGGGCGATCATCGTGTTCATCGTGTACAACGGGATCGGCATCAAGAAGGTAGGGTTCTTCAAGTACATCAAGAGCTTCGTTCCGCATGGGACGCCCTGGGCGCTCGCGTGGCTGATCTTCATTCTGGAGATTCTCTCGCACCTGCTGCGGCCTTTCACTCTCGGCCTCCGTCTGTTCGCCAACATGTACGCCGGGCACGTGATGTTGGGCGTCTTCGCCATCTTCGCAGCGCTGTTCATCGAGAAGTTCACAGCGGTGAGCGTCGCCGTGGTACCGCTGTCGGTCTTGATGCAGATAGTTCTGCGCGTGTTCGAGCTGATCGTCGCGATCTTGCAGGCGTACATCTTCTCGATACTGACCGCCGTGTACATCGACGGCGCGCTTCACGCGGGCGAACACTAAGGCTTCACTCGCCGCAAGATGCGGCGTGAACGGTAGTGGGTTCAATCGCCTTCCGGATGAACCGGAGGGTGGGAACTAGAAGGAGGAAGGTATGTCATCTCTAAGTGCTGCGCTTGCGTTCGGTATCGGCGCCATCGGCCCTGCGTTCGGTCTCGCCATCGTGGGCAGCAAGGCCCTCGAGTCGATGGCCCGCCAGCCGGAAATGGCCGGCCGTCTGCAGACCGCAATGTTCATCGCACTCGGCATGATCGAGGCTATCGCGCTTCTCGGCTTCGTGCTCGGCTTCGTTCTTAACGCCGGCTAGACGGCCACTGACGAGCGGGAGGAGCGGGCAGCGTGGAACTAATCATTCCTCAGACCACAGAGATGTTGGTCAACGTTGTCGCGTTCGTGATCCTCTTCTTCTTCTTGGCGAAGTTCGCGTTTCCGCCGATCACGAAGATGTTGGACGAGCGCGCCAACAAGATCCGAGAGTCGCTTGAGAGGGCCGAGGACACCCGTGTCGAGGCCGAGCGGCTCTTGGAGGAGTACAAGGTACAGATGGCCGAGGCGCGTGCCGAGGCCACGCAGGTCATCGAGCAGGGTCGCAAGGTGGCCGAGTCCATGAAGGCCGAGATCCTCACCAAGGCCAAGGATGAGGCCGAGGCGGAGAAGACCAAGGCCATCGAGGCGATCAAGGCCGAGAAGGCCTCGGCCATGACCGAGATCCGCGGTGAGGTCGCCGACCTGTCGGTGGCTGTTGCCGGCAAGATCCTCGGCTCGAGCCTCAGCAAGAAGGACCACGAGGCGCTCATCGACAAGTACCTCACGGAAGTGGGGAGCCTGAATGAGAACTAGCGAGACGATCGAGACCCTCGCCAGGGTCCTCTTCGAGCTCGCCACGGTCGCTGACGTCGTGGATGCAGTCGGTGACGACCTTGCGTCGGTGACCAGAGCGGTGCGCGGTCATGTCGACTTGCATCAGGTGCTGCGGGACACGAGCCTGCCCGCCGAGAAGAAGCGCGACATCATGCGCGACATTTTCGGCGAGTCGGTCACGCCTGAGGCGCTTGCGATAGTGACGCTGATGGTCGAGCGCGGGATGATCGATTCCGTCAGCGACCTTGCGCGCATATACGGCGAGACTGCGGAAGCGGAGCGCGGCATCGTGGTGGCCGAGGTCACGACGGCCATCGAGCTTGACGACTCACTCCGGGCCAAGATCATCAAACAGCTCTCGGACTCCATGGGAAGGCCAGTCAACCTGCGCGAGCGGGTGGACGGCACGATCTTGGGCGGGATCCGCATAAACGTAGCCGGCCGCGTACTCGATGGGACCGTCACTTCCCAGCTCGAGGGCGTGCGCCAGGCTCTCACGACCGCACGTCAGGGAGGTGAAGCGTAAGTGGCAGAGATCACCGCAGCCAAGATCGGCGACGTGCTGCGAACGCAGCTTGAGTCGTACCAGGCCTCCGTTGACGTACGTGAGGTGGGTACCGTCATCCAGATCGGCGACGGCATCGCGCGTGTCGAGGGCCTGAAGGGCGCTATGTCCGGCGAGCTTCTGGAGTTCATCGGCGGTGGAGGCGAGATCGTCTACGGCCTGGCTCTGAACCTCGACGAGAACGAGGTAGGCGCCGTGCTGCTCGGCGAGACGTCGCTCATCAGGGAGAACGACATCGTCCGAACGTCCGGGCGTATAGTCGAGGTCCCCTCGGGGTCTGCGATGCTGGGACGGATCGTCAACCCGTTGGGTCAGCCGCTCGACGGCAAAGATCCCATCGCCGCAGAAGGCGTGAGGCCGGTAGAGTTCCGCGCGCCGGGCGTTATCGAGCGCAAGGGCGTGCACGAGCCCGTGCAGACCGGCATCATGGCGATCGATGCGATGATCCCGATCGGACGGGGCCAGCGCGAGCTCATCATCGGTGACCGCCAGACCGGCAAGACCGCGGTGGCGATCGACGCGATCATCAACCAGAAGGGCAAGGATCTCATCTGCATCTACGTCGCGATCGGCCAGAAGGCCTCGACCGTGGCGGGCGTGGTGGAAACCCTTGAGGCCAACGGGGCTATGGACTACACGATAGTCGTAGCAGCCAACGCATCGGATCCGGCCCCGCTCCAGTACCTGGCTCCCATGGCCGGGTGCGCGATGGGTGAGTACTTCATGTACACCGGCGCGGACGGGAGTCCGGCTTCGGCCGACAACCCGGGTCGCCACGTGCTGTGCATCTACGACGACCTCTCCAAGCAGGCTGTGGCCTATCGCCAGATGTCGCTGACGCTTCGCCGCCCGCCGGGTCGCGAGGCGTACCCCGGCGACGTCTTCTACCTGCACAGCCGCCTGCTGGAGCGAGCCGTCAAGCTCAGCGACGCCAACGGAGGAGGTTCTCTGACCGCTCTGCCGGTGATCGAGACCCAGGCGGGTGACGTGTCCGCGTACATCCCGACCAACGTCATATCCATTACCGACGGTCAGATCTTCTTGCAGTCCGACCTGTTCTTCCAGGGTGTTCGCCCGGCTATCAACGTGGGCATCTCGGTGTCGCGAGTCGGTGGCAACGCGCAGATCAAGGCGATGAAGCAGGTCGCCGGGTCGATGCGTCTGGATCTGGCTCGCTACCGCGAACTCGCGGCTTTTGCGCAATTCGGAAGCGATCTGGACAAGGCGACGCAGTCCACGCTGAACCGCGGCGCGCGGCTGGTGGAACTCACCAAGCAAGGGCGTTTCGTCCCATATCCTGTGGAACAGCAGGTGATCGCGATCTTTGCCGGGACCAAGGGTTACGTTGACGACCTGCCCCTCGAGGACGTCGGGCGGTTCCGTGATGAGCTGCTTGTCTTCCTGGAGAACGCGCACCCCGAGATCGGTCGGTCGATCACGTCCGAGCAGAAACTTACGGACTCGAACGGTGATGCACTGGCCGCCGCGATCGACGAGTTCAAAGTCGGCTTCGGAACAGAGGGCTAGGGGCGACATGCCGAACCTTCGCGGCATCAAGCAACGGATAGTGAGCGTGCAGAGCACGTCGCAGATCACGCGCACCATGGAGATGGTGGCCACTGCGAAGATCAAGAAAGCGCAGGAGCGCATAGAGTCCGCACGCCCCTACGCTTTCGCGATGATGGAAGTGCTGCAGAACGTCGCCCGCTACGTGCAGGGCGTCAGCCACCCGCTGCTGGAGGAGCATGAGGAGCGCAAGCGGATCGTGCTGGTCTGCATAACGAGCGACCGCGGGTTGTGCGGCGCTTTCAACAGCAACATACTGCGCATCACCGAGGAGACGATCCGCCGCGAGGCCGCTGAAGGTGCCGAGTCCGATGTGATCGCCGTCGGCAAGAAAGCTGCCGCGTACCTGCGGTACCGGGGTATCGAGCCTCTTGCCGAGTATCGCGACATCTCCGACAAGCCTACCTTCGCTGACGCGCGCGCCATTGCGACGAGCATCATCACGCGTTACGAGGCCGGTGAGATCGACGCTGCATACATAGTGTTCAATCGCTTCAAGAATGTGGCCGAGCAGAAGGCAGAGACCTACCAGCTGCTTCCGATCGAGCGGCGAATCGTCGAGGTCGAAGAGGAAGAGTCCGCCAAGGGCATGCGTGCCGAGTACCTCTTCGAGCCTACTGCGGCCCAGGTGCTCGAGCACCTGCTTCCCACCTATGTCGAAACGCTCGTGTACCGGGCGCTCATGGAATCGGCGGCATCGGAGCATGGTGCTCGCCGCACGGCCATGAAGTCCGCTTCGGACAACGCGAGCGAGATGATCACCACTCTCACACGTAGCTACAACCGCGCCCGCCAGGCGGCCATCACCACCGAGATCGCCGAGATCGTCGGTGGCGCAGCGGCGCTTGAGGAGGCGTAACGCATGGCAGAGAACAAGGAGAAGTCACCTATGAACGTCGGACGTATAGTTCGCGTCGTCGGCCCGGTCATAGACGTGGAGTTCGCGCCCGACGCGATCCCGGCGATCCACACCGCGCTCACCGTCGACGGCGAGACCGCGATCGGCAAGGTCCATCTTGTCGCGGAGATACAGCAGCATCTGCCGGGGAATCTCGTGCGCGCAGTGGCCATGTCCTCCACCGATGGCATCACCCGCGGTATGGACGTGATCGACACCGGCGCACCGATCCAGATGCCTGTCGGACCTTCTACCCTCGGGCGGATATGGAACGTCATCGGCGAGCCTGTCGACGGCAAGCCGATGCCGGAAGTCGAGGGCTACTACCCGATTCACCGAGAGGCCCCGGAGTACGAGGACCTCGAGCCGAAGACGGAGATCTTCGAGACCGGCATCAAAGTCGTCGACCTGCTCGAACCCTACATCAAGGGTGGCAAGACGGGTCTGTTCGGCGGTGCCGGTGTGGGCAAGACCGTCATCATCATGGAGCTCATCAACAACCTCGCCCAGCAGCACGGCGGCACCTCGGTGTTCACCGGCGTAGGCGAGCGTACGCGCGAGGGCACCGACCTTTACAACGAGATGTCCGAGTCGGGCGTCATCGAGAAGACGTGCCTCGTGTACGGACAGATGAACGAGCCTCCGGGAGCCCGCCTGCGCGTGGGTCTCGCCGGTCTGACCTCGGCGGAGTACTTCCGCGATCAGGGACAGGACGTACTCCTGTTCATCGACAACATCTTCCGCTTCACACAGGCGGGTTCGGAGGTGTCGGCGCTTCTGGGCCGTATGCCGAGTGCCGTGGGCTACCAGCCCACGCTTGCCACTGAGATGGGTGAGCTCCAGGAGCGCATCACGTCCACCAAGAACGGGTCGATCACTTCCGTGCAGGCCATCTACGTGCCTGCCGACGACCTGACCGACCCGGCGCCGGCTACGGCGTTCACGCACCTCGATGCGACGAGCGTCCTTTCGCGCTCTATCGCGGAGCTCGGCATCTACCCGGCCGTCGACCCGCTCGCGTCCACTTCGCGCGCGCTCGACCCGGCGGTCGTCGGCGAGGAGCACTACCGAGTGGCGCGTGGCGTCCAGCAGGTCCTGCAGCGTTACAAGGACCTCCAGGACATCATCGCCATCCTCGGCATGGACGAGCTCTC
>JAFGNP010000020.1 GCA_016926975.1 Coriobacteriia bacterium | reverse complement strand
GTGGGGATGTAGCTCAGCTGGGAGAGCGCTGCGTTCGCAACGCAGAGGTCGGCGGTTCGAGCCCGCTCATCTCCACCACCGGATTCGACGTCTGGGCGGCCTGCATGCAGCGGGTCGCCCAGACTGTCCTACAATGCAAGATACGCACCTTACGAAAGGAACTCATATGGGCGCCACTACCACCAACGCGTTTCTTGTCTGGTTCTCCGAGTGGGGCCAGGTCGTCTACATCATCACGCAGATACTATTCTGGGCCGCTATCGCGGCTGCAGCGCTGATCGTGGCGCTACAGTACAAGCGGTTCGTCGGCTTCAAAGTCGGTGACAAGGCATCCCCGTCGGTCAGCGATTCCGACGCCAGTGCCGAGTCCAGTGTGGAGCCGTTCGTGGAGTAACCTGCCGGGGCAATATGCCCGGCTGCTCTGCCGCTCGGTTCTCGTCAAAGGAGGCCTCATGGAGTTCCCTGCCTACCGGCCGCGTCGCCTGCGCCGTACGCCAGCGCTCAGGGCGATGGTGCGCGAGACCGCACTAGACGTCCAGGACCTCATCTATCCGCTGTTCGTGAAGTTCGGCAGCGGCAAGCGAGATGAGATCGCCTCTATGCCGGGCGTCTTCCAGCTGACTCTCGACCAGCTTCCGTCGGAGGTCGACGAGCTCAAGAGCCTCGGCATCCCGGCGGTGATCCTGTTCGGATTGCCCGAGTTCAAAGACGAAGCGGGCAGTGGAGCTTACGCTGAGGACGGCATCGTGCAGCAAGCGGTCCGCGCCATCAAAGCCTACGACCCGGACTTCACAGTAGTCACAGACGTCTGCATGTGCGAGTACACGAGCCACGGTCACTGTGGCGTGCTCGACGAGGGCGGCTGCGTCATGAACGACGTGACGCTCGAGCTGCTGGCCAACACAGCGGTCAGCCATGCAGCGGCCGGCGCGGACGTCATCGCGCCCAGCGACATGATGGACGGGCGGGTAGCCGCTATCCGCTCGGCTCTCGATGACGAAGGGTTCTCCGAGGTGCCGATCATGTCCTACTCGGCCAAGTACGCCTCGGCATACTACGGCCCGTTCCGCGAAGCGGCGGACAGCGCTCCGGCGTTCGGCGATCGTCGCGCCTACCAGATGGATCCGGCCAATGGCGAGGAGGCGCTCCGCGAGACCGCCCTCGACATCGCCGAGGGCGCCGACATCGTCATGGTGAAGCCTGCGCTCGCGTACATGGACGTCATCCGCCGAGTGAAGGACGAGTTCGGCTACCCGCTGTGCGCCTACAACGTCAGCGGCGAGTACGCGATGGTGAAGGCGGCTGCCGCAAACGGCTGGATCGAAGAGAAGCGGCTCGTGCTCGAGACGCTTACGGGCATGAAGCGCGCCGGCGCCGACATCATCATCACTTACCACGCGAAGGACGCAGCGCGCTGGCTGAAGGAAGGAAAGTAGTGGCCGACAACGTGGGCAACTCCGATGCGCGGCCGGATCCGGAACTAGAGGGAAAGTTCGGGAGCGAGCGGCCGGCGCTGGATGAGCAGGAGATGGCCGAGGTGATGGCGCCTTGCGGCACGGAGGGTGTCGCGGTGCCGGTGGGTCATCCGGCCGGCGTGTCGATGGACCGCCAGCGGCACGGCGGCGCGCGGAGCGTGGGGTTCAGGCCCGGCGGTGGCGAGGCGGCCATCGCGTACGAGGAGCGCACGGGCATCAAGGCGCCACGCATCATTGCGTGGGAGATCACCCGCTCGTGCAACCTGAGTTGCGCGCACTGCCGCGCGGCAGCCGAGTTCGGGCACTACGAGGGCGAGCTGTCGCTGGCCGAGATCAAGTCGGTCATAGACGACATCGTGACCATCTCCAACCCGATCGTGATCCTCACGGGCGGCGAGCCGCTCATGAGGCCCGATATCTGGGAGATCGTCGACTATCTGCACGAAAAAGGCTGCATGCCGGTGATCGGCACGAACGCCACGCTCATCACCGAGGACATCGCCGCGAAGATGGCCGAGCACAGGATCCCGCGCATCAGCGTTTCGATCGACTTCCCGACAGCCGAGGAGCACGACGCGTTCAGGGGCCAGGAGGGCGCGTTCGATGCCTCGATCGCGGGGATCAAGATGGCCAAGGCGCACGGCGTCGGCGTGCAGATCAACATGACGGTCACCACGCTGAACCACACCAAGGTGGCCGACGTCCACGACCTGGCCGAAGAACTCGGCATCGACGCGTTCCACATCTTCATGTTGGTGCCGACCGGCCGGGGTAGCGATCTGCTCGACAAGGAACTGCCCCCGGAGGAGTACGAGAAGGTTCTGACCTGGGCGTACCACCGCCAGAAGACGAGCCCGCTGCACTTCAAGCCCACCGACTCGCCGCACTACTACCGCATCATCCGGCAGCTCGCGAAGGCCGAGGGCAAGAAGGTCACCCGCGAGGAGTACGGTCTCGATGCGATGACGCGTGGCTGCCTCGGCGGCATCACGTTCTGCTTCATCAGCCACACCGGCGACATCCAGCCCTGCGGCTACTTCGATATGCAGCTCGGCAACGTGAAGGAGCAGCCGTTCTCGCAGATCTGGACCGAGTCGAAGGTATTCAACGAACTTCGCGACTATTCGCTGCTCAAGGGCAAGTGCGGCGCCTGTGAGTACAAGGCCGTTTGCGGCGGTTGTCGCGCCCGTGCGCTTGCGGTGACGGGCGACTATCTCGCTTCGGAGCCCTACTGCATCTACGAGCCGCCAGGCTGGACCGGGGAGAACCCGGGAGAATGACCCACACGGGCCTTCATTAGGCCCTGGAGGATACGATGTCCGACCCGCTTGAAGACAAGAGGGCGCGGCTGCTCGCCGCGCTGGCCGAAGGGCTGCCGGTAGCTCTGCGCCCGTTCGCCGATCTCGGCACACGAATCGGCGTCTCCGAGTCGGAGGCCCTGTCGGCCCTTCGAGAGATGAAGGAGCAGCGCACCATCTGCCGCGTGGGCGCGCTCTTCTCACCCGGGCACCTCGGCTACCAGGCTTCTCTGGAGGCGCTCGCCTTGCCCGAGGACCGCACCGAGGATGTCGTGGCGATGCTGGCCGCGCTTCCCAACGTCACCCACGTCTTCGAGATGGATGACCGCTACCGGCTCTGGTACACGCTTGTCGTTCCTTCCCGCGTGCGTCTCGAGATAGCCGAGAGCGAGATCGCCGCGGCGGCAGGCGCGGCGGACCGGTACCGGGTGCTCCCGGATGAGCGGTTCAAGGTCACCGCCTCGTTCGACGCCGATGGCATCCCGGAGCCGCCGTCGGATACCGCCGCGGACCATCAGGCCCCCAGGCTGGACCGCGACGAGAAGGCGCTTGTCCGCTTGCTGCAAGGAGATCTCCCGCTGGTGGAGCGCCCTTTCTCCGAGCTGGGGCAGACTCTGGGAGAGTGCGGTTTCGATGTCGACGAGCGCTGGGCGCTCGAGAGAACGTCTTTGCTCGCGTCTTCGGGCGGCATCAGCCGTCTTGCGGCTACCAGGCGCACGCGCGAGGAGCCGTGGAGGGTCACCCTGGCAGTCTGGCGGGGGATCGTGGACACGGAAGCCGCGGGCCGTCTGATCGCTTCGTTCCCGGAGGTGATCCACTGCTTCGAGCGGCGGATACCCGGTGGCATGGCGGTCCTCTCCATCATCGAGGGGGAGACGCGCGGAGACATCGACCGGGCGATAGATCGCATCAGGATCGCGGGAGAGTTCGACGCGCCGCGCATCGCGTACCCCGTGCGGGAGTACTTCCGTTCGGGCATGCGCTACTTCACCGACGGGGACTGACTCACAGGCCCGATGCCTCGGCATCGGTCCGCGTCGTCGGCTGATATACTCACTGTCGGCCGTAACCTACTCACCCTCAGGGGGATTTCGGACATGCAGTCTGCAAACTCATCGGACCTGTTCGCCCGCGCTCAGAGCGTGATCCCGGGCGGCGTGAACTCGCCAGTGCGCGCGTTCAAGAGCGTCGGCACCGACCCGGTGTTCTACGACCGCGCGAAGGGTTCTCACGTGTGGGATGCCGATGGCAACGAGTACATCGATTTCGTCGCTTCGTGGGGCCCGATGATCCTCGGCCATGCGCCGGAGGTGGTGCTCCAGGCGGTGCGCGAGCAGTTGGACCGCGGTACCAGTTACGGTGCGCCCACGGAGATCGAGGTGCGGATGGCCGAGGCGGTATGCGCCTCGGTACCGTCGGTAGAGATGGTGCGCATGGTCTCCAGCGGGACCGAAGCCACCATGAGCGCGATCCGTCTTGCGCGCGGTTACACGGGTCGCGACAAGTTCATCAAGTTCGATGGCAACTACCACGGTCACTCTGATGCGCTTCTGGTTGCGGCGGGAAGCGGTCTTCTCACCCTCGGCATACCCAGCACCCCGGGCGTCACCGCCGGCGCCGCGGCTGACACGATCGTTCTGCCGTACAACGGCCTCGACGCGGTCGCGTCGGCGCTGCAGGCCGAAGGCGACCAGATCGCCGCTGTCATCGTGGAGCCGGTAGCCGGCAACATGGGCGTGGTGCCTCCTGCCGAGGGCTTCCTGCAGGGTCTGCGCGATCTGTGCGACCACTACGGCACCGTGCTGATATTCGACGAAGTGATCAGCGGCTTCCGCGTGGCTCTGGGAGGTGCGCAGGAGAGGTATGGCGTTCTGCCGGACCTCACCACGCTGGGCAAGATCATCGGAGGCGGCTTCCCGGTGGGCGCTTTCGGCGGTAAGCGCGAGATCATGGAACGGCTTGCGCCCGTCGGCCCCGTGTACCAGGCGGGAACGCTTTCGGGCAACCCGGTCGCGATGGTGGCCGGGCTGGCGCTGATCGGCGAGTTGTCGAAGCCCGGTGTCTACGACGAGCTCGAGCGGAAGGGCGCGCGGCTCGAGGCAGGTCTGCGGTCCGCAGCGGACTCGGCGGGAATCGACGCCTTCCTGACTCGCGTCGGCTCGATGGCCTGCATGTTCTTCACCGCCGAGACAGTCCGCGATTGGTCCACCGCCTCGACCAGCGACACCGAGCGCTACGGGTCCTACTTCCGCGGCATGCTCGAAAGGGGCATATTGCTGGCGCCGAGCCAGTTTGAGGCGACTTTCGTGGGCATGGCCCACAGCGATGCCGATATCGATGCGATGACTTCGGCGGCGGCCGAGGTGCTGGCGGTCCTGTAGCCTTATCGTCATCTAACCGATTGACGTTCGTCACACCTGGTGTAGGCTAGTGGACGCGGCGCGGGCAACCCGTGCCGCGTCATGCGTTTCGGCCACACACTTCGCGTGGTCCCTGGGGTGGAAGAAGGAGAGACATGAAGGCGATCATCCCGGCGGCAGGACTCGGCACGCGCTTCCTTCCGGCGACCAAGGAACAGCCGAAGGAGATGCTTCCGGTCGTGAACAAGCCGGTCATCCAGTACGTCGTTGAGGAAGCCGTTGCTGCAGGTGTGGGCGACGTTCTCGTGGTAACCGGCCGTGGCAAGCGCGCGATCGAGGATCACTTCGACCGTTCGGTCGAGCTCGAGGACCTCCTGGAGCGCTCCGGCAACACGGAGCGGCTGCGGCAGATACGTCAGATCCCCGATCTGGCCAACGTCTTCTACGTGAGGCAGGGTCGTCCGCGTGGTCTCGGGCATGCGGTCATGTGCGGCGCTGCGCACACCGGAGACGAGCCGTTCTACGTGATGCTCGGTGACGTTCTCGTTCCCAACAACGATTGCCTGCCGAAGCTGAAGGCGGCCTACGAGAAATACGGGGCGTCAGTTCTGGCGGTGCAGCCGGTGGAGTCCCAGTACGTCAGCCGCTACGGAGTCATCGCCGGTCATGAGGTCGAGCCAGGCGTGTGGAAGATCACGGACCTCGTCGAGAAGCCTCCC
>JAFGNP010000019.1 GCA_016926975.1 Coriobacteriia bacterium | reverse complement strand
GGCTTCCTGTAGACCCGTGACTTTGCGAAGTCGGCCTTTCGGCCGACCGTGCCTTTTCGGGAGCGTTCCGATGTTCGCTTTTCAATCGCTTACACTGGACATATCGGCACGGGTATAGTCGGACTTCAGGTCATTCGGGCGATTCGTGGGGGCCTATTTGTGACAAGTGTCACAGTCTCAAGAGACGATTCTCGGGTGCGACGCCGGAAGGGGTGTTCCGCGCGATGGTTGCGTGTGGCGAGCAACGTGATGTTTGGCATCGCGCTCGGCCTGCTGTTCTACTATGCCCTGACGACTCTAGTGGGTTCTCTCGCTCAGAAGGAGTTGCGCGAGAGCAATCCGGAGGTGCTGGTGTTCGCTTCCGAGGATCCGGACGAGCAGGTCATCATGTCGGGTCCGCAACGCGATTTCGACGGATGGGAAGAAGAGGACCGCGCCTACTGGAGGGGACTCTCCGAGGGCGATGTCTTCGGCCGCATCGTCATCCCCGACCTTGGCCTGGATGTGATGGTCATCCACGGGGTCAGGCCGCAGGACCTGCGAAGCGGACCGGGTTGGATAGACTGGAGTGACCTTCCGGGGCCGACAGGCAACTGCGGTATCTCGGGTCACCGAACCACGTACGGTGCGCCTTTCCGTCGCCTAGATGAGCTCGCCGAGGGTGATACCATCGACCTGTTCTCGCCATACCGCCGCTATCGCTATAGCGTGGTCCGCACGTTGGTGGTCAAGCCACAGCAGGTCGAGGTCGTGGATTCCACCGAGCAACCCACGCTGACGCTGACCGCGTGCCATCCGCTGTACAGCGCGCAGTATCGCATCGTTGTACAGGCCGACCTGGTGGAGGTACGGCGTCTCGAGCAGGCGCAAGAATAGGAGTACGCATGCGGGTACTGGTCACCGGAGGAGCGGGATTCATCGGCAGCAACCTGGTGCACGCGCTGTTGAGCGGTGGTCATGAAGTCACGGTCATCGACGATTTCTCCGGCGGTTCGATGGCCAACATCCATCCCGCCGCAGGACTGCGGCGAATCGACATCACGGCGCCCGAACTCGCTGCCGCCGTGCTCGCGGTGCGGCCTGAGGTCGTGATCCACCTTGCGGCGCAGGTGAGCGTGGCCGTCTCGATCGAGGACCCTGAGTTCGACCGCCGCGTGAATGTTGGGGGCACGAGAGCTGTCGCCAAGGCGGCAGTCGACGCCGGCGCGCGGCGCGTGCTGTTCGCGTCCTCGGCGGCCGTCTACGGCGAGCCGCACGAGCTTCCTCTCACCGAAGGGTCTCCGGCGTCTCCCGCCGTACCCTACGGCTGCTCCAAGCTTGCAGCGGAAGGAGAGCTCGCCGAATTGCTGCGGCCGGCCGGCGTGGACTTCGCGTGCTTGCGTTTCGCCAACGTGTACGGTCCGCGACAGAAGGCCGAGGGTGAGGGCGGAGTGGTCGCGCAGTTCGCCTCGAGGATGGCACTCGGCACGGCGCCGGTCATCTACGGCACGGGCAGTCAGACCCGCGACTTCATCTTCGTAGCCGATGTCGTTGGCGCTTGCATCCGGGCCGCAGAGTTCGAGGGGACGCTTGCGCTCCCAGGAGAGAACGGTCCTGCGTACAACATCTCCACCGGACGGGAGACGACCGTATCGATGCTGGCCGAGGGTCTGCGCGTAGCGATGCGCTATGCCGGGGAGATTGAGCATGTGGACCCGCGTCCCGGAGACGTCGAGGCGAGTCTGCTCTCACCGGAGAAGGCAGCCTCCGTGTTCGGGTGGCGCGCAGCCGTAGAGCTGCAAACAGGGCTGCAGGGCACGGCCGCCTGGTTCCTCTCGCAACGATGAGCGAGCTGCCCGAAACCGTCGCGGAGGCACGCCGGCTCGACGAGTTGTACAGGACCAAGGCTGACGCGGAGATCGCCGCCGCGGAAGCCCTTGTCCAGGCGGAAGGCGCAGTCCGCGGACAGGGCGATGTCCTCGCCGAGGTCGCGTTGGTCAAGGGCGAGCCGGGTCCGGCCGACCTGGAAGCGGGGCGGGCTCTTGCGGGTGAGGATGGCGTCGCTGTGGGGAAGGCCCTGGACGCGCTTGGACTACCGGAGTCCCGCTATGCCTTCTGCACCCGTCCCGGGAAGGCGTCAGACGGCGACGCCTTGGCACGCGTCAGGCTGCTTGTCGAGGCGATCGACCCGCTTACCGTGATCCTGCTGGATTCCCGTGCATCGGCGGATGTTGCCGCCGCGTATGGGTCCGAGTCTCCGGAGCCAGGCGTGGTCGGCCGAATCGGTGGACGCAAGGTTCTGGCGGTCGAAGACTTCGAGAAGTCACTCGGCGACGAGGCGAGCAAGCGTCGCGTGTGGAAGCAGCTCCGGACTTTGGCCCGGGAGGACAGGACTTGAGCGCAGCGCTCGGCTAGTCCTCTTCTATCTCCGTGATCGCGCCCATCGGGCACTCCTCCATGCATGTGCCACAGCCCGTGCAGTCGTCTTCGTTGACGGGCTGGGCGATGTCATCGACGAGTTCAAGAACGTTCTCGGGGCATGCGTCCACGCAGATACCGCAACCAGAGCATTCGTCCTCGTTGATGATGGGTCGGGGCATGGAAGGTCTCCTTCGGTTCTCGCGTCGCATTGCAGGCGGTGGCGGTCATATTGCGGCGCATGATACCGAGAGGTCGTAGATATGTAAAGAGCATCCGTTCGCGATGGCTGTAGGTCATTCTTCGGCGGGGGATTCTATAACATGCGTTTAGATAAGTTGACAATGCATGACTTAGATTTTAGACTCGGTATCGCTGGGACGGCACCATGCCGCCTCGGCGATGCTGAGTTACCAGGCCACTCCGGTCGTTCCGGAGGGGATCGGAAGGAGCACCGAACATGGGCAAGATCATCGGTATCGACCTCGGTACCACCAACTCGGCTGTCGCGGTTCTCGAGGGCGGCGAACCTGCGATCATCGTGAATGCCGAAGGCGATCGCACTACGCCGTCTGTCGTCGCGTTCCGCAAGGACGGCGAGCGTATCGTCGGCAAGGCCGCCAAGAACCAGGCCATCACCAACCCGGAGAACACCGTCACGTCGATCAAGCGCTTCGTCGGCCGCAAGTTTGAAGAGACCACCTCGGAGCGTGGGACGATCGCGTACAGCGTGGAGAAGGGCAAGGACGGCCGCTCGATGGTCTCGATCGAGGGCAAGCACTACACGCCCGAGGAGATTTCCGCAGTGGTCCTCCAGAAGCTGAAGGCTGATGCCGAGGCGTATCTGGGTCAGCCCGTGACCGAGGCGGTCATCACCGTACCGGCGTATTTCAACGACTCGCAGCGCCAGGCGACGAAGGACGCTGGCAAGATCGCCGGCCTCGAGGTCAAGCGCATCATCAACGAACCGACGGCCGCTGCGCTGGCGTACGGCCTCGACAAGGGCGCGCACGACCAGACGATTCTCGTCTTCGACCTCGGCGGCGGCACGTTCGACGTGTCCGTGCTCGAGATCGGCGAGGGCGTCTTCGAGGTCAAGTCCACATCCGGTGACAACCACCTCGGCGGCGACGACTGGGACCAGCGCGTCATCGATTGGCTTGCCGAGAAGTTCATCGGGGACCACGGAATCGACCTGCGCGTCGACAAGATGGCGCTTCAGCGTCTTCGTGCCGAGGCGGAGAAGGCCAAGATCGAGCTGTCCACGACGCAGACTGCGCAGATCAACCTGCCGTTCATCACGGCTGATGCGGGCGGCCCCAAGCATCTCGACTACACGCTTACTCGTGCCGAGTTCCAGAAGATCACAAGCGACCTGCTCGAGCGCTGCCGCAAGCCGGTGCAGACCGCGCTGAAGGATGCCGGCATCAAGCCGGGCGATCTGGATCACGCGATCCTCGTGGGCGGTTCGACCCGCATGCCAGCCGTTCAGGAGCTCGTGAAGGAGCTCACCGGCAAGGACCCGCACAAGGGCGTCAACCCGGACGAGGTCGTAGCGGTGGGTGCGGCCATCCAGGGCGGCGTGCTCGGCGGCGACGTCAAGGACATCCTGCTGCTTGACGTGACCCCGCTGTCCCTCGGCGTGGAGACCCTCGGTGGAGTGATGACCAAGCTCATCGAGCGCAACACCACCATCCCGACACGCAAGAGCGAGACCTTCACGACGGCGGCCGACGGTCAGACCAGCGTGGAGATACATGTTCTTCAAGGTGAGCGCGAGATGGCTGCGTACAACAAGACGCTAGGCAAGTTCCACCTGATGAACATCCCGCCGGCTCCGCGTGGCATTCCGCAGGTCGAGGTCGCTTTCGACATCGACGCCAACGGGATCGTGAACGTCAGCGCCAAGGATCTGGGTACCGGCCAGGAGCAGAAGATCACGATCACCGGATCGACGGCGCTCTCCGACGAGGAAGTCGACCGCATGGTCAGCGATGCCGAGAGTCACGCCGACGAGGACCAGAAGAAGAAGCAAGAGGCCGAGGTGCGCAATACGGCCGACAGTCTTGTCTACGGCACAGAGAAGACGATGGCCGACCTTGGCGACAAGGTGCCGGAGGACACGAAGAGCGATATCGAGGCGGCTATCGCCGAGGTGAAGAAGGCCCTTGAGGGCGACGACACCGATGCGATCGCCACGGCCACGACGGCGCTGCAGGAGAAGAGCTACAAGCTGGCGGAGATCGTCTACCAGCAGGTGCAGGAAGATCAGGCTGCCGAGGGTGGCGCGGAGCCTGCCGGTGACGAGGAAGTCGCGGACTACGAAGTCGTCGAAGAGGACGAGTAGCCATGGACCGCACGCGGAAAGACCCGGCCGGGGGTAGCCCCTTCGGTCGCGGTCCTCGGGAAGAGCGCCCTGCGGAGGCTCCCTTCAGGACTCCCCCGGCCGGGTCGCCCATGACCGATCCCGTGCTGGAAGAGGACCTCGGAGCGGAGTTCGAGTTTCGGGGGGACCGGCTGGAAGAGGAACTCGAGGCTGCGCGGGCAGAGGCTGCCGCGCATCTCGATACCGCACAGCGCCTTCAGGCCGACTTCGACAACTATCGCAAGCGAGTCGCACGCGATGCTGAGGATGCTGCAGGGCGGGCCGGGCAGCGCGTGATCTCCGAGATGCTGCCTGTTCTCGACAACCTGGAGCGCGCGCTCGTGCACGCCGATGAGGGCGCAGAGGGCGTCGAGTTCGTGGACGGAGTCCGAATGACACTCGGCCAGCTGCTCGACGTGCTCGCCAAGGAGGGCGTGGAGCGTATCGACCCTGTGGGCGAGCCGTTCGATCCCAACGAGCACCAGGCGGTGGGCCAGGCGCAGCGGGAGGACCTGGCCGAAGGAACGGTCGTGGAGTTGTACCAGCACGGGTATCGCATGTCCGGCCGGGTGCTCAGGCCGGCGTCGGTGGTCGTGAGTACCGGAGGCCCCGCGCCTAAGGAGTAGGCCATGGCCGAGAAGGACTACTACGACATACTCGGCGTGCCCCGCACGGCTACTGCCGATGAGATCAAGAAGGCGTACCGGAAGGCCGCCCGAAAGCATCATCCGGATGCCGGCGGTTCGGAAGAGCGCTTCAAGGAGATCAACGAGGCCTACGAGGTGCTCTCTGACGACGAGAAGCGCAAGCAGTACGACGAGTACGGTCGCTACTTCGGCGGGAACGTGCCTCCGGGCGGTGCCGGTGCCGGCGCAGGATGGCCCGGTGGCTTTCCGGGTGGAGCAGGAGGCGGCTACCAGACCGTCGATATCGGCGATATCGGCGACCTGTTCGGCAACCTGTTCGGCGGGGGAGGTTCCCGACGCTCGAGCGCGCATCGCGGCACCGACCTGCAGTACGACCTGACCCTGTCTTTCGATGAGGCGCTCAAGGGTACTTCGACCAAAGTGGACGTGAAGCGCACCGAGACTTGCGGGACGTGCAAGGGCTCCGGAGCCAAGCCCGGCACGAGTCCCAGCACCTGTCCCGCCTGCAGCGGGAGCGGACATGTCAGCCAGGGGCAGGGCGTGTTCGGCTTCTCCAGGCCGTGCCCGAGGTGCGGCGGGACCGGGAAGATCGTCGAGCATCCGTGCCAGACCTGCAAAGGCAAGGGCAAGGTCGTGAGGAACAAGCCGCTCACGGTGAACGTACCGCCGGGCGTGACCGATGGCGGGAAGCTGCGCTTCGCGGGCAAGGGCGAGTCCGGCACCGGTGGTGCGCCAGCGGGCGACCTGTATGTGGTGACGCATATTCGGCCGCACAAGTACTACTCCCGTGACGGAGCGGACGTGGTGATGGAGCTGCCCGTGACCATCACCGAGGCAGCGCTTGGCGCGGAGGTGACGGTGCCCACACCTGACGGCGGCAAAGTGAAGCTCAAAGTGGCACCCGGCACGAGCGACGGCAAGGTGTTGCGAGTGCCCGGCAAAGGGGCGCCGAAGCTCAAGGGCAAGGGCAGCGGCGACCTGAAGGTGCGCGTGAGGATCGCCGTACCGGGCAAGCTCACCTCCGAGCAGAAGGAGTTGCTGAAGCGCTTCGAATCCCTGCGTGACGAGGACGTGCGGGCGCACATAGCATGAGAAAGGAGGCCCGGCCGTGGTGAGACAACAGCGAGGAAGTAGCAAGGACAGGCCGGTCTACATGATCAGCGTGGCGGCCGAACTGGCCGGCGTGCACCCGCAGACGCTGCGCATCTACGAGCGCAAGGCGCTCGTGCAGCCGACGCGTTCACCGGGCGGCACCAGGCTCTACTCGGAATCGGACATCGAAAGGCTGCAGCTCATCCAGCGTCTCACGCAGGACGAGGGCGTGAACCTTGCGGGCGTGATGCGCATCATCGAGCTGCAGATGGAGAAGGAGCGTCTCGAGGCGCAGCTCGCCGAGGCGGAGGCAGCGGCATCACGGGCGGAGCGGCAGCTTGCAAGTGAGATAAACGAGTTCAGACAGTCGATGCGCGCGAATATCGTGCACGTTCCGCGCGGCGGGATCGTGAGGAGGCAGGGCCGATGAGCGGCGAGCCGCACGTTCCCGGCATTCCGGAAGCGCTGCCCGGGGATCCGCGCGGCGGAGCCGTCCGGTGGTTGGAGGCGTTGCGTGCAGGCGAGATCAGCGGCGGACCCGGATGAGAGTTCGCCGCCTGGGCGTG
>JAFGNP010000018.1 GCA_016926975.1 Coriobacteriia bacterium | reverse complement strand
GAGTCAGGCCAGGATCACGCAGCTTCGCAGAGTATCAACGCCTCGCAAGGATCTTGCTGGACGACCTTCAGGCTTCGCGCGACCTCTAGCCCACTCGTCCGCCTCCTGTCACAGAGGGCGTCTTCTGTCGTACTATCGTGACGGTGGACTGTGCTTGGATCATCCGGGTGATTCGGACGGAGTGATGCCCCAGTGGCAGAGGCGGGCGAGCGACTCGGCGTTCTGCTCATGCGCGCCGGAATCATAACCGAGCAGCAGCTCACCGATGCGCTCGAGGTGCACAAGGCCACCGGAAGTCCTCTCGGGCGAGTGCTGGTCGATATGGGTTACGCCACCCAGGGCGGCATCCTCTCGGTGATGGCCAAACAGATCGGCATTCCCTACATCGACTTCTCTCAGACGACACCGGATGCCAACGCGATCGCTGTCGTGCCGAAGGATCTCGCCACACGCTACACGCTGATGCCGGTCGAGATAGCGGAAGACCAGCTCGTGGTAGCGATGGCCGATCCGCAGAATGTGCTTGCCCTGGACGACCTGCGCATCATCACAGGCTACGAGATCAGGCCGGCCATCTCGACCAAGGACGACATCGTCAGCGCGGTCGAGGAGTACTACAAGATGGCCACTACGATGACTGACGAGCGCATGGATTCGGGAGACGAGCTCGAGACCGTCTCGCTGGAGGATCTTACCGAGGTCACTGATGAGGCGCCGATCGTCAAGCTCGTGAACTACATCATCAACAAGGCGGTAGCCGACAGGGCAAGCGACATCCACATCGAGCCGCAAGAGAAAGACCTGCGCGTTCGCTACCGCGTGGACGGTGTTCTCCACGAGATGATGCGGAGCCCAAAGGGCACGCAACAAGCGATAATCTCGCGGTTCAAAATCATGGCGGACATGGACATAGCCGAGACCAGGAAGCCGCAAGACGGTCACAGCGCCCTGACCATCGGCGGGCACAAGATGGACTTCCGCGTCTCCACGCTGCCGACCGTGTACGGTGAGCGCGTTGTGCTCCGAATCCTGCGCAAGGACAGCATCATGATGCGCCTGGAGGACCTGGGCTTCCTGCCGGAGGCGTTGGAGCGTTTCGAGTCGTCTTTCCGCAAGCCGTACGGCGCCATCCTGGTGACCGGGCCTACCGGTTCCGGCAAGTCCACCACGCTGTACGCGGCCATCAACGTGTTGAACGACCCCGGCAAGCACATCCTCACAGCCGAGGATCCGGTCGAGTACCGGCTTGCCGGCGTCAACCAGATTCAGACGAACACGAAGGCTGGCCTGACTTTCGCCCGTGCGCTGCGATCCTTCCTTCGCTGCTCGCCCGACATCATCCTTGTCGGTGAGATCCGCGACCAGGAAACGGCCAAGATCGCGATCGAATCGGCCCTGACCGGCCACCTGGTCCTTTCCACCCTCCACACCAACGATGCCGCAGGTGCCATCACCAGGCTGACCGAGATGGGCGTCGAACCGTTCCTTGTGGCTTCGTCGGTCGACTGTGTGCTGGCTCAACGTCTCGCCCGGCGCCTTTGCTCGGACTGCAAGGAGGAGTACGTGCCGGAGAGGCAAGTGCTCCTTGATGCCGGTTACCGGGAAGACGATCTTCCTGAGAAGCTCTGGCGCGTAAAGGGATGCAAGAAGTGCGGCGGGACCGGCTATCGCGGGCGCATGGGCGTGCACGAAGTGATGATGGTCTCCGAGGAGATCGGCGAGTTGTGCGTGAGGGAGGCTACAGCCGAGGCGATAAGGGACACGGCCATCGAACAGGGGATGCTCACTCTCAAGATGGACGGGCTCGAGAAAGCTCGGATGGGTCAGACGTCACTCGAGGAGATCGTCCGGGTGATCGTGTAGCTTTCGAGCACGGCTGCCGATATGAGCTGTGTGATATGTTCACCGTAATGGCATCGGGTTAGAGAGGCTGCGCCATGGCGACGATTACCTTCAAGTACAGCGTCCGCGACAAGACCGGTAAGGTCGTCGGCGGAAAGCTGGAAGGCGAGAACCGCGAGGCTGTTGCCAACAAGCTGCGGCAGATGGGCTACATCGTTCTGGATCTGGAGGAGGATCGTCTTGCGAGACTCAGCAAGATCCAGTTCGGCACGAGCGTCAAGACGAAGGACGTCACCATCTTCGCGCGCCAGTTTGCAACGATGATCAACGCCGGCTTGTCCCTAACGAAGTGCCTGGCGATCCTCGGTGCTCAGTCGGAGAGCAAGGAGCTGCGCGACATCATCAACCAGCTGGGTAAGGACGTGGAGGCGGGGCAGTCGCTTTCCGAGGGGATGATGAAGCACACCAAGATCTTCCCTCCGATCTTCTACAACATGGTGCGGGCCGGGGAAACCGGTGGTGTGCTGGACGAAGTGCTCCTGCGCGTGGCCGACCTCTTTGAGGCTGACGCCAACCTGCGGGGCCGCATCAAGTCGGCGATGACCTATCCGATCGCGATGCTGGGGCTCGTGCTGGTGATTCTTGTCGCGATGATGATCTTCGTGGTGCCCACGTTCGAGAAGATGTTCTCCGATATGGGCGGGGAGTTGCCTCTGCCTACGCAGATACTGGTATCGATCTCCGATGGGGCCACAAGCTGGCCCGGTCTCGTCTTCGTTGGTGTCATCGTGGCAGGCACCGTGCTCTTCAAGTTCTGGGTGGGAACGGAGTCGGGTCGTTTTACGTGGGATGGGATCCTACTTCGCATGCCGATCGTCGGTCCGCTGGTTCGCAAGACGGCCATAGCTCGTTTCACCAGGACTTTCAGCACGCTCGTCGGCGCCGGAGTCCCCATCCTCTCCGCGCTCGACATAGTCTCTGACACCGCCGGGAACGCGGTTGTGGCCAAGGCCCTCAAGAACACTCGCGCTGCCATCAAGGAGGGTGAGACTATCGCGAAACCGCTTGGAGAATCACCGGTGTTCCCGTCGATGGTCGTTCAGATGGTTGCGGTAGGCGAGGAGACAGGTGCGCTCGACCAGATGCTCTCCAAGATCGCCGACTTCTACGACGAAGAAGTCAGCATGGCGGTGGATGCTCTGACATCGATCATCGAGCCGCTCATGATGGCCGTGCTCGGCGTGATCGTCGGTGGCATGGTCGTCGCGCTGTACATGCCGATGTTCCAGTCAATCACGCTCATCAAGTGACCTCTGAAGATCCGCTATAAAGTGCGCCGTCCTATTGCCGATACACTTACCAGCGGGCGAATGCCCGCCCATGTCCGCTAGGGAAAGAAGGAGGTGAACAACGATGCGGATGTTCAGGAAGGATGAGGGCTTCACCCTCGTCGAACTCATGGTCGTAGTTCTGATTATCGGTATTCTTGTTGCTATTGCTATTCCTGTCTTCAACGCGGCTCAGGCCTCTGCGCGTAGGAGCGCCTGCCAGAACAACCTCCGAGTGCTCGACGGAGCTGTGGAGCAGTGGATCGCCGCTGATCCCACGAATGACAAGACCTCGCTGGACACTATCACCCTGGCTGAGGCAGCGATTGGCACGTACGTGAAGGATTGGTCTGGCTCGACCACGTGCCCGGCCGCCACGGACACAACGCAGTACACCGTCACTGACGGGGATTTCCACTGCACGGTAGACGCCACGCACAACTACGACGAGTAGCGTGCACGAGTGTCGGTGAGATTGGCGAACGACTGCGCAAGGGCCGGTGGGCGAGTTCCGCCGGCCCTTCGTCGTGCCCGCAGAGAGTGTGGGGTATCCTGTTGTAGGCCTTTTCGCGCGAGGACGGGTGCAATATGCCGGTGTACTTCCCTGTGTGGTACTTCGCGGTGTGCATGAGCGTCCTGGGACTGCTCTTCGGCAGCTTCGCCAATGTCGTGATATGGCGTGTACCCCGGGGTGAGTCCATCGTAAGGCCGGGTTCGCACTGCCCGGGCTGCGACGCAGCGATCGCCTGGTACGACAACATCCCGGTAGTCTCGTGGCTGGCGCTCGGCGGCAGGTGCCGTTCTTGCGGCGATCCGATAGCCCGCCGGTATCCTCTGGTGGAGTCCGCGTCAGGCGTGCTGTTCCTTGCGGCTGCGCTCGGATGGGGCGTTACACTTCAGGCGGTCTTCGCAGGTGCCTTCTTCTGGTTTCTTCTGGTTCTTGCGGTGATCGACCTAGATCACATGCGTCTCCCGAACCCGATCGTGGGCGCAATGGCTGTCCTTGGGATTGCAGGCGCTATGGTGGCACAACTGGGCGGGGCGGATCTTCTGCCGCTTCACCGTGTCGCCGCAATAGGACTGCTCTCTCAGCCGCTGGCGGCATCGCTCGCCGGAGCGCTGATAGGATCGGGGCTCTCCGGTGCGGTTGCCGCTGCGTACGGAGCGCTTCGCGGCAGGCAGGGCCTCGGGGCCGGTGATGTGAAGCTGCTCGGGGCGCTCGGTCTGTATCTGGGCCCCTACGTGCTAGTGGCGCTCGTGGTCGGCAGCATGATAGGTGTGGTAGTGGGGCTTCTCTCCGCACGGGGGACTTCTCTGGCGGAGAAGAAGATCCCGTTCGGACCCTGGCTGGCGGCGGGAGGAGTGTTGTCCGCCCTGGCGGGACCGTCGATGCTGGCGTGGTACCTGGGCCTGATAGGACTCGGCTGAGGTCACGGGTGCATTGCCGTTCGTCGCCTGCGCTTCAAGCGTGTTGCGTTGGCCGCCGATATACTTCGAGAAGACGCAATGTGCGTCTTGCTGCGCTGCACTTGAATGGAAGGCAGTGGATGTTGTCGACTAGGCTCCTACAGGCGCGGTTGAAGCGCGATGACGGGATGACGATCGTGGAGGTCGTTGTCGCTTCGTTCATCCTGTTCATCATCATGACGGCGGTCCTGTCGCTTCTCGGTCAGACACTTGCCATGAGCGACCAGGCCACACGTATGAATGTGCGCACCAACGCAATCAACACGTATGTCGAGTGGGTTCGATCTCTCCCGTACGACCAGGTCAGCATGACGGGTGGCTCGATAGAGACAACTGTTGTCGTGACCGATGAGTACACTGTGACGATAGATCCATTTCTCGAAAACGGAGCGAGCGCCTCGCTCAAGAACCTGTATCTGACGATCACGGTTCAGCGGGCGGATGGTCTGAGTGAGACGTTCGAGACGATGGTCGTGATTCGAGATCGGGACCAGCATCTGACTGATGCCACGCGCTCGCCGACGACCGATCCTGTGATCGCCTTCATCTCACCGTCTCCGCCGGATGGGACGGTCATCTGGTTTGAAGACGGTGGTTCGTGGTGGAGGGACGCCGGTGGTGTCACGCGTCCCGTTCAGCTGGCGGTCCGAACGAGCCTGTACACTGACCGGACTGCTCAGTCCGTCTGGATCCAGACAGTGCAGAACTGGCTGCTCAAGAACGTATATGGCGATGTTGCCGCATGGTCGGAGCCCACATGGGAGATTTCCCCGACATTCTCCTGGGATCTGGCGCAGAAGGACGATATCGGTGAATACAGACTCACGGCCGCAGAAGATGGTGAGATCGGCGTCAAGGCGTACATCACGGACAGTGCCGATGCGAGCAACTGGGACTTGAGGGTCTACTTGGTGGACACCTACGCGCCCGGCGAGGTTGCGCTGCTCTACCCGGAGATTCCTGAAGACACCAGGCGTGTCGAGCACAGTTCGGCCGGGTCTGCAGGAGGCACCCTCACATGGGGTCTCACTATGGACGGCGGCACCGCTGCCGATCACTACGAGGTGGAGATATACCGACAGGGTCTGACTCAGATCACATACGAGTCGTTCTTCGACTGGGACAAGCTCTCTCCCGCCGAGATCGATGGAGTGTCTATGCTTGTGCCGACCGACGTTCCTTTTGCCCGGTGCGTCGCGCGTGTGCGCGCAGAGAGTCCGCGCCAGCTGTCCGGGCCTTGGACGGACCTCGCGGGCCCCTTCGTGACTCGTCCCACTCTGGCCGGCAGCACATACTACGTCGACTACCAGAACGTGAACCTCTGGACCGTCACACCCTACTTGACGGCCAGCCTGCCGCAGTTTCCGTACGAATCCGTCTCCTATTCGTGGTATCTGGCAGGCTCGGACACTCCGATGGCGACCACCACCCAGAACCAGTACACGGGACCTGCGTTCGCTGTGAAGCCTAACGCGAAGCCACCGGTGCCGGCTCCCGCCTACTACGCCCGTGTCACGGTCCGGCCAACCGGCGCGACTGAAGACGTGGTGCTCTACTCCGAGACCGTGTACACGACGTCGGCTGCTACGCAAGACGGTACGCTCACTTTCGACGAGGGGACCTGGTGATGCGCTCCCTTCGCATTCATAGCGATGACGGCTACTCGCTTTCCGAGCTGCTGGTCGTCATGGGGCTGATCGGCTTCGTCATCGCAGGCGCGTATGCGCTGTTCCGCCTCACGAGTACAGGTGCTGCCATGAGCAGCCGCGACTCCTGGATCAGTCAGGAGATCGGTCAGCCGCTCGAGAACATGGAGCGTGTCCTCATTCAGCAGGCGCCACCAATGATCGAAACAGGCCTGTACGTCTGTGAGGTCAGGACCGACCAGGATCGCGACAATCACTACGAGTACCACCATTTCGAGGCGACCACTGATGGTCAGTTGGTGGACACGTATCACGAGGACGTGGACCGTCCTACGAGTCAGCTGATCGTGTGGTCGCGCAACAACGCGAACCGCGCCCAGGGAGTCCCGCTGATGACGTACTACGACATCGATGGTACGGACATCAGCGGCGAGACGGGGCTGTACATCCAGAAATATGCGGTGAGCGTTGTAGTCACGATCGTCACCGATCAGGACGGCTCCATATACTCGGACTCCCGACGCATCTTCTTCCGCAATCGTTAGCAGCTCTCGAACGGAGGCGCTTGGCACATGTTCTCGATGAAGCGACACAGGGCCCCGGCATCGTCCGAAGACGGTATCGCGATGATCACCGTTCTTGGCGTCATGACAGTTGTGACGGTCCTGGCCATCGGCTCGTTCGTACTCGCCAAGCAGGCCCTTTTCGATGCCGACAGAGCGGAGGACGAGAGCCGGGCGTTTCGAGTCGCCAGTGCGGGCATCGACAGCGTACTTGCCACGTTTGAGGCAGGTGTGACGAGCTACGACCCGGTTGTCACTCCGGACGGCACCGCGACGATAACACTCGAGTCCACCGGCGGCGATGCGGGAGAGTACGAGATCGTTTCCAGGGGTGTCGGAATCGACGGGAGTACCGAGACCGTCGTGCAGCGCTTCTTCTACATCAACCTGTGGGAGATGAACTTCGCAGGGACGGGCTCTCAGTCACTGATGAGTGGTTCCAGCGGGATGAACGGGTCGTCGAACATCTGGGGACCCTTCTACATCAAGGGCAACCTGGCGGTCGAGGCCAACATGTCGATCATGGAGGGCCCCCTGTTCGTCAAGGGCGGAAACATCGTGACCACCTCCGCCGCTTCGGATATCGGGACACAGGATAAGCATGTGCGGCTCTACTGTGATGGTGATGTGGATCTCGACAAGGGCAACGTGTACGTGGACGGCCCCTTCTTCTCGGTTCCTACGATCGAGCTTCCGGGGTTGACCTATGACGATATGCGCGCGTATGCCCTTGTCGCTCAGGCGCAGTCACGCGACGACAAGATGAGCAGGCTTACGAATCCGGACACAGCCACTGCGAACCGGGAGGTCGAGAGCCGGGGCGATAGCACGTACAAGTTCTACGGGGAGACCACGAGCACGATCAATCCGATGGGGCAGGGATCGACCACCCTGCATCTCGGTACGGCAGGCGCGGGTTCCTTCGGTTCGTGGGGTTCGGTCATCACGACCGGCCAGGTTATCCCCGCGGGTGGACAGACGCTGTTGTACGACGGGGCTACATACAACGGTGTCTACGATGACTTCGCGTACTGGGACAACCCGAGCTTCACGCCGCTGCATGGCGGGGAGCACTGGGATCTGTTGTACATCAGCGGGACGGTGTTCGTGGACGGTCCGCTCGTGATCGACGATCACGTCATGTACATAGGCAACGGCACTATAGTGGCCAACGGACCCGTAACACTCACCGGGGCCCTGCGTCCGTACAGCTACTCGGAGGACTCAGTGGTCGTCAACAAGGTGGGAGAAGACAACAAGTGGGCACTCGGCATAGTCACCCCGTCATCGATCACCATGCACGCTTCAGGATCGAACAACGGCTTCGAACCCATTCGCGACCAGGCGTTCGACTATGCGGGGGCCTACTACACTGACGGTACGATTTACATCACTCACCCCGGCACCTCTCTGCGGGGGTCGGTACTCTCCAACAAGATGGACTTTGCCGACCCGAACACCGACCTTGTGACCAACCCTTTGCTGCCCACGTATCTCCCCGATTCGCTTCCCGGAGGCGGGGAAGGCATCATCACGCTCGGGCTGTGGAGCCGGCATCAGTGACGTCGGCAGGGGGTCTTCCGTGAGCGCTGTGCTATTGACAATTGTGATGGATGTGCTGTTCGATAGTCATTGGTGTGCGCTCGTACGGTATCGTCACGGGCCGAATGTGCGTGGCGTATCAGCTCGAGGGAACGCCGCAGTAGCAGTAGTCGCAGCTTCATCGTAGTAGTCGCAGCAGCATAAGGAGGACACCGTTGGGTTCCCTCTCATTCGGTTCGAGCCAGACTGCTATAGGGCTGGATATCGGCACCGAGTTTGTCAGGGTCGCCCAGGTCAAGTCGACCGGGTCCGGCTTTGCACTTATCGGTTATGGCCGCGTAGATGTCCCTATGGGTGCCGTGGCTGACGGTGGGATAGTCGATTCCGAAGCAGTGTCCTCGGCCATCAAGGAACTCTGGCGCACCAGCAAGGTCCACGGCAAGGACGTGTGCACCGGTGTTTCCAACCAGCGGGTCATCGTCCGCCTGATAGACCTTCCTTTCATGGAGCGCGGGGAACTTCAGAGTGCGATCCAGTATCAGGCGCAGGACTACATCCCGATGGCTGTAGAAGAGTCCATTCTGGACTTCCAGATCATCGGCGACTACATGACGCCGAGCGACGAGCACATGATGGAAGTGCTCCTCGTGGCGGCTCACCGAGAGATGATCGGCAACACTGTCTCAGCTGTGGAAGGTGCCGGTCTCAAGCTCAACCAGATCAATGTCTCATCGTTCGCTATCGTTCAGGCACTGATGGGAGAGGGTAGCCCAGTCCTGCCCGATGACGAGGGTCAGGCAACGGCGATCGTCCACATCTCGGGCGGGCTGACCAATATCACTATCGTCGAGCGTGGGATAGCCCACTTCAACCGCATCTCGTCTCTGGCGGGAAGCACGTTCACCCAGGCCGTCGCCAACGTGCTCAATGTGGGTTTCGATGAAGCGGAGCAGCTGAAGATCCAGGTCGGACTTCCCGATGTCGAGACCGGCGAAGCTGACAGCATACCGGGCGTGAGCGCCGACATGGCGTTGATCGTGCATCAGTCGCTGGAACGTGAAGTGAACAAGTTCATCGCGGAGATCCGACGCTCGCTCGACTACTACCTGACACAGACGTCGCAGTTGCGCAGTATCCAGCAGATCCTGCTCACCGGGAGCGGATCCCAACTGCGCAATTTCGCGGCCTATCTCGAGAAGGGGCTCCAGGCAAAGGTGCTCATGGGCGATCCGCTCGAGCGGCTTGAGATCGCCGGTTCAGCAGAACAGGCAGTCAGCGCGGACCGCATGGGCAGCGTCACAGCCATCGGGCTTGCGCTCGGAGGGCTGCAGCTATGATGCGCATCAACCTGCTCCCGCCGGAGATTCTCGAGCGTCGAAAAGCTGAGAAGCGCATGAGTTGGGTCATTATCGCCGCAATCGGTATAGCGGTGCTTCTCGTGGGTGTCTGGGCGCTGGGGTTCTTCCAACTCCAGGGAAAGCGGGACGAGCTGGCATCGGTACAGCAGGAAGTCCAGTCGACTAACGCGCAGGCGGGACAACTGGCGATCTTCGAAGAACGGGCGGCCGAGCTGGACGCTCGCCGCGCCACTGCCGACCTCGCCTTCTCCGAGCGCAGGAACTGGTCGAAACTCTTCCAGGAGCTATCGCTGGTTCTTCCTCCTGACGTGTGGGTTCAGATGATGACAGTGGAAGAGGCCAGCGGCCTCTCAATGTCCGGATTTGCCGTCGATGCACCTGCAGACTCGCCCGATCTGGGGTTCAAGTCCATGGCCAAGATGCTTGTACGCCTTGCTGACCTCGAACAGCTGAGCGACGTGTGGTTGACGACTTCCCAGAGGACCGTCTTTGCCGAGCAGGACGCGCTCCAGTTCTCAGTCACTGCGAGTGTTTCTGCCACGGGGAGCGATACGCCGTGAGCTGTATTCTCACAGACAACCATCCGCGACGGGTGAGCCTGCCCCGCCGAGTTCGCGCATCCCGATGCGGAGGGTGCTAGCCATGGGCCGATTGCCCGCCAAGACGCAGATGTACATCGCTATCGCGGCGATCGCGGTCGTCGCCATCGCAGTCATCTTCCTGGTGATTCTCCCGGTATTCCAGGAAGCGTCGAGTCTGAACGGGGACATTGCGGCTGAGCAGTCCACTCTCGCTGAGGCGCAGGCGCTGTTGTCCCGCAGGCAGAGTGCCAAGGCTCAATCTGCGTCGAACGAGGTCGAGCTGATGCGGATCGCAAACCAGATGCCCGATTCGCCACAGCTCCCGTCTGTGATCATCGAACTGCAGGACGTGGCGAATGCCGCCGGCGTCGAATTCGAGTCGATCACTCCGGCAGAACCGATGGCCGGGAAGGCGCCTAGTGAGGTGGAGCCGCCCGCCTACAACATCCTGCAGCTGTCGCTGGTCATACAGGGCGATTGGACGGAGATCATCGACTACGTCTATCGGATCCAGCATCTAGATCGCGGTGTGAGGATAACTTCTATCACGTTGAACTACGTTCCAGGCATAGAGGCCTCTGAGGGTGTGGAGGCAGTCGAGCCCTACATCCAGGCTAGCGTGATGCTTGAGGTCTACATGATGTCGACCGCGCCGACCGCACCGACCACTCCATAATGCTGAACGGAAGGAGGTGACGATCATGTCCGACGGGTTCTACGGTTCAGACGATGCGAAGGAGTCCACGGAGTCCGAGTTCGAGTCTGACTACGTCTTCGAGCCTATCGGAGATTCGGAAGGGATTCCTGGGAGCATGTCTGTTCCCGAGCCGGAATCCGAACCGGGGTTGATCTTCGAGTCCGTTCCCGAGGCTGAAGTCGAGTTCGAGCCTGAGACTGAGGTCGAGTCCGAGCTTGAGACGGAAGTCGAGTTCGAGCCCGAGACTGAGGCCGAGTTCGAGCCTACGTATGGTGCCGGGCCGGAGTCAGCGCCCGACTTCGACTCCTCGCCGGCGTTCGTGCCGCTACTTGATATCGAACCCGAGCCTGCGCCCGAACCTGCGCCCGAACCCGAGCCTGCGCCTGAGCTCGAACCCGAGCCTGCGTCCGAACCCGAACCCGAGCCTGCGCTCGAACCCGAGCCTGCGCCAACCGGAGGATCCGGTGGGAAGCAGGGCTTCTTCGCGACCCCGACGGGCAAGATCGTCGCCATCACTTTGGGTCTGGGTGTCCTCGCGATCATCGCTGGCATAGCGGTCGCCATCGTGTTGTACGTGTTCGGCGGTCAGGCTACTGATGACTTGGAGGGGCAGCTGCAGGAACAGACTGCGGAAGAATCGGACGTGGGGACTTCCGATACCGCGCCCGCGGTTGAGGCTGCCGGGCCGGCCGCAGAAGTCCCGAACTCCGAGATGTTCATATTCCGGGACATCTTCGCGCCGTTGCTTCTCCCGCTGCCAGACCCGACCGCTGTCACGGCGACAACGACCACCGCGACAACAGTCGACACGGTGACTCCGACAACAGAGGGCACTCTCTATCTGGACGGGGTTATAACCGAGGATGGCGTCCTCAAGGCGCAGCTGCGCTACAACAACGTCTCCTACACCCTGGCACCTGGCGAGGGGATTCCCAATACACCGTGGGAGGTTCTGCGCGTATCTTCAACGAGTGTCACGATGCTGTATGGAGACGTGCAGGTGACACTGGCGGTCGGTCAGGGAATCACCAAGTAGCGCTGTCGGAAGCAGATGTGGTTGCAGGGCGTCGCGCATGCGACGCCCTTTGCGACTTGATAGCAGGTCGCGTGGGGTAGAATCGGCGAGTAAGGCCACTTTGTGAAGGAGCCGTCTTGCGCTATACGACTGCGGGCGAATCTCATGGACGTACGCTGGTTGCTGTGGTGAGTGACGTCCCGGCTGGCGTGCCGCTGGATCGGGCGTTCATCGATGGCGAGTTGGCACGCCGGCAGGAAGGGTACGGGCGTGGCGGACGCATGGAGATTGAATCCGATACGGTCGACGTGGTTGCGGGTGTGCGTTTCGGCCGCACGATAGGCAGCCCGATCGCTCTGCTGATAGCGAATCGTGATTCGGCGAATTGGGCGCAGGCTATGGATCCGTGGGGAAGTGCCGAGGGTGTGGAGCGCATGACCGCGCCTCGACCCGGGCATGCGGATCTGCCCGGGATCCAGCGTACTGGAGCTGCAGATGTCCGTGACATCCTGGAGCGTGCGAGCGCGCGGGAAACGGCCGCCCGGGTGGCGGCAGGCTCGATCGCCAAGGCCTTGCTCTCGGAGCTTGGAGTGACCGTGCGCTCGTGGGTCGAATCCATCGGCTCCGTGTCCACAGGTCGCCTGGATCCCTCGGCGGTTGACATGGTAGCGGTTCAGGCTAGCGATGTGAGCAGCCCTGATGCCGAGGCGGCCTCGCGGATGCGCAGCGCGATAGATGATGCGAGAGCGAGCGGGGAGAGTCTTGGCGGAGTGTACGCGGTGTGCGCTGAGGGGCTCGTCCCGGGTCTAGGCGGCTACGCGGAGGCGGGAGTGCGTCTTGATGGCCGTCTGGCGGGAGCGCTCATGTCGATACCTGCGATGAAGGGTGTCGAGTTCGGTGACGGTTTCGCCTGCGCCGAGCGACTGGGTTCGCAGGTACACGACGCGATCGTTCTCGACGGCTCGGGTGTACTCCGGCGGGCGTCGAATCATGCTGGTGGAGTCGAAGGTGGTATGACGAACGGCGAGCCCCTGGTGGTGCGCGTTGCGATGAAGCCGATTCCCACGCTGATGAGCCCACTGCCCACAATAGACATCTCGACCGGCGAGCTGGCAGAAGCGGCGCGCGAGCGTTCGGACGTGTGTGCGGTCCCCGCGGCGGCGGTAGTGGCTGAGGCCGAGGTGGCTCTGGTGCTGGCGGACGCATATCAGGATCTTCTCGGCCACGGTCCGCTCGGGGACATGCTCGGTGCGCTCGAGTCTTACCGCAAGAGGATAGCGTGGTGAGCCACCTCTTCCTGACCGGCTTCATGGGTGCCGGGAAGTCCAGCGTCGGACGCCTGGTGGCTGCACGGCTGGGTAGACCATTCGTCGACCTCGATGAGGAGATCGAGCGTCGCGAGGGGTCGACGGTCCCTGAGATCTTCCGCACGCGCGGGGAGGACGGATTCAGGGAGGCTGAGCATGCTGCGCTCGAGGAGATCGTCGGTGGCGACCCTGCTGTTGTGGCCACCGGCGGTGGTGTAGTCCTCAGGGACGACAATCAGGCGCTGTTGAAGAGGCATGGAACGGTAGTCTACCTATCCGTGACGCCGGAGGAGGCGATGGCGAGGGTGGGAGAGGTCGGCGATCGGCCGTTGCTTGCGGATGGCGGTCTGGCTGCCGCTAGGAGCATCCTCGGCACCCGGATGTCTCTATACGCTGCCACAGCGGATCATGTCGTGGACACGATCGGGCGCGCCGAAGCCGACGTGGCTGAAGCGGTCATCGGGGTCCTCCGGGAGACTCCCGCCGCACGAACCGTGCGGGTCGGGGGTTTGTCGGATGACAGTGGGTACGATGTCGTCATCGGGCACGGGCTTCTTGCAGAATCCGGTCAGCGGATACGAGAAGTGCTGGATGTTTCGTCGGCAGTACTCGTCAGTGACGAGACCGTCCGTGAGCTCTACGCAGGTCCCGTGGCGTCGTCTCTCCGCGAAGCGGACGTGTCCGTAGTGGAGGAGAGCATCGCGGCAGGGGAGGCCTCCAAGAGTTGGGAGACTGCCGGCGACCTGCTGGAGCGGTTCGCCGCATCGGGTCTCGACCGCAGTTCCGCTGTGGTCGCTCTCGGCGGAGGAGTCGTAGGCGATCTCGCCGGTTACTGCGCTGCCGCCTACATGCGGGGGATCTCGCTGGTGCACCTGCCCACTACGCTGCTTGCTCAGGTAGACAGCGCGGTAGGCGGGAAGACGGCGGTGGATCTGAGCGCGGGCAAGAACCTCGCCGGCGCTTTTTGGCCGCCACGACTCGTGCTCGCTGACGTCGATGTGCTGGAGTCGCTTCCTGCGGCAGAGTGGACGAACGGGCTTGTGGAGACGGCGAAGGCCGCGCTGCTGGCCGGTGGTGACGCGCTTGCCCGATTCGAGCGGGACATTCCTGAAATAGTAGTCAGAGAGTCTGCAGCGGTTCTCGGTGCAGTGGAGGATGCTGTGGAGTTCAAGGCTGAAGTGGTATCGAACGACCTTCGTGAAGCGGGTCTTCGTGAGTGCCTCAATCTGGGACACACACTGGGGCATGCTCTGGAACTGCTGGCGGGGTACGGAGTGTTGCCGCACGGTCTTGCGGTTGCCGAAGGCATGCGATTCGCGGCACTGCTGGCGGAAGCGCTGGTCGGAGCGGCGCCGGATCTCACCGAACGAACGAAGTCGATCCTGGAGGCGGTCGGTGCAGGCGAGCGGATGTGCGCACCGGTGGTGCGACCCCTCCTGGACCGCGTAGGTCCGGATGAGATTCTTGGAGCCATGAAAGGCGACAAGAAGTCTCGCGGGGGTGTTGTCAGGTTCGTGCTGCTCGAGGCTCCGGGGCAGTGGCATGCTGTTGGCGTCGATGACACCGTGCTGCTTGACGGACTCCGGCGTTGGAGGGCGAGCTTCACGGGAGGGGGCGAGTGACGATGTTGCGTGTGCTTGTGATGAATGGGCCGAACCTCAACCTGTTGGGAGTACGCGAGCCGGAGGTCTACGGGACGACCACTCTGGAGGCGATTGAAGCCAGGATCGCGGAGAAGGCGGCTGTCCTGGACGTGGATGTCTCCTTCTTCCAGTCGAATCATGAGGGAGCGCTGATCGACCACCTGCACGAAGCGATGGGTGTGTTCGATGGTGTCGTGTTGAACCCTGGCGCGTACACCCACTACTCGTACGCTCTGCGCGACGCGATCGCAGGCGTTGGCCTGCCGGTGGTCGAGGTCCATCTGAGTGACATCGGGGCTCGCGAGGACTTTCGGGCGGTGAGCGTCACCGCTCCGGTCTGCATAGCGCAGATCTCCGGCCTTGGAGTGGATTCTTACCTCGAGGGGCTCGAGGTGCTGGTTGCCCGTCTACGTGAGGAGGATCGATGAACGTCGATTCACGCATCGACGCGCTGCGCAATACGATGATCGAGGCCAGGGCCACCGCGGCCATAGTCTCCACGGCAACCAATATGCGGTACTTGACGGCGTTCGAGGGCGTCATAGACCGGGGGATCAACGCGGCGTGTGTGGTGACCGAGACGTCAGCGCGCTTCTTCACGGACAGCAGGTACATCGAAGCGGCAACGGCTGCGGCGCAGGGGAGCCTATGGCAAGTCCATCAGCAGAAGGAGAACCTGTACGTCGAGGTCTGCGAGCTTCTGCACTCGGAGGGACACAGCTCGCTCGCACTTGAATCGAGTGTTCCCTATGGCCGGTTCAGTTTCATATCGGAGCAGTTCCGCGGAGCTGTGAGGGTGATGAACCGGCTCGTCGAAGAGATCCGTTGCGTCAAGGAGGCCGAGGAGATCGATCGGATGACCGCTGCGGCTGCGATAGCCGACAGGGGATTCGATCACATTCTCGGCGTATTGGCTACGGGAAAGACCGAAGCTGAAGTCGCGCTGGAACTCGAGTTCTTCATGAGACGCAACGGTTCGGAAGAGATGCCTTTCGCGCCGATCGTTGCCTCCGGTCCGAACGCATCCCGCCCGCACGCGATTCCCGGCGAGAGGCGCATAGAGTCCGGGGATCTCGTGGTACTCGACTTCGGTGCCAGGTTCGGCGGCTACTGCTCGGACATGACCCGCACGGTGGCAGTCGGAGAGGTATCCGACGAACTGACGCGCATGTACGACGCCGTGCTTGAGGCGAACGAGGCCGGACTCGCGGCGGTTCGTGCGGGAATGCCTTGCGTAGAAGTCGACCTGGCGGCGCGCGAGGTGTTGGGTCGTCACGGACTCGGCGAGTACTTCACGCACGGCCTCGGCCATGGCGTAGGGCTGGACGTTCATGAGATGCCCACGATCGGAGCTCGAAGCTCACATTCCCTTCGTGAAGGGGATGTTGTGACGATCGAGCCCGGAGTGTATGTGGACGGTGTCGCCGGTGTTAGAATCGAAGACCTTGTGGCGGTGAATGAGACCGGGTACGAGCTTCTGACGCACTCGCCGAAGGAACTCATCCGAGTCTAGGAAGGTACAGGGATATGGCTGTCTCCACCAACCAGTTCAAGACGGGCATGTGCATCAGCTACAACGACAAGATGTGGATCATCGTCGACTTTCAGCACGTCAAGCCTGGGAAGGGCGGCGCGTTCGTGCGCACGAAGCTCAAGGAGCTCAAGACCGGCCGGGTCAACGATGTGACGTTCCGTGCGGGTGAGAAGGTCGATGACGTTCGTGTGGAGCAGAAGCGGCTTCAGTTCCTCTACGGGGACGGGGCTGCATTCCACTTCATGGACACCGAGACCTACGAGCAGTTCGAGATCAGCGCTGACTTCGTGGGCGACGGGGCGAAGTGGCTGAAGGAGAACGACGAGGTCCAGGTGGTCTATGCCGGCGGCGAGATGATCGGCGTGGAGCCTCCGATGTTCGTGGAACTGCAGGTTGTGGAGACCGATCCCGGTTTCAAGGGCGACACAGTCCAGGGTGGTACGAAGCCCGCCACGCTCGAAACCGGCGCGGTGGTCCAGGTGCCGATGTTCGTGGAGAACGGCGAGATACTCAAGATCGATACACGCGACGGGTCCTATATCACCCGCGTCTAGCCTCGGCTATACTGTTCCGACCAACCCGCGAAGGGGGGAGCTCCTTCGGAGGGCTTCCGCCTACCCACTGGAAGGACGGTGCGATGCGACCGATCAAGATCACGGACACGACGCTTCGCGACGCCCACCAGTCTCTGTGGGCAACCCGAATGGAACTTGGCGACATGCTGCCCATCCTGCCGAAAATGGATTCGGTAGGTTATTGGTCGCTGGAGGTGTGGGGCGGGGCCACCTTCGACGCCGCGTTGCGTTTTCTGGACGAGAGTCCCTGGGACAGGCTTCGCATCATCAAGCAACACTGTCCGAAGACGCCGCTTCAGATGTTGCTGCGCGGCCAGAACCTCGTGGGATACCGACACTACAGCGATGAGATCGTGCGCAGGTTCGTCCTGGCTTCGGCGCGCAACGGTATCGACGTCTTCAGAGTTTTTGATGCGCTGAACGATATCCGGAACGTCGAGGTGGCGGCGAGTGCCGTCAAAGAAGCCGGAGCGCATTTCGAGGGCGCCATATCGTACACGGTCAGCCCGGTCCACACGCTGGACAGCTACCTGACGTACGCGCAGCAGCTGAAGGACCTCGGCGCGGACACCATATGCATAAAAGACATGGCCGGCATGCTTACACCTTTCCGCACCGAGAAGATGGTTCGGGCGCTCAAGGAGGAGATCGGCCTTCCGTTGCACGTACACTGCCACTACATCGGCGGTATGGCGCCGATGAACTACCTGAAGGCCGCCGAGGCGGGTGCGGACATAATCGATACCGCGGTGGTGGCGCTTGCGTTCGGCAACAGCCAGCCGGCCGTGGAGATGATAGTCGCGGCACTCAAGGAGAGTCAGTACGACAGCGGCCTCGATCTCGACCTGCTCTTCGAGATAGCGAAGTACTGGGAGGACATCCGTCAGCAGAAGGGCCTCAAGCGCGGTGTGACGTCGCTGCTGCACATGGAGGTCTTCAGCCATCAGGTGCCGGGCGGCATGATGAGCAACTTCATCAGTCAGCTCGAACTGCAGAACGCCAAATCGCGTCTGCCCGAAGTACTCGCGGAAGTACCTCGCGTACGCGCCGAGGTAGGCTACCCGCCGCTGGTTACCCCGATGTCGCAGATCGTCGGCACGCAGGCCGTCATCAACGTGCTGACGGCCAAACGCTGGTCGATCGTCCCGCAGGAGATGAAGGACTACGTGCGCGGTTTGTACGGTAAGGCGCCCG
The DNA here is from genome assembly GCA_016926975.1 of Coriobacteriia bacterium. GTDB lineage: Bacteria > Actinomycetota > Coriobacteriia > Anaerosomatales > Anaerosomataceae > UBA6100. The sequence goes on along the minus strand of JAFGNP010000018.1, from coordinate 16,802 downwards.
GCCCGATGGATGAGGAGATCGTGAAGCGCGTCCTCGGCGACGAGAAGCCCCTGCCGGAGGATGTGCGTCCGGGCTCACTCGTGACGACCACTTACGACGAGATGGCCGCCGAGATCAGTGATCTTGCCCGCACCGAAGAGGACGTGCTGATGTACGCTCTCTTCCCCAACGAAGCTCGCGACTACCTGCAGCGCCATCGTGAGGGCGCGGAGACTGCGGTCTTCATGCACTCCCGCGATATCGACAGTGCCAGAGAGGACGACGCCGTGAACGTGAATCAGATCGCCGAACTCGTTAAGCTCGTCGAGGAGTCCGGAGTGACCGAGATAGTCGTCGAGGAGGGTGACGCGCGGATAGTGGTGCGCAAGGGTGGAGTGACCGCCGACACCGCAACGCATGCGCACTCCTCGACATCTGACGCCGCGTCCGGAGCGATGCCCTGTTCGCCGGAATCACCACAGGTGACCGACGCTCCCGGCGCGGTCGGCGAGGTGCCGGTCACATGGAAGCCGGTTGTAGCCCCGATGGTGGGCACCTTCTACTCGGCAGCTTCGCCAGGTGCGGCTCCGTTCGTAGCGGTCGGCGACACCGTCGCCGAAGGGCAGACGCTGTGTATTCTCGAGGCCATGAAGCTAATGAACGAGATCGTAGCCGAGGAGGCCGGAGTGATTCGCGAAGCTCCTGTGGCAAACGCAGCTCCCGTTGAGTACGGGACTGTGTTGTTCTACTACGAACCGGTGGTGTGAGTGCCTCCGATCCGCAAGATACTGATCGCCAATCGCGGCGAGGTAGCGCTTCGCATCGTACGCTCGTGCAAAGAGATGGGGATCGGCTCCGTTGCCGTGTACTCCGAGGCGGACCGTGACTCTCTGCATGCGCGTATTGCCGACGAGGCCATCTGTATCGGCCCTGCGCAATCATCTCTGAGTTACCTGAACATGCCCGGAGTCATCTCGGCGGCTCTGGTGAGCGGCTGCGATGCCGTACACCCCGGGTATGGCTTCCTCGCCGAGAACGCGGCTTTCGCAAGGGCGTGCGTTGATTCCGGGCTCGTGTTCATCGGGCCCTCGGCCGACTCGATCGAACGTATGGGCGACAAGTCGGTCGCGCGCAGCACGATGATGGCCGCAGGTGTGCCGTGCGTCCCGGGCAGCGAAGGCGCTGTGGAGACGTACGGAGAAGCGCTCTCGTTTGCGCGAGAAGTGGGCTTCCCGGTGCTGATCAAGGCCGCAGCAGGCGGCGGCGGCAAGGGAATGCGTGTCGCGCGCGACGAGTCGGAGTTGGAAGCCAACATGACGGCCGCCAAGACCGAGGCTGCTGCGGCTTTCGGCGATGACACCGTGTACATCGAGAAGTACCTGTTACGTCCGCGGCATGTCGAGTTCCAGGTGCTCGCCGACTCCCTCGGCAACGCGGTGCACCTGTTCGAGCGTGACTGCTCGGTCCAGCGCCGCCATCAGAAGCTGATCGAAGAAGCTCCGAGCCCTGCGGTCACGCCGGAGCTGAGGCAGACCATGGGTGAAGCAGCGCTGAAGGCGGTGCGAGCGGTCGGCTATGAGAGCGCGGGAACGGTCGAGTTCCTTCTGGATACCGACGGCCGCTTCTACTTCATGGAGATGAACACCAGGGTGCAGGTCGAGCATCCCGTGACCGAGCAGGTCACCGGAGTGGACATCATCAGAGAGCAGATACGCATCGCGTCGGGCGAGCGCATGAAGCACGCCGAGCAGAGTTCGGTGGAGCTGAGAGGCCATGCCATCGAGTTCCGGATCAACGCCGAGGACCCGATGCACAACTTCAGGCCCCATCCCGGGCGTGTCGAGTGTTTCAACCCGCCCGGAGGATTCGGCGTGAGGGTGGATAGCCACTTGTACGGGGGCTACACGGTGCCCCAGCACTACGACTCTCTGCTTGCCAAGCTGATAGTCTGGGGCGAGACGCGCGCCGAAGCCGTGGCTCGTGCGCGCAGGGCGCTGGACGAGTTCATCATCGTCGGCATACCTACGACGATCGCGTTCCATCAGTTCGTCGTCGAGGAAGAGCACTTCAAAAAAGGTGAGGTCTATACTGACTACGTCGACGAACATGTCAGCGAGAGCGGGCTGGCCGATTTCGCGACTGGTGGACAGGTAGTGGAGGAGGGACGCTGTGTCTGAGGAGATCACGCTTGATGGCGTAGGGGTCGCTCCCGGCGTCCTCGAGACCATAGCCATGGCTGCTGCCGAGGGTGTCGAGGGTGTGGCCGGCATCATCGGTGCGACCGGCGGGCTTGCGGGCCTCGTGCAGAAGGGCTCCTCCCGGGGCGTATGTGTCGAAGTGAAAGAGGGAGATACGCTCGTGGCGACGGTGCGGATAAGTGCGGTCTACGGGCGTTCTCTCCGCGAGATAGCAGGTGACGTGCAGCGTGCTGTGACCGATGCGCTGCTTACCCACACGGGCCAGGCTGTGGCGGCCGTCGACGTATACGTCGACGGCGTGGTCTTTCCCGAGCAGTAGCCCGACCGACTCGGCGACTGGTACCCGATACGATGTTGGAACGGACACGAGCACGCCGACAAGCGCTGCAGATGCTCTACCAGCGTGAGATCACCGAGATGACGGTGGCGGCGATTCTCGAGTCGCATGCCTACAACGATGAGGACGGCGATCCCTCCGACTACTGCAGGGAGCTTGCCCTCGGCACGGAAGAACACGGTGAAGTGATCGACGCGGAGATCGAGGCGACGTCTCAACACTGGTCGCTGATGAGGATGCCGTTCGTGGACCGAAACATCCTGCGACTGGCGGTCTACGAGATCCTGTTCGAGCCCGACGTGCCCGATTCCGTCGCCATCAACGAGGCTGTGGAGATGGCGAAGGCATACGGTACCGATGAGTCGCCGAAGTTCGTGAACGGTGTGCTGGGCCGGATCGCGGAGATCCACGGCGAGGTCGCTCCCCGGGAGACGGAAGCCACGGACGAGTTCGCGCCAGATGCTTCGGCTGCGGCCGGGGCGAGTGACGGGGAAGGGGTCTGACAGAGGATGGCTGACGAGAAATACACCTACGAGCAGGCGCGGATCCGGCTGGAGGAGATAGCTGCGGAAGTGCGCAAGAAGGACACCTCGCTGGAGAAGAGTCTCGACCTGCTCGAAGAGGGCGTGCGTCTGGCCAACATCTGTACGGAGCTCGTGGACCACACCGATGTGAGCGCCAGCATGTCTGTGCCGGCCCCAGAAGGGGAGGCTGCGCAGTCTGGCGAGCAAGCGGGCGAGGATGAGCCGGTTTCGGGTTCGACCGAAGAGGTGTCGGAAGCCCGGGAAGCTGTTGTGGAGGGCGAGCCTGCAACCGAGGAGGACTCGCCGGACTCAAGCGACCTGTCGGGCGATGAGGGTGAGGGCTTCGAAGAGGCGGATGAAGATGTGGAGGAGCCCTCGGAGGCGGACGTCGACGCCTGATCGCGTCTGCTTACGGTAGGGTTACCGCCTGAGATACAGTGCCTCGCCGTGGTGATACGATGCAAGCCCTAGGTTCATGCAGACAGCATGACCGCACAGTCTCTGGAGTGTGCCGAACGTTGAGCGAGACGCCGATCCTCGATTCCATCAGCGAGCCGGAGGCTCTGAAGGCCCTCGACGCCACCGAACTCAAGCAGCTGGCCGACGAGATCCGCCGGACGCTTGTCGAAACGGTGTCGGAGACGGGCGGTCATCTTGCCCCGAATCTCGGAGTCGTCGAGCTCACACTCGGCCTACACAGGGCCCTGGATTGCCCCAGGGACAAGATAGTCTGGGACGTGGGGCACCAGGCGTACGTGCACAAGCTCGTCACGGGCAGGCGGAGCGGGTTCGATACGCTGCGCACCTACGGTGGCGTGTGTGGCTTCCCCAAGCGCAGCGAAAGTCCCTACGACGTCCACGATGCCGGTCACGCGAGCAACTCGATCTCCGTGGCCCTTGGACTTGCAACGGCTCGCGATCTTGCGGGTACTGATGAGGCGATCGTGGCGGTGATCGGCGACGGCTCGCTCACCGGGGGGATGGCGTTCGAGGCCCTCAACAATGCGGGGCATCTCGGCACTAGGCTGATCATCCTCTTGAACGACAACGAGATGTCGATCGCTCCGAACGTCGGCGCGCTTTCGAGCTATCTGGCCCGGGTGCGGTTGGACCGCAGGTACAGGCGCCTGCGCGATGACGTGGAGTCCGCTCTCGGTAAGACGAAGCTCGGCGCGGCGATGGTGGCAGCGGGAGAAGCCGCCAAGGAGTCGGTGAAACAGCTCATCGTTCCCGGCATGATCTTCGAGGAACTGGGGATGAAGTACGTCGGACCGATAGACGGCCACGACGTCGCTCAGGTCCAGAACGCCGTGGTGTGGGCCAAGTCGAACGACGGTCCCGTCCTGATACACGCGGTCACCCGCAAAGGGATGGGCTACGTTCATGCGGAGGACAGGCCTGATGCTTTCCATGGCATCAGCCCGTTCTCTGTTGAGACCGGGAAAGTGAATGGCTCGGGCACGCGCCCGCTGAGCTACACGGAGACCTTCGGCCGGGCGCTTGTGGCCGAGGGGGAGGCGGACGAACGGATCGTCGCGATCACGGCGGCGATGCCCGCCGGCACCGGTCTCTCGCATTTCGCCGAGCGCTTTCCGGAGCGGTTCTTCGATGTCGGCATCGCCGAGCAGCATGCGGTTGGTTTTGCCGCAGGGTTGGCTCATGGAGGTCGGGTCCCGGTAGTGGCCATCTACTCCACGTTCCTGCAGCGTGCCTACGACCAGGTGATCATGGACGCCGCACTTCAGAACCTCCATATCGTGTTCTGCATCGATCGCGCAGGGCTGGTGGGTGAAGACGGGCCCACGCACCACGGGGTGTTCGACCTGTCTTACCTGCGAGCTGTTCCGAACCTGATGCTCATGGCGCCGGCCGACGAGGCGGAGCTGGTGAACATGCTGCACACGGCGCTTCTTGCCGACGGGCCGGTGGCCATACGATACCCGCGCGGGACAGGTCGCGGTGTGGCTCTCCCGGCCGAGCCGATCGTGCTGGAGGCCGGGCGCGCCGAGGTGCGCAGAGAAGGCTCGGAAGTCGCGATTCTGGCCGTCGGACGCATGGTGGAGGTCGCTGAGACGGCTGCAGCGATGCTCTCTTCCGAGGGAGTCGAGTGCCGGGTTGTGAACATGCGCTGGGTCAAGCCGATGGACCTGGAAGAGGTCTCGCGTGCCACAGACACCAGCCTGATCGTGACTATCGAGGAGAACACAGGGTTGGGTGGCTTCGGCGCAGGGGTGCTCGAGGCCCTCGCCGATCTCGGTGCCGATGTCCCGGTCCTGCGTCTGTCGATCTCGGACTGCTTCGTCACTCACGGTTCGATGGATCGCCTTCTTGCCGACGTCGGGCTTACCCCTGAGTCAGTCACTGCCGCGGTCTTGGGCAGAGTGCGTGACATCCGAGCAGATAGCGAGCGAAGCGATGGTCGGGCGCCGACTCGACGTCGAGCTCGCTAGCAGAGGCCTTACAGCCTCTCGCGAGCAAGCGCGCGCCGCTGTCCTCGCCGGCAGGGTGTCCGTTGACGGTCGGGTTGTCACTAAGGCGGGCACCAGCGTTTCTCCGGAAGCGAGACTCGAGGTAGCCGAAGGTGCGAAGTTCGTATCGCGTGGCGGGCTCAAGTTGGCCGGTGCCCTGGATGCTTTCGGGATCTGCCCCGAGGGTTGGCGGGTGCTTGACGTGGGCGCGTCGACCGGCGGGTTCACTGACTGCGTGTTGAAGAATGGCGCTGCTTCGGTCACTGCTGTAGATGTCGGTTACGGACAGCTTGCGTGGGAGTTGCGAAACGACGAGCGTGTCCGAGTACTGGAAAGGACCAACATCCGCACTGCGGACAGGGAGCTCCTCGGCGGACCGTACGATCTGGTCGTGATCGATGTGTCCTTTGTGGGACTGTCCAAGGTCTTGCCTGCTATATGGCCTCTCGTGGAAGCCGATGGCTCGGTGTTGACTTTGGTTAAGCCTCAGTTTGAAGCTGGTAAAGGTCGGGTCGGTAAGAAGGGCGTGGTGCGCGATCCGCAGACTCATCGGGATGTACTCGACTCCGTAGTACGTTTGGCGGACGCGGAAGGTTGGATCGTCAGGGGGCTAGGTTGGTCGCCCATCAGAGGTTCCGAGGGTAATATTGAGTTTTGGGCATGGTTCTCTCGCTCGGGAGAGTCCACATGCGATACGCCCGAAGCGGTAGTTGCCGCTGCACACAAGGCACTGGGAGGCTGAAGTGCGCATACTGCTGGTTCCGAATCCGGCTAACACCAGGTCCGTCGAGGCGACCAGGGCGATATCGGAGCATCTCGCCTCCATGGACTACGAGCCCGTCCTCGTGGAGGACGATGCGACGCGCTGTGGCATGCCGCAGGCAGGGGTTGCCCGCGCGCAGCTGGGCGATCCGGAGCTTGTGATCGCTCTGGGCGGCGACGGCACGATCCTGAAAGCCGTTCACCTCATGGGTGTTTCCGAAACACCGGTCCTGGGAGTCAACCTGGGCAGGCTGGGGTTCCTGTCAGGCGCGGACGGCGACAGGCTGCTGGAAGCGGTGGACTCGGCCCTTGCCGGCGATGTGCGCATCGAGCGTCATCAGACACTGGAGGCCTCCGTGATAGCCGGTGGTCGGGGAGCCGGCAGGTACCGGGTGATGAACGAGGTATTCATCGGCAGGAACGGGCTGTCCCGTGGCGTTGAGCTTGAACTGAGTGTCAACGGGGAGAAGCTGTACAGGTTCATCTGTGATGGAGTCGTCATCGCCACTCCGACGGGCTCCACCGCGTACGCACTTTCGGCGGGCGGTCCGATCATCTCGCCCGAAGTGCGCGGCTTGCTGTTCGTGCCCGTCGCGCCGCATGCTCTTGGCGTGAGGCCGATGGTGTTCGCCCCCGGTGACCGGGTGTCGATCTCCTGTCCGAATCCGGTCAGGGCCGACGCGTGCGTGATGGCGGACGGAGATCAGGTGCCTTGCCGCACTTCGCTCGATAGCGTCGAGGTGTGGGTGGGCGAGCACGACATCCGCTTGATGAAACTCGACGGACGTGACTTCTACAGTACGCTTGCCGACACTTTCCTCGGGGCCTGAAGTGCTCTGTGAGCTTCACGTACGGGACCTGGCGCTCGTTGAGGACGTGTGGCTTGAGCTGGACTCCGGTCTGACTGTGCTGTCGGGAGAGACCGGCGCCGGCAAGACCGTACTCGTGTCCGCCCTCAAGCTCCTGCTCGGCGAGCGTGCAGACTCAGCGCTCGTGAGGCAGGGGGCTGAAGAGGCGGTTGTCGAGGGCCGGTTCTCGATCGACGGGGCCGAGGTCCTGGTGTGCAGACGCGTGTCGGCCGAAGGTCGTTCGCGCTGCACGATCGACGGTGAGATGGCGACGGTGACGATGCTGGCCGAGCTTCTTGGCGGCCACGTCGACCTGCACGGTCAGCACGAGCACCAGGCGCTCCTGAGTCCGTCGAACCATGCGGGCTATCTCGACCGGTTCATTGGCCAGCGTGCGGTCGAAGCTCTCGAGCGCTACCGCAATGCCTGGCGGGGCACGAACGAGGCTCGCGGGCATCTGGCGGGTATCGAAGGCGTCCTGGCCGATCGCGATCGACGGGCCGAGTACCTCCGGTTCCTGATCGGGGACATAGACGCTGTCTCACCCGGGGACGGGGAGATCGAGGAACTCGAGGCCCGGCTGCCGCGATTGCGCCACGGAGACCGACTCTCGGGGGCAGCGAATTCGGCGTGGGCATCACTCAGAGAGGACGACGGAGCTTCGGACCACCTGTCCCGGGCGGCCTCGGCACTCGGCGCCGCAGCCGGGCTCGACCCGGTCTTGGATGCACTGTCGGAAGTGGTGAAGCGCATCGACCTGGAGTTGCAGGACGCTGCTGTATCGCTGCGTGAGTACGCCGATACGGTCGAGCACGATCCGGCAGCTCTGGACGCGGTTGAGCAGCGCCTTCATCAGCTCGCGGACCTCACTCGGAAGTACGGGCCGGGTCTTGAGGACGTGATACGTACGCGTGAGGAGGCGGCTCACGAGCTCGAACTGCTCGAAGATGGCGAGGCAGGACTCGTGCGCGCCCGAGCCGAGCTGGTGGCTTGTGAGGCGGAACTCCGCGGCGCCGGGGAGGCCTTGGTAGCTGCACGAGACGGTGCAGTCGGGCCGTTCTGCGATCGCCTCGCGGCTGCAACGGCGGATCTCGCGCTTCCGAACGCGTCCTTCCAGGTTGACAGGGTGTTGCTGCCGTTCGAGTCCTGGACCGCCGACGGCCCGGAGCGGGTCGAGTTCCTCTTCGCGTCCGGTTCTGGGGAGGTGCCGCGACCCCTGGCCAAGGTGGCTTCCGGCGGCGAGGTCTCGCGTGTCATGCTGGCGCTCAAGAGCGTGCTCGGCGTGGCTGACTCGGTGCCTGTATTAGTCTTCGATGAGGTGGATGCCGGAATCGGAGGCGCCACAGCACTCGCCGTAGGGCAGAGGCTGGCTTCGCTGGCCGAAGGTCATCAGGTGCTGGTGGTGACCCATCTGCCGCAAGTGGCCGCGTACGCAGACTCGCATGTGGTGGTCGAGAAATCGGAGTCGGGAGAGCGTACCGTCACAACGGCCAGGTTGGTCGAAGGGGAGGACCTGGTCACGGAAATCGCCAGGATGCTTGCAGGAGGCTCATCATCAACGGGCCTGGCGCATGCGCGCGAACTGCTCGATAGTGCTGGACGTATGTCGGCAGCGAAGGGATAGAAACGGATGCTCCTGACGGGAATCGCCAGGTTGGACCGCCGGACGAAGAACCTCACGAAGAGGCTCCATCGCGGTGACATCGCGATCATCGACCACGTCGACATGGATAGGCTCAGTGCCGAGTCGCTCCTCGAGAGCGGCGTCGACGTCGTCGTGAACGCAGCATCGTCGATCTCCGGGGCGTACCCGAACCTCGGCCCGCTGCTCCTCGTTCGCGGGGGGGTCGAGCTCATAGACGAAGTGGGGCAGGAGGTCTTCGAGCGCCTGTCCGAAGAAGACCGCATAGAGGTCTCCGACGGCGATATCCTTCTCAACGGAGAAGTGATAGCCACCGGCAAGAGACTGACCGTAGACGCCATCGAGAAAGCGATGGAGGAGGCTACGGCCGGGCTGGACCAGCAGCTTGACGCGTTCGTCCGCAACACTATGGAGTTCGTGGACAAGGAGCGCGCGTTGTTGACGGGCGAAGTGGCGATCCCGCATCTTCACACGCGGATCGACGGGCGGCATGCGCTCGTGGTCGTGCGCGGTTATGACTACAAGGCCGATCTGCGAACGCTCGTTCCGTACATCCGCGAGATGAAGCCCGTGCTCATCGGAGTCGACGGTGGCGCAGATGCCCTGATGGATCGCGGCTTCAAGCCGGACATAATCGTCGGCGACATGGACTCGGTCAGCGATGCCGCGCTATGCAGTGGAGCCGAACTGGTCGTGCACGCCTACGCAGATGGGCGCTGTCCCGGTAGGGAGAGGCTAGAGCAACTCGGCGTGCAGGGTACCGAGTGGCGCAGCCCCGGCATGAGCGAAGACCTCGCACTGATGCTGGCGAGCGAGGCGGGGGCAGATCTGGTGGTGGCCGTCGGCACCCACTGGAACCTCATCGAGCAACTGGACAAAGGCCGGAAAGGTATGGCATCGACGTTTCTGACGAGGATGCGCATCGGCTCGCGACTTGTGGACGCCAAGGGCGTGAGTAAACTGTACCGGGCTTCCGTGCAGCCCAGCCAGCTCATCATGCTGGTGCTGGCCGGGCTGATCGTCATCAGTGTCGTCGTATTCATCTCGCCCGGGGCGCGAGCGTTCCTGTCGCTCGTGCTGCTTCAAGTGCGGACGATCGTCGGACTTTAGGAGAATCGCAGCTATGTACAACCTTCGATATCACATCGCCTCGCTGGTAGCGGTCTTCCTCGCGCTGGCCGTCGGTCTGCTTCTGGGTACCATCGTTGCCGAGCGCGGGATGATAACCGACCAGACAAGCTCTCTGGTCGCGGACTTGCAGCGTCGCTTCGACGAGCTCAACGCCACCAATGACGACTTGAAGCTCGGCCTGGAGCGAGATGCTGCCTTTTCCGAGGCCGCGGTCCCGCCTCTCGTGGCCGGGCGCCTTTCGGGCAACAGCGTGGCGATCCTGGTGGGGACGGATAGGGCCGACGGTCTAGAGCCTGCCATGAGCGCTGTCGCCCAGGCAGGCGGTTCGGCGTTCACACTCACCGTCGGGATGCCTGCTCTGGGGTTGGACAAAGCGGAGCCCGAGGGGCTGGCAGCCTACTTCCAGCTGCGGGGAGTGGAGATGGCGCCACCGGGTGAGGCCCTGGAGAAGCAGGTGGCCGAGGCCCTGGTGGCCGAGTGGCGATCGGGTGCGGGAAGTCCTCTGATGGAGCTGCTGGTCTCCAACGGTCTGCTGGGCATCGAAGGGGCTAGCGCCGCCCACTCGGCCAGTGCGGTGATTGTGCTCGGCAACGGCGAGGAAGGATGCGACCCGTTCGTCCTCGAGGTTGCTCGTGCGATGGCTGCGGCCGGCGGGGCTGCCGTAGGTGTGGAGTCGACGCCGGTGGAGGGGGGAGTAGCATCCGTCTGTGACAGCGAAGGACTATCAGCAGTCGATCACATCGGCACGCCGCAGGGACGGCTGTCGCTAGTGTGGTTGCTGTCCGGACGTGCTAGCGGCTACTTCGGTTCGGCGCCGGCGGCGGACGCCTACTTCCCGGAGATAGAACCCTAGCCCCGTCGCTCGAGCGAGAGCTGCATCAGAGCCAGGCCCACCTGCACGAACTGCCTACCCCGGTGCATGAATCCGGCCAGGTCGCGTCCGGTGGCTGCGTGTCCCATCGTGGTGGGCACTTCGAGGAGTCGCTGTCCGGTTCTGGCCGCGCGTACAGTGAGCGCCACTTCGACGCCGTAACCGCGCGCAAAGGGCGTGGCGACCTCCCAGGCCTGTCTGGAGAGCGCGCGTTGTCCGGAGAGCGGCGCGGAGGCTTCAAAGCCTGACAGGATTCGGATACCGGACCGTGCGAGGCCCTTCACCAGGCCGAAGCCGCCGGAACCGGCGGGGCGGGGGAGCGTGGCTATGGTCATGTCGGCCTCTCCGGCCAGTACCGGCTCTATCAGGACGGCGGCTTCCGCAGCTGTGGTCCCCAGGTCGCCGTCGAGAAGAACGAGTACTTCAGCGTCATCCCGGACTGTGTTCAGGCCGGCTTGAAGAGCTCCGCCCTTTCCAAGGTTGGTCTCCAGAACCAGCACTTCTGCTCCCGCTTCACGCGCGAGTGCGGGAGTGCCGTCCTCAGACGCATCGTCGATAACCACTACCCTGTCGACGGCGGACAGGGTCAGTGCGGCAGCAACGGTGGCGGTGATCGTCGCCGCTTCGTTATGGGCGGGTATGAGGACTATCACGCTCACTTGCGGTTTCTCTTCTTCTGGACGAAGTCGATCATCCGGCTTGTGATCATCGTGAGCTCCGGCACCCTGGTGATCGCCATGACCGCGTACGCGGTGCACAGACCCAGTGTGCCCGCTGCCAGCAGCTGGACCAGGAAGCCTCCGCCTATCGCGGCCAGACCGCTCGTGAGTTGCATGATCGTCCAGGCCAGGAAGGCACCGCTCGCCGAGGCAAGCACGACCTTCGCAAGGGTTGAAGCCAGGGAACGTCCCTCAAGCAGGCCTATCCGCTGACGCAAGATGAGGACGAGTACCAGCATGTGGAAGAAGAAGAAGACGCCGTCGGCGATGGGGATGCCGATTATGCCCAGACCGGTCCACTGCCCTAGGCCGCGTGTGAGAATGGCGTACAGGCCGATGTGGATCGTGGTAGCTGCGATGTTGGTGTACATGGGTGTCTTGGTGTCCTGGAGCGAGTAGAAGGACTTGAGCACGAACATGTAGCCTGCGAAGAACGTCAGGCCGAGTGCCCACCACATCAGGACGCCGGCGACCACCGGTACGTCCTCGGCGGTGAACCGGCCGGCACGGTACAGGGTGATGACCGGGGTGGACAGGGTGGCGAGAAGCGCTGCGAGCGGGACGATGAGCACCATCGTGGCGCGCAGGCCGCGTGCGAATATGTTTTTGAAGCCGGACATGTCTTGCCCGGTCGCCCTGTCGGCGAGTTCCGGGAAGATGGCGGTTGCCAGAGCCACCGCAAAGATGCCGTACGGCAGCTGGTAGAACTGCCAGGCGTAGCGGAGTGCGGCCTGCCCGCCTTCTCCCGTGGAGATGGCGAAGTTGGTGCGAAAAGTGAGCCCCACCATGTTCGTGACGACGTAGACGAGGATCGGGACCATCTTCGCACCGATGTTGCGGATTCCCGGGTGGCTCCAGTCGATGCGCGGGGTGTAACGTCCGCCTAGCTTCAGAAGGCTCGGGATCTGCACTGCCGCCATCACAATCACGCCGAGTGTGGTGCCCACAGCCAGACCGGTCATCGCGAGCTGCGGGTCGGTCTCGCGGAAGGGGACGTAGAACCCCAGGAGTGTCACGGTGACGACCAGGTTGTTGAAAATGGGGGCGACCGCGGGTGCGAGGAAGTGTCTGTAGGAGTTCAGCACGCCTGTGAAGACCAGCCCCATGCCGTAGAAGACGATCTGTATCGCGAAGAACCTGAAGAGCCATATCGCGAGTCGTGCTTGCTCGGCGGGAACGGTCATCGTCTGCGAGCGGACGAACGGCTCAGGCCAGACTGTGGCGACGAGCGCGATCGCACCGAGCACGATGACGATGATGTTCAGCACGTAGCTCGCGAATCTCCAGGCGTCCTCTTCGCCCTGTTTCTTCATGCGCTCCATGAACAGGGGTATGAAGACGCTTGCGAGCACGCCGCCGGCCAGAAGCTCGAACAGCATGTTCGGGAGGTTGTTGGCTATGTCGTACGAGTCTGCGAGCGCTGTCAGGCCCAGCGCGTAGCCCATGGCCCACGTGCGCAGGAAGCCCGTCAGGCGAGAGACGAGTGTTGACGCAGACATTGCAGCTGTCGAGCGCGCTACAGAGGGTGTGCTGATGGTCGGCTCCAGGTGTCGAGGGGTGTTTCCTGCAAGTGTATCCGAGGCCGAGCGTTACCGTGTGCATGTCACGTTTCGGTATACTACAGCGCGGGCACTCAGGACCGTCTCGCGAGCCTGCGGTTCGATTCGCTCAAGTTCCCCGGTATCTGTTCTGCGTGTTCACCCATGTCCGCCGACAGAGAGAAGGAGGAGTGATGAAGCGGTCTGGTCGCATGCTGGCTGCGTTGCTCCTCTGTGCGGCGTTGATCTTCGGTCTCGTGTCCTCGGCGTGGGGCGAACCGCCGGTCTCCGAGCGCGTGGTCGTGGTACTCGCTCCATACATCACCTGGTCCGACGTCACCGGTGGGGAGATGCCGGTCACGCGTGTTCTTGCCGAGTCGTCGACTGTAGGCAACGTGAACATCCGCAGTAGTGCGCGGTTTCAGAGAGATCCTTCGCAGGCGCACATAGTGATGACGATGTCGGCAGGATCTCCGGCCGCCTTCGACGTGGAGGCGCCTTCCGCGTATTCGGTGGACAGCATCCTGGAGGGCGGTACCGCCGGCGATGTATATCGCAGGTCGATGGGAGCGGATCCCGGAGGGGCCGAGATCGTCTACCTGGGACTTCCGCGGATTCTGAGAGCGAACACCCAGAGCACGCTGAGTACCGTTCCCGGTGTGCTCGGACAGGCTATCAGCGATGCGGGCGGGACCACTGCCGCGATCGGCAACTCGGATGGCGGTTACCGTTTGGGTGTTCAGGTCCGGAGCCGTCCTGCTGCCGTTCTCGCGATGGACGCATCAGGTCTTGTGGACTTCGGCGATGTGTCCACCTCGCTCCTCGCAGCGGAGACTGATGCGCCGCATGGGGTCGTGACCGATATAGAGGCGATGAGGGCGGCGTATCGGGAGTCGCTTCAGGAGATGGCCGAGTCCGGCGGGCCCGGGATGGTAGTGCTCGATCCGGGCGACTCCGAGCGCGCTTTTGTGTCCGTTCAGGACGCATCTCCGGAGGCGGCAGAGAACCACCGTGTGGCTGCGGCAGCGAAGGTCGACAGCATCGTGGAGATGGCGCTGGAGGAGCTTCCGCCCGGCGCGGTCTTGATGGTGCTCTCCACCGGTCAGGTCCGCTCCGGTTCGGGCCCCAGCGGATTCGGCCCTGTCATACTGAGCGGCCCCGGATACGAGGGCGGGCTCGTGAAGTCCTCGTCGACACACCGCACGGGGCTGATGACTGACCTCGACGTGTCTGCCACGGTACTCTCCAGTCTGGGCGTGGAGCGCCCCTTGGAGGTCCTGGGGAATGCAGCTGCTGCGGAAGGCGCATCGAACGATCTGGACGAGCGCACCGCCTACCTGACACGTATCAACGACACGGCAGTTGCCGTGGACACGGTCCGCCCTGTCGTGCAGTACTCCTACATAGCGGTGACCGTCCTCATCCTGCTGGCGTGTGCCGTACTGCTCCGTGCCATGCAGCGGGAGTATGCGGGCTGGGGCGGTTACCTGGCCGCCGTTTTCAGCCACGGCATCCTTCTTCTTCTGTCGATGCCGGTGGCGGCTACGTTGATGTATCTGTTCGTTCCATACCCCGGCAGTGCGGCTCTGGTGGGTGCGCTGTTCGTCGGCACGGCGCTACTGGTCTGGTTCGTGTGCGAGATGGTGAACCGCCGGTGGGGCTCGCCCGCGGCGCTCGCGCTCGTCTGTCTGCTTAGCGCGGGAGTGCTGCTTGCCGATCAGGCCGTCGGCGCGCCTCTGTCGTTTTCGGGGATGTTCAGCTACTCGCCGCTGCTCGGCGCGAGGTACTACGGCCTCGGCAACGAGGGAGCGAGCATCGTGGTCGGCGCAGGACTCGCGGGGCTTGCGATGCTCATGGAAGCGTTCAAGGATCAGCGGTGGTCGGTGGGTCTTCGCCGGTTCGGGCCACTCGTGTTGGGCGTTCTGGTAGTCGTGTTGTCTGCGGCGCCCTTCTTCGGAGCGAATGTGGGAGTGCTCGCCTGGGGCACCGTAGCATTCGGAATCCTGTGGGCCCAGGTCAACGGTCGTCGGGTGACGTGGTGGAGTGTACTGGGTATGCTGGCTGTGATCGGCCTCGGTGTCGCAGCGTTCTCGGCATACGACCTGGCATCGGGATCCGGCGCGCAGACTCACCTCGCACGTGCGTGGGAGAGTGCGGGCATCGGCGGCGTCGGCGAGTTGTGGCTGATAGTCGCCCGGAAAGCCGAGACCAACTGGCGCGTCTTGCGAGCGACCAACTGGTCGATACTGATGATCGCCATACTCGGGTTCCTGGGGCTCATGCGGTGGCGTCCGCACGGAGTGTTCGCAGAGACACTGAAGGAATATCCCTTCTTCGCGGTGGCGATGACAGCGGCGCTCTGGGGCAGTCTGGTCGGCTACTTCACTGAGGACTCGGGCATAGTCATCCCGGCCCTGGTGATGCTCTACATCACCGGGAGCCTGCTCCACGTCATGCTCGCGCGCCTGCGCGGTTCCGGTGCGGCGGTGAGCGGATGAGCTCGCTGGCCGGCTATGCGATCGCCGTGGCTGCTGCGGCGATTGCAGGATGGCTTGTCCCGGCCCTGGCTATGCGGGCGCTAGTGCCGTCACTGGAGGTTAGCGGAGCCGGTGGGGAGAACTACCGCGGGAGACGCGTATTCCTCGGCCTTGGTCTGGTGTGGGCGGCGTGGTCGGTGGCGCTCCTGGTCGCAAGCACTGCGCTGGATGCGGTCTCGGCGCTCGTGGACGGCGAGCTCGGTTCCACCGAGATGCTGCTCTTCGAGGGCCCGCTCACGCTTCCTTTGTACGGAGTGCCGATCATCCTGACGCTCGGCGCGGTGGTGTTCGGCATGGTAGACGATGTGTTCGGAACGCACGGTGACAAGGGGTTCCGGGGGCACTTGCGCGCGCTGGCATCAGGTCGGCTCAGCACCGGGGGACTCAAGCTCCTGGGGGTAGGGGCGGTCTCCGCAGTGTACGGCTGGCACGCCGCTTCCGGTCAGGCAGATGCTCTCGGAGTCTCGGACATACCGGTGCGTCTGATCTGGTGGGTAGCAGCCACACTGGTCATCGCGCTTTCAGCCAATCTGGTCAATCTGATGGACCTGCGACCGGGACGCGCACTGAAGACGTACTCGGTCCTGTGTGTTGTCGCGGGCACGGTCTACGTGCTTGACGCGGTGGAGCGGTTCGGCGCGTTCGCCGTAAGGACCGGAATGGCCTGGTCGGACACAGATACGGCGGTCACTCTGGCGTGCATGCTTGTGGTCCTTCTGGGGCCCGTCGCAGCTGTGTGGCGTTTCGATCTCGGCGAGCGGGGCATGCTCGGCGATGCGGGCAGCAACGCGATGGGTGCGATAGTCGGCTATCTGCTGGCG
The DNA here is from genome assembly GCA_016926975.1 of Coriobacteriia bacterium. GTDB lineage: Bacteria > Actinomycetota > Coriobacteriia > Anaerosomatales > Anaerosomataceae > UBA6100. The sequence goes on along the minus strand of JAFGNP010000018.1, from coordinate 427 downwards.
GGTTCACTGTCTCTGGAGTGGTTGGCACCTGTCGCAGTACTGCTAGTGGGCATCAATGTGCTCTCCGAGAGGGTGTCGTTCAGCAAGGTGATAGACCGGACGCCGCCACTTCGGTTCTTAGACAACCTGGGCAGGCTTGCCGGGAGTGAAGATGGTGGCGCTGATGGTTCGGCAGGCGTCCCCTAGGGGTTCTTGGTGCTGTAGGATTCGAGAGTGAAGGCGCGCAAACGAGAGGACTGGGACAACCGCATGGCAAAGCACATATTCGTGACAGGTGGAGTAGTCTCGGGCCTGGGCAAGGGGATCACCGCGGCGTCGCTGGGAAGGCTGCTGAAATCGCGGGGGCTCAAGGTCACCATCCAGAAGCTTGACCCGTACTTGAATGTGGACCCCGGCACTATGAGCCCGTTCCAACACGGCGAGGTCT
>JAFGNP010000142.1 GCA_016926975.1 Coriobacteriia bacterium | reverse complement strand
CAGGGGATAGAGCGTCTGCCTCCGGAGCAGAAGGTCGTAGGTTCGAATCCTACAGAGGGCACCATGGCTATGATGCGTGAGGCCGACCCGATCGCCGGGCCGGCCTCACGTCGTTCATGCGGGTGGCGGGCTAGTGGCCCTCGGCTCGTTCCTTCTGGTATGCGTCCACAAGCTTCTTCTGGATGTCACCCGGGACCTGCTCGTAGCTGTCTATCGAGACCGTGTAGGTGCCGGTACCGCTCGTGATGGAACGCAGGTGAGGGGAGTAGTGCACGACCTCGGCGTACGGCGCCTGAGCCCTGATCACCTGCATGCCGGCTTCCGGGGCGTCCATGCCAAGAATGCGTCCGCGGATGGATGAGATATCGCCCATGACCGCGCCCGCATGGTCGTCGGGAACCTCGATCGTCAGCGTGGCGATCGGCTCCAGGATCACGGGATCGGCCTTCTCGACCCCGGCTCTGAAACCGATGCGCGCCGCGGTCTTGAAGGCCATCTCGTTGCTGTCGACTGCGTGCATTGAGCCATCGTAGACGGCCACCTTGACGTCCTGGACCGGATATCCGGCGATGGCTCCCGAAGACATGGTGTCCTGGATGCCCTTGTCGATTGCGACGATGAACGGCTTGGATATCCTTCCGCCGACGATCTCATCGACGAACTGGTAGCCCCCATCGGGGTTGGGTTCGAGCCTCAGCCAGCAGTCAGCGAACTGGCCGGAACCGCCGGTCTGCTTCTTGTGCCTGCCCTGTGCCTGTGCGGTCTTGCGGATCGTCTCGCGATAGGGGATGCGCAAGTCGGTTAACTCTGCCTCGACGTGGAAGCGCTCGTGGAGGCGGTTGAGCAGTACGTCGACCGCGGCGTCTCCGAGGGACGTGATGATCGTCTGGTGGGTCTCCTCGTCGCGGCGAAGGACGAGCGAGGGGTCCTCATCGACCATCGACTTGAGCGCCGAGCCGAGCTTGTCCTCGTCGGCCTTGGTCTTCGCGACTATGGCGACAGGGTAGAGCGGCTCCGGCAGGGGCAGTGGTGCGAAGGCCAGGTCTCCCCTGGCGGAGAGGGTGTCGTTGGTGAGGGTGTCGGCCAGCTTGGTGAGTACGGCGATGTCTCCGGCGGGGGCGCTTTCGATGGGGACGGTTTCCTTGCCGATCATCTTGAAGAGGTGCGCGACGCGCTCCTTCTTGCCCGTCCGGGAGTTGACGAGCTCAGTGCCGGGCTTGAGGGTCCCCGAAACGACCTTCACGAAGTTGATGCGGCCGACGTAGGGGTCGGAAAGGGTCTTGAAGACATGAGCGGCGACATCGCCCGAAACGGAGAAGGGCACTTCCTTGCCGTCCATCGTATGAAGGGGGCCGTGCGCGGTGGGCTGCGGAAAGAACGTCACTATGTCGTCCATGAGGTCCTCAACGCCCTGCATGGTCAGCGCCGAGCCGACGAACACCGGAATGAACAGCGATTGAGCGATAGCCTTGTCGAGGAGGGTTTCGAGCTCCTCCTGGGAGAGGCGGTCGCCTTCGAGGTACTTCTCCATCAGTGAGTCGTCTGCCTCGGCCACCAGTTCGCACAACTTGTCTCGTGCGGCCTCCGCTGCATCGGCCAGGTCGGCGGGGATCTCGAGCACCTCTTCGCGGTCGCCCTCGTGGTGGTAGGCCTTCATGCGGATGATGTCGACGACGCCGCGGAAATCGGCCTCGCGGCCGATCGGGATCTGGACGGCTCCGACGCGGTGTCCGAAGGCGGCCTCTATGGCGGCGAGAGCGGAATCGAAGTCCGCATGTTCCTTGTCCATGCGGTTGATGAAGATCGCTTTGGCGATTCCCATCTCCGTTGCGATCTTCCAGAGCTTCCGCGTCTGGACCTGGGGGCCGGCAACCGCGTCTATGACGAAGAGCGCCATCTCGGCCGCTTCCATTCCGGCGATTGCGTCACCGACGAAGTCCACGTATCCCGGAGTGTCGATGACGTTGATCTTGACGCCCGCGTGCTCTACCGGAGCCATAGCCAGATTGAGCGTGATCTTGCGACGGATCTCCTCGGTCTCGAAGTCGAGTGTGGAGTGTCCTTCGGCGACGCTGCCGAGGCGTTTGGTCTGTCCCGCCATGAAGAGCATCGCCTCGGCAAGTGACGTCTTGCCTGCGTCTCCATGGCCAACCAGGACGACGTTGCGGACCTTGTCGGTGCTGGGCGCTCCCATACCATCTCCTCCTCGCGAAACACTCGTGTGTGTCTCCAGCGGGCCGAGATGTCGGAGCGTGGTTGCCGCAACGAGCGCGACTACGGTCCGACTGGGGCCCGGTTCACGCGGTCCGCCGATGATCCGAACGGGGCTTCGGCGTGATGCACACGATAGCACATGGAAGTCTGCCTACACCGAGTGGGCGGCATCGCTGACGCGCTCGGGAGTGACTGCTAGAATGGGGCGGTTGCGTCGGCGGTCTTGTACCCGCGAGAGAGCGATTCGATGGAGGTGTCGGGTGAGGCGGCGAACCGTTCTCTGGGTGCTGCTGGCGTGTGCGCTGGCGGTTTGCGCGTTCGTGTTGTGGACCTGCGCCGGGTCCGAGAGCACGCCGCCGGATGAGCCGGATTCCGTACCCGGTGTCGAGGCGCTACCGTCCGGGACAAGCGCTGACGATGCCGCTGCTTTTGAGGAGGAGATCATGCACGTATCGACCGTTCAGGTCACAGGTGACGAGACGGCTGTCATAGCCACGCCCAAGGGAGCGATCACTCTCGAGTTCTACGCGCAAGACGCGCCCAACACTGTGGCCAGCTTCATAGAACTCGCCGACAGCGGTTTCTACGACGGACTCAAGTTCCACCGGGTGATTCCCGGTTTCGTCGCGCAGGGTGGTGATCCTCTCACGCGCGATCTCAGCAGGGAGGACATCCTCGCCGGAATCGGCGGAGCAGGCACCGGCGACCCGGGCTGGAAGCAGAAGGCGGAGTTCAACTCCCGCAAGCATGAGACGGGTACGCTTGCGATGGCGTGTTCGCAGAGTCCGGATTCTGCAGGATCGCAGTTTTACATCTGCCTTGCACCTCAGCCGTCCCTAGACGGACAGTACACGGTGTTCGGCAGGGTAGTAGATGGCATGGACGTCGTGATGTCCATCGAAGTCGGCGATGTCATGGAGTCCGTGACCATTCAGCGCTAGAAAGGGGCAAGGCCTTGGACGAGACCCGCCTCGCAGCAGGTGATGCCGCATATACGGCCGGGGACTGGACGGCCGCGGCGCGTGAGTACCTGGCGGCAGCCGCCGGTGAGATCGAGGGAAGTGGGTACGCCTTCCACAGGGCGGGCAATGCGCTCATGAAGCTGCAGCGCCCGGAAGATGCTTGTGCGGTGTACGAGAGGGCCTTGAACGATGGCGGCTATGCGGACCGCCCGACCGTTCAATGCAACATGGGCAAGGCCAAGGCGGCCGTGGGAGCTTTCAAGGAAGCCGCTCGTGCGTTCGAGGCTGCACTCGAGGCGCCGGAGTACAAGAGCCGCTACAGGGCCCTGCAAGGTGCTGCTGACGCGTACTACGAGATGGGTCGCATAGACGACGCCGCCGAGGGATATCGCCAGGCGGCGCTTGACGGCGGGAACCCGGACCCCGGCAAGGCGCTAAACAATCTCGGGCTGTGCTTCGTTGCACTGGACCGCCCCGAGGATGCTGTCGAGGCGTATCGCGCGGCAGTCGACTCGTCCGGGTACAAGGGTCGCGGTCGCGCTGCCGGCAATCTGGGTATGGCGTACGCGGCGCTGGGCATGCACGATCAGGCGGTCTCTTCGTTCGAGCGCGCACGCGGCGAGTTCGGTCACAAATTCTCCCCTTCGATGGAAGCTGCTTACTTGGCCAGCAAGGCCGCGCTCGGCGAGCCTGAGCATCCCGAAAGCCGGAGTATCGGCGAGAATCAGATAGCCACGGCGCCGCGGGAGGTTCCGCTGGTCGAAGAAGAGGACTCCCGCTTCTTCACCATCACGGATGAGGAGATGAGAGTCGCCGACCGTGATTCTCGCCGGAAGGAACGGGCGGAGAAGACGCCGCAGCATCCCCTCTGGACAAGAATCGTCGTTTGGGTGGCTGTCGCGCTTGTGGTCATCTGCGCTCTTGTGGGTGCGTACTTGCTCGGCCTCGGCTATCCGACCCAACAGATGACTGTCAACGGCGTGCTCGAGGCGTACGCAGATGGTGAGACAGTCGAGTCGTACTGGGTTGCGGTGCCGTCAACAGACGTGGACAAGGCTATGTCGAGCCTACCGCCGAAATGGACCTCATACGAGATTGGTGACGTGCAGCGTTCGGCTCGCACTTCGAGTGTGGATGTCACCGTAACGCTCGAGCAAGGCGGCGTCGTGACGTACCTGATCTCACTGGCCCGCGAGGGCGTGGGCTGGAAGGTGAACGGTGTTTCGACGTCGTTCACGTCCATGGACGGCGGCGTCTAGGAGTGTGTGGCAAGTGCCCGGGTGATTTCTGGGCAGGCCTTGCATTCGTTCGGAGATTGTCTCAAAGTGTCACAAAGTCTTGACCGGTCGTGGAGGAGCTCACGTGATCCAGAAGACCTACTGCATGATCAAGCCGGACGCGGTCGCCCGTGGTCTGGTAGGTAGGATAGTGACCAGATTCGAGGATGTGGGGTTGCAGGTCGAGCGTCTTGAACTCGGCCGGGTGACACCAGAGCAAGCGGCAGCCAACTATGCGGAGCACGTCGGCAAGCCCTTCTATGAGGGCCTGATCGACTACATCACGTCCGGTCCCGTCGTGAAGATGGTACTGTCCGGCCCCGAGGCTGTTGCCGTGGTTCGCAAGCTTATGGGCGTCACCGATCCGGGCGAGGCTGCCCCGGGCACTATCCGCGGTGACTTCGGTCTGTCTCTCGATGCCAATGTCGTGCACGGCTCCGACTCCGTTGAGAGTGCCGAGCGCGAGATTGCCATCTTCTTCAGCTAGGTCGCACTGCATCCAATCTGATAGGTGTGGCGGACTTACTCGTAGGGGCGAGAGGGAGGTAGCATGCGCGCGCATTTCATCGAAGGTCGTGACTTCGAGGTATTCTTGGAGGCCATGATCCGCGAGAGGCGGGTCATCGGTCCCGTGGCGAAGAAACGCAAGTTCGTGTTCGGGGAGCTCGAGTCGCCTGGTGATTTGAGACTCGATCACGACGTGACGATTCTGCCGCCGAAAGAGATCTTCTTCCCACCGGCGCAGGTGATCGCCCGGTTCGACGGGGACTCGGTACAGAGCTGCACGCAGGGTGTGGAGACAGTGCTTTTCGGCGTCCACTTCTACGATGTCAAGGCGATCGACCAGCTTGACTTCCTGTTCCGCGAGAACAATGCCGACTGGGACTACCTGTGCCAGCGCGAGGCCACGACGATCGTTGCCTCGAACATCCAGTCGGTCTCACCCAGGGCGTTCTGGAGTTCCGTTGGAGCAGAGGTCCAACCGCAAGGTCACGACGCGTTCATGACCAAGATCGAGCGCGGGTACGTGTTCGAGACTCGTACGCCCAAGGGGGAGTCCCTTGTCGCGCTCGGGACATTCCGGGATGCGACGGCAGAAGAGGTGCAGGAAGCGCAGAGGGCGAACGCTGAAGCGATGAACAAGTGCGCCGAGACCTTGCCGTATTCGAGCGATGAGATCGCCGAGAGAGTCCGTGACTCCTTCGGCAACGAGAAGATGTGGGACGCGCTCGCGGACAAGTGCTTCTCTTGCGGTTCGTGCAACATGGTCTGTCCCACGTGCTACTGCTTCGATGTGTCGGACTCATGGAACCTCGACCAGCGTTCCGGCTCTCGCACCCGGTACTGGGATGCGTGCCTGACGAGGGAGTTCGCGGCTGTCACGCAGGCAGGCGGGGTGACCGAGAACTTCCGCGAACAGCGCGGTGACCGCTTCCGCCACCGCTTCATGCGCAAGGCCACCTATCTGAACGAGAAGCTTGGAGGCCCTGCGTGCGTCGGATGTGGACGCTGCTCTCAGGCCTGTACGGCTGACATAGCCGATCCCGTCCGAGTAATCACGACGATCATGGAGTGGAAGTCATGAGTACCGAGATGACGCAAGAGCACAAGTGTCAGTGCGAACATGAGAGCCTGTTCCTGCCGCGCCAGGCGAAGATCATCCACACGAGCCAGCCGACGGCCAGCGAGAAGCATTTCACCTTGCAGATGGCCGACGGCGAACCGTTTGTCTTCGAGCCTGGCCAGATCCTCGAGGTCGGCGTGATGGGGTATGGCGAGATCCCGATCGGCATCGCCAGCTCGCCCACCCGCCAAGGCACCTTCGAGATCGTCGTGCGCACCGTCGGCCGGGTGTCCACCGCGATCAACGGCAAGGATGTTGGCGACACCCTGACGGTGCGTGGTCCGCTCGGCCATGGCTTCCCGACCGACGAGCTGCGTGGCAAGGACGTGCTCATCGTCGCCGGGGGCATCGGACTCTGCCCCACGCGGAGTCTCATCCAGTACATCATGGACACACGCGAGGACTTCGGGCGCTTCGTTCTGTTATACGGTGCCCGCGATCCGCTCCAGCTTCTGTTCACCGAGGACCGTGTGGAGTGGCGGGCCTCGAAGGTGGTCGAGTACCACGAGACCGTCGACCGTGCCGACGTCCACTGGACCGGCAACGTGGGAGTCATACCGACGCTGTTCCACAAGACCCATATCGCACCGGAGACGCGCGTGGTGATCTGCGGGCCGCCCGTGATGTTCAAGTACGTGATCGCCGAACTCGACGCCATCGGGATATCGCGGGAGAACATCTACGTCGACCTGGAGCGTCGTATGAAGTGCGGCGTGGGCAAGTGCGGCCACTGCCAGATCAACGACAAGTACGTCTGCATCGACGGACCGGTCTTCACCTACGCGGAGATCGAGTCCCTTGAGGAGGCGATCTGACATGGCCAAGCCCAAGATTGCGTTCTTCGACTTCACGGGTTGCGAGGGGTGCCAGATAGAGTTCACCAACCTCGGCCACGAGGCGATTCTCGCGCTTCTCGATCACGTGGACATCGTGGAGTTCCGCGAGGCGATGACCGAGACGACCACCGAGCGCATCGATATCGCACTGGTGGAGGGTAGTTTCACGCGGGAGAAGGACCGCGAGCGTTTGCAGGAGATACGTCGTCGTTCGCGCGTCGTCATAGCATACGGTGCCTGCGCCTGCACCGGTGGCATCAACGCCCTGCGCAACCACCAGGACGACTTCCACGAGTGCGTGTACGGCCCCGACGCGCGTATGCCGCACCTACAGAGCGGTCCGGCGCTGCCGATCTCGGCGGCGATCAAGGTCGACTACTTCGCTCACGGGTGTCCGGCGAGCAAGGAAGAGCTGGTGCGCATCCTCTCGGCGTTGCTCCACAACGACACGCCGGTGATCCCGTCGTATCCGGTGTGCGTGGAGTGCAAGCGCAACGGCACCGTATGCCGCTTCGACGAGGGGGACTACTGCATGGGGATGGTCGCTCGCGCGGGTTGCGGTGCGCCGTGTCCTGCCCTCGGCATCCCCTGCGAGGCATGCCGGGGTTTCGTGGACGAACCCAACCTGCGATCGCTCGAGACCGTGCTCATGGAGCGTGCGGGATTCAGCCAGGATCGGGCGATCGGCAAGTCCCGCATGTTCACCGCGAACTTGAGGAGCTAGCGCCATGCTTCAGAATGTAGACATCGACATCCACCATCTGACCCGAGTAGAGGGTCATGGCAACATCGTGGTCAACGTGTCAGACGGCAAGATCGAGCAGTGCGAATGGCAGGTGCCCGAGAACCCACGCTTCTTCGAGGCGATGGTGCGAGGGCGTCACTACTCCGAGGTCGCGCGCATCACGAGCCGCATATGCGGCATCTGCGCGGTGGGCCACACGCTCGCATCCGTCACGGCCACAGAGGCGGCGCTTGGCATCGAGGTGACGCCGCAGACCCGCAAACTGCGCACAATCCTTAAGCATGCCGAGAATTTCGACAGCCACGTGCTGCACGTGTACCTGCTCGTGGCGCCCGACTTGTTTGGGGCGCCGTCGGTGTTCCCGCTTATCCCGACCCACGGCGAGGTCGTAGTGCGCGCACTGAGGCTGAAGCGTCTCGCGCACGAGTGGGGCTCGGTCATAGGAGGGCGCACGACACATCCGATCACCGTCGTGCCGGGCGGCTTCTCCAGCCTTCCTACGGCGCGTGACCTGAAGGCGATGCGGGACCGCCTCGTCGAGGCCGTGCCGGATCTTGATGCGACCATCGAGACGATCGCGTCGGTTGCGGCGAAGATCCCCGCTTTCGACCGGCCGACGGAGTACATGGCTGTCTTGGACGATGCCGAGTACGGGCTTTTCAGCGGGCGCGTGCAGACCATCCTCGCCGATGGCGACCGTGCGACCTACGATGTTGAAGACTACTTGAGCATCACGAACGAGTACGTGGTTCCGCAGTCCACGGCCAAGCACACGAAGAACCGTCTGCGCAGCTACGCGGCCGGGGCGCTGGCCCGCTTCAACGTGAACTACGACCAGCTGCATCCCGAAGCCAAGAAGGCCGCGGAGAAGCTCGGCATCCAGCCCGTGTGCACCAACCCGTACATGAACTCTGTGGCGCAGGTCGTGGAGTGCGTGCACGCCGCCTACGAGAGCATCAGGCTCATCGACGAGCTGCTCGAGGAGGGCATCGTCGAGGAGGGGCTCGTGGAGCCGACCCGCTACTCGAGCGGCGTATCGGCCGTGGAGGTGCCCCGCGGCATCCTCTTCCACGACTACACGTACGATAACCAGGGCCTGTGCGTGCGGGCGAACTGCATCATCCCCACCAACCAGAACCACGGGAACATCCAGGTGGACTTCGAGGAGCTTGTGCCACAGTTGCTGGCTGCCGGCACGTCCGAGGATGATATCGCGCTGCAGCTCTCGATGCTCGTGCGCGCGTACGACCCGTGCATCTCGTGTTCGACGCACTACCTGGACGTGGAGTTCGTCAGGTAAGGGCACCGTTCTTACGAGTGGCGCCCGTCCGCGCAGCAGTAGTGGGCGGGCGCTGCCGCTTCACAAGGGAGATGGATGCGCTACCTGATCGGCATAGGTACCTACATGGGCCTTGATGATTCGATCGGACTCCGGGTGGCAGAGACGATAGCCGCCGAAGGTCTCGATCGAGGTTTTCGCGCCGTCGAGCTCCGGGGCAATCTCCTGGACTTGCTGCACTACGTCGGAGCCGACAGCGAAGGGGTGCTGGTTGTCGACTCGGCCAGGATGGGCCTGGAGCCCGGAGAGTACATGTTCTTCTCGCCTGACGACGTTGCGTCACGCAAGGAATTGCCCGGAATCAGCACTCACGAGGGCGATCTGATGAAGGTCCTGGAGCTGGGGCGCGCACTCGGGTATCCGAGGCCCAGGCTGACGATCCTCGGCATAGAGCCCTCCGAAATCGGCCCGGAGATGGGCTTGTCGCAGACTCTGGAGGAGCGGTTCCGGGAGTATGTCCAAGTGGCCGTGCGGTTCATGGAGGGTTGCGAAGAGCTGGTGTAGGACCTTGTGTCTCCTCGATGTGGAGTAGCTGGTTACCCATTGCCAGGGGTTTCGGTACACTAAGCGGGTTTATAGGGGATGTCGGCAAGGACGAGTTACGAGGCGACTGTACGGATGCAGCCGCAATGCGGCGCGACCCGAGAGGGGTTCCAAGTGGGAAGAGCGGTGTTCAGGGGTGGTGTTCATCCACCTGAGCACAAGGAGGCGACCGCGGGTTCGCCGATCACCTGGGCGCCTGTGCCCGGGAAGGTGGTCATCCCTCTAAGTCAGCATCTGGGCGCGCCTTGCGTCGCGACTGTCGCACCCGGCGATCATGTTGTGCGTGGCCAGATAGTGGGCGATATAGAGGCAATGGTATCGGCTCCGGTACACAGTCCGGTCGCCGGTACGGTGGCCGAGATCGGGAAGACGCTGACGGCGGGTGGCACGTATGTAGGTGCGGTCACCATCGAGTGCGATGAGGTGCAGGACCTGGAGTCGTTCGCTGCTGTTCCGGACACGGGTGATGTGCGAGCGCGCATCCGTGGCGCCGGCATAGTCGGTATGGGTGGCGCGACTTTCCCCAGCGTGGTGAAGCTGACTCCGCCGGCCGGGATGGAGATCCACACGGTGATCCTGAACGGATGCGAATGCGAACCGTACCTCACGTGCGACCACCGCCTGATGTTGGAGCAGCCGGAGCGCATTATGGCTGGTGCAGTGCATATCCAGAAGATCATCGGGGCCGGGCGTGTGATCATCGCTGTGGAGTCGAACAAGCCGGACGCTGCCGAATCGCTGCGGGCCGTGGCTGCCGAAGGCGTGGAGGTCGCTGTTCTGCCGACCCGGTACCCCCAGGGCGCAGAGAAGCAGCTCATCTACGCTCTACTCAAGACCGAGGTGCCCCACGGCAAGCTCCCTGCAGCAGCGGGGGCGCTCGTGCACAACGTTGCCACTGCAGCTTCCATAGCGGACGCCGTCGAGTTCGGGAGGCCTCTCACTGACCGAATCGTCACCGTAACGGGCGCTGTTGCCCGGCCCGGCAACTACCGTGTCGTCCTGGGTACGCTGGTGAGCGAGCTGATCGAGCATGCAGGCGGACTGGTCGGTGATGTCGAGCGCGTGATCTCGGGCGGCCCGATGACGGGCATGGCGCTGGGCTCTCTCGACGTGCCGGTCACGAAGGGCATGTCGGGCATCGTGGCGCTGCCGAGGGGGAGCACCGCGCCCGTGCTATCAGACGATCAGCCCTGCATACGCTGCGGACGGTGTCCCGAGGCATGTCCCATGGGTCTCGAGCCGTACGCTATCGCGAACTACGCCGCCAGGCGGATGTGGGATTCGGCTTCAGACAGGCGCGCCCTCGACTGTATCGAGTGCGGCATCTGCTCGTACGTCTGCCCGACCAAACGTCCGCTGGTGCAGCTGATCCGTATGGCCAAGACAGCAGCTATGGCGAAAGGGGTGAAGTCGTGAGCGAGCCCCTTGAGACGAGAGTCGTCGGACCGTCCCCGCACATCACCTCCAAGGCCACCTGCACTGGAATCATGCTTTGGGTGGTAGCCGCTCTGGCCCCTTCCGCCATCTGGGCGGTCATCACGATGGGGTGGGTCGCAGCTCAGCTGCTCCTGATCTGCATCGTCGTGTCGCTGGGTACGGAGGCGCTGTGGAACCGGCTCGCGCACCGTCCACAGACTCTGCGCGACGGTAGCGCTCTGGTGACCGGGCTCTTGCTGGCGATGGCCCTTCCTCCGCGTACGCCGTGGTGGGTGGCTGTTGCCGCAGCCGTGGTGGCGATCACCCTCGGGAAGATGGTGTTCGGCGGCCTGGGACACAACCTCTTCAACCCGGCTCTGGTCGGCAGGGCTTTCGTGGCCTTGTCCTGGGCGGGCGTCTTTGCCGATGCGCCGAACCGAGGTTGGTTCCGGACCCTGCCCTCGATCACAGCTGACGGGTATGACGCGATATCCGGCGCCACGCGTCTTGCTGTGGCGGCTGCGGACCGTGCGGCAGAAGGAGCCTACGGGTTCGACCTCGCCGCACAGTACCAGCCCCTCCTGCTGAGGAACCTCGAAGGTTCTCTGGGTGAGGTGTCTGCGGCGCTGCTTATCCTGGGCGGCCTGGTGCTGATAGTGAAGGGCATCATCGACTGGCGCATCCCGGCAGGCTACATAGGCACGGTAGCGCTTGTGGCCGTACTGCTGGGTTCGGATCCGGTGTTCCACGTGCTGGCTGGAGGGGTCATGCTTGGCGCCTTCTTCATGGCGACGGACTACGTGTCTTCGCCGATGTCGAAGACGGGACGCCTCGTCTACGGTATCGGGTGCGGATTGTTCAACGGTCTGGGAAGGTTCGTCGGCATGATGCCCGAGTCAACCACGTTCGCAATCCTGTTCATGAACGGCCTTGCGCCACTGGTGGATCGGATGACCCGTCCGCGCACGTTCGGATGGGAGAAGAAAGATGAATAGGTCCTTGCAGCTGATAATCGCGGTCCTGGTCACGTGTGTGGTTGCGGCGACCGGTCTCGCGCTGACGTACGGTCTTACAGCTCCCCGCATCGAAGAGCAGGACCGGCTGGCGGAGGAACGGTCTCTTACAGCGGTGCTGCCCGATGCTGATGAGTTCGAACTCGTGGAGGATGCGGAGATACTCGATGCGGCCACGGAGGCAGCCCTTCCCGCCGAACTGAAGAGCGTCTACAGGGCGATCAAGGGCGGAGAACCTGTTGGTTGGGGTATCAAGCTCGCGTCGCGTGGATACGGCGGTCCGATGCAGCTGGTTATAGGTTTGGATACATCCGGTTCAGTGTCGGGTGTCAGTATCCTGTCTATGAACGAGACTCCGGGACTGGGTACGAAGGTCCAGACCGAGAAGTGGTTCATCGAACAGTTCGCTGAGCTGCCAGCCGGCTTCAGCGATGGAGACGTGCGCGGTCTTGATGTGATAAGCGGATCGACACGGTCTTCGAACGGCGTACGCAACGGTGTGGCGGCTGCCGGAAGGGCATACCTGGAAGCGCTCAGCGACTATGAGGGGGGGTCCGAATGAGCAAGTGGCTTGGTGTCTTCAAGCGGGGACTCAGTATCGAGAACCCTCTGACAGTCCTCATGATCGGTCTGTGCGCTACGCTCGCAGTGTCGACTCAGTTCCAGAACGCTCTGTTCATGGGGATTGCGGTTGTGTTCGTCGTCACGATGAGCAATGTGCTGATCTCGGCTTTCCGCAAGCACATTCCCGATGAGGTACGCATCCCAATCTTCATCGTGGTCATCGCGTCGTTCGTGACCATCGTCGACCTGGTCATGAAGGCCTACGTCCCGTCCGTGTACCAGGTGCTCGGGATCTGGATCCCGCTGATCGTGGTGAACTGCATGATCCTGGGTCGCGCCGAGGCGTTCGCGTATCACAATGGCGTTGGCCTTTCGATCGCGGACGGGCTCGGGATGGGCGTTGGCTACTGGTTCGTCATCGTGTTGCTTGCGGTTATTCGAGAGCTGCTCGGTACCGGGAGGATCGTCTGGTTCGAGTCGACGCTCGTGAGTCTGCCGGCAGGTTACGCGCCTCCGAGTCTGTTGCTGCTCTTCCCGGGTGCGTTCTTCGTCTTCGGGCTGATGATCGCAGGTGCTCGCTGGATCAACGAGCGTGCAGAGGCTCGGAAGGAGGTGCGCGCATGACGACGGTGAGCCAGCTTGCGCTGCTGTTCATCGGAGCAGCACTAGTCAACAACATCCTCCTGACCAGGTTCATCGGGTTGTGCCCGTTCTTCGGTGTCTCGGGGAACATGGAGACCTCTTTCGGTATGAGCCTGGCGGTGGTGTTCGTCATGATGATGGCATCGAGCGCAACCTGGGTGGTGTGGGAGTTCGTGCTTGCGCCGTTGGGCGTCGGCGAGTTCCTGTACATCCCGGCCTTCATCCTGATTATTGCCTCACTCGTACAGTTCGTTGAGATGTACCTTCGCAAGTCCAGTCCGGTGTTGTACCGGTCCATGGGGATCTACCTCCCGCTGATCACGACCAACTGTGCTGTGCTGGCGACGGCCACCGAGGCGGCCAAGCCCGGGTTCTTCAAGATGAACATCGCTTTGGGCGCGTCGCTGAGTCTGGGAGAGGTCTTGATATACACGCTGGGCGTCTCGGTCGGATTCGGTTTCGCGCTTCTGACGTTCGCTGCGCTTCGCGAGCGGCTGGAACTGGCACCTGTGCACCGTCTGCTCAAGGGCAACCCCATCGCCTTTCTGACTGCAGGCCTTCTGTCCCTCGCCTATGTCGGCTTGTCCGGCTGGTTCGGTCTGTGAGGTGATGATGTGGACTACTTGCTGATCGCCAAAGCCGTCGGTGCCCTCAGCGTGATCGGGCTTGTCACGTCGGCGATTCTCGCTACAGCTGCCAAGAGGTTCCATGTAGAGGTGGACCCGAAGGTTGAAGCGGTCTTCGAGGCGCTGCCGGGATCCAACTGCGGAGCATGCGGCAGCGCGTCCTGCTTCGCGGCAGCAGAGGCTATCGCCGCCGGTGAGAAGCCTGTCGATACGTGTGTTGCGGGCGGACAGTCTGTGGCTAATTCCATCGCCGCATTGATGGGATCCGGAACGTGTGAGTTCAAGGCTGTCATATCGACACGGCACTGTGGTGGTGGCACTAGTGCGCGCAAGTCATACGTGTACGCGGGAGTCACGTCGTGTGCAGCGGCCAACCGGCTGGCCGGCGGCCCGCTCGCATGTACGGCGGGTTGTATCGGTTTCGGCGACTGCGAGAGGGCCTGTCCGTTCGGTGCAATCACGATGGATGTGCGCGGTCTTCCCGTGATCGACGCCCACAAGTGCACCGGGTGTGGCATCTGCGTTAGGGAGTGTCCACGCGGCCAGATCGCGTTGCTCGAGATGGTTCCTGACAACGGCCCGATCGTGGTCCGCTGCAACGCTCATGACAAAGTCAAGGAGCGCAAGGCGAACTGCGCGGTTTGCTGCATCGCCTGTAAGAAGTGCGAACGGGAGTGTCCGAGCGACGCCATCCATGTCATCGACATGCTGGCAGTAGTCGATTACGACAAGTGCACGGGGTGCGGGACGTGCGTGGAAGTGTGCCCCCAGAAGTGCATCGACTGGCACGGGCGAGCCTCGGGCATGTCTGCCGCGCAGTCCGACGGCAAGGGTCCCGACATCGAGGGTCGGTCATTGCAGGTAGGTGCGTGATCGATGACCCGGGGAGACCGGCTGCTGATTGGCGTCCTGGTCGTCGCTGCGCTCGTGGCGTGGCCTCTTGCGTCAGCCGTGGCCCACGGCACGGCTGAAGAAGTGATCATCTCCGGGCCTGAGGGTTCGTCGGTAGTCTCGCTGCACGAGGACGCTGAGTTCGATGTCGAGGGCAGACTCGGTAGTGTCACGGTCCGAATCGTCGACGGCCAGGTCAGCGTGGCCGACTCGTGCTGCTGCGACCAGGTCTGCGTGCGGACGGGAAGCGTGTCGGCTGCAGGTTCTGTGATCGCCTGCGTACCCAACGGGGTCGTCATCCGCTTGGGGGGTGGCGATCATGACGGTCTTGACGCTCGCATCCGCTGAGTCTGTTTGCACTCGAAGTGGGCTGGTTCCTTCGCGGCGAGTTGCCGTGGGGTCTTCCCTGTTGGCCCTGGCATGCGTGATCGGGCTCGTAGAGGCGTGGCTTCCCGGAGTCCCGTTTGCGCCCTGGCTGAGATTAGGGCTTGCCAACATCGCGGTTGTGATCGCGCTGATTGTTTCAGGCGCCCGAACGGCAGTTGTGGTCGGCCTGGGCCGAATCGCCATAGTAGGTCTTGCAACCGGCACCCTGGCGACGCCGGTGTTCGCCATCTCACTGGCGGGTGCTCTCGCGTCGCTTGCCGCGATGTGGACGTCGGCGCGCTATCTGAAGGGGCTGTCCCCCGTGGGCTGGTCGGCCGCAGGATCGGCGGCACACGTTCTCGCGCAGTTCGTCGCGGCCGGGATGTTGCTCGGCACAGGGTCTTTGATGGTGCTCGCACCGCCCTCCGTACTCGTGGCAGTCTTCCTCGGGGCGCTGGTCGGTTACCTCTCTT
>JAFGNP010000141.1 GCA_016926975.1 Coriobacteriia bacterium | reverse complement strand
CTCCCGAAAGGTCCCTCAACGCGTCCCGCACGTCCTCCAGTCGCGTCAGCTTCATATCCTGACATACCATCTCCGGCTCCACGCCCACGAACTCGACGCCCGGCGCGACCTTCTCAAGCCCGTGGACCAGGCCCGCCTCGGTGACCACGACCACAGATGCGACATCATTTCTCTCGACGTGACGCAGCATCTGGCTTGTCGAGAGGACAGCGTCCGCCGAATCGCTCACGTCCGGCCGGCACTCCGGGTGCGCCACGACGACCGCACCGGCGTGTCCTTCACGAGCCTCGCGTACCGCCTCAAGCGACACCCGGTCGTGCACCGGGCAGTACCCGTCCCACAGGAGCAGCTCGACGTCGGGCAGCTTGGACGCCACCCAGCTGCCGAGGTTGCGGTCCGGCCCGAAGAGTACCCGCGGAGCGCCCAGAGAGCGCACCACTTCTACCGCGTTGGCCGAGGTGCAGCACACATCGGTGAGCGCCTTGACCTCGGCCGACGAGTTCACGTACATCACGACCGGGACTCCCGGGTTGGCGGCCTTCCACTCGGCCAGCTGCTTCGCCGTGATCATGTCGGCCATCGGACAACCGGCGTCGGACCGCGGCAACAGCACGGTCTTGTCGGGCGCCAGTATCTTGGCGGTCTCGGCCATGAAGCGCACCCCGGCCAGCACGATCACGTCCGCTTCGGAAGTAGCCGCCCGGCGGGCGAGCTCGAGCGAATCGCCCACCACATCGGCGACATCTTGCACCTCGGCCCGCTGGTAGTTGTGCGCGAAGATGACCGCGTTGCGCTCGTGCGCGAGTTCCCGCACCTCGGCTGCAAGGTCGGCGTATGAAACGTCAGCCACCTAAACCACCTCCAGCGCCAGGTTGTCGATCAGCCTGGTCGAGCCGATGCGAACCGCGACAAGTGCCCTCGCGCGTCCAGCTCCCAACCGTTCGAGCGGCTGTAGCGTAGTCTCGTCTGCGACGATCGCGTAGTCCACCTCGGCCAACGACTCGGCGTCGATAACCTCTCTCATCGCTTCCTGCAGCACGCGCGCGTCTCCCTCGCGGCCGAGCGCCAGCTTTTCGGCACGGCACAGAGCGCGGTACAGCACGGTGGCAGCCTCGCGCTCGTCACCCGAGAGATAGGCGTTCCGGCTGGACATCGCCAGGCCGTCGCACTCGCGCACGGTAGGACAGCCCACGACCTTCACCGGCAGATCGAGATCGAGCACCATGCGCTTGACGATACCGAGCTGCTGGAAGTCCTTCTCGCCGAAGAACGCCAGGTCGGGTCCGACGATGGAGAAGAGCTTCGCCACCACCGTGCAGACACCGGCGAAGTGCTTTGGCCTGCTCGCGCCCTCGAGCACCGAACCCAGCAGGCCCGGGTCCACGGTTACCTGAGCGTCCGGGGCATACATCACTTCGGGCGTCGGCGTGAAGACGATGTCCACGCCCTCGGCATACAGAAGGTCCATATCGCGCTGCAGGTCGCGGGGATACGCCTCGAAGTCCTCACCGGGCCCGAACTGGGTCGGGTTCACGAACACGGAGATGACCACGAGATCGGACCTTTCGCGCGCGGCCTCCACGAGCGAGAGATGCCCGTCGTGCAGCGCCCCCATAGTGGGTACGAGAGCGACGCGCTTGCCCTCCCGCCTCGCTTCGCCGACAGCCTGGCGGACCTCGTCTTTCGAGCCGAGCCGTTCCACTCTCAGCTCTCCCCGTCCGTTGGAGGCAGCGCCCGTTCCAGCTCGGCGACCACCCCGGCTTCCAGGTGCGACAGCTGCTTCTCGGCCGGGAACGTACCGGCGCGTACCTCGGCACAGTAAGACGCCACCGCCTTGGTGATGGCGCTGCCGATCTCGGCGAAGCGCCTGGCATGCTTGGGCGTGAACTCCCCGATGCCGAGGATGTCGTGGAAGACCTGCACCTGACCGTCGCAGCCGGCACCGGCGCCGATGCCGATGGTGGGTATGGTCAGCTCCTCGGTGATGAGAGCTGCTAGCTCTGCGGGCACGAGCTCCAGCACCACCGCGAAAGCGCCCGCAGCTTCCAGAGCAAGACAGTCCTCTACCAGCCTGAGCGCGCTGTCGACGTCCTTTCCCTGCAGTTTGTATCCGCCGAACGCGTTGACCGACTGCGGGGTGAGCCCCACATGCCCCATCACGGGAATGCCTATCTCGGTGAGTATGGCCACCAGGTCGGCGACGGCGACGCCGCCTTCCAGCTTCACCGCGTGAGCGCCGGCCTCGGCCAGCAAGCGTCCCGCGTTTCGCATCGCGTCCTCGGCGCTGGCCTGGTAGCTCATGAACGGCATGTCGGCCACGATCAGCGCCTGCCTCGAGCCACGGGATACCGCGGCGGTCGCGCGCAGCATGTCGTCCATCGTCACCGGGAGTGTGCTCGTGTGGCCGAGGACCGTCATCCCCAGCGAGTCACCTACCAGGATCGTGTCGACGCCGGCAGCCTCTACTAGGAGCGCGGAGGGGGTATCGTACGCCGTTATCATCACGATGCGATCGCCGGAGGCCTTCATCGCCATCAGCTCGGTGGTGGTGACGCGGGCGCGATGCTGCCCGGCCGGTCTGGTGGTCATGATCCACTCCTTCCCGACGGTCCCGGCCAACTATAGGTCCAGGCCGCCCCAGGAAACGGAGCACGAGTATAGCACCGGAGGGCGCCGGACCGCGCCTTCACACTGTCGCATTCACCACGATGCCCGGCCGCTACCCGGCGTCTGGATCCGAGTCGCCCTCTTCCTCGACAGGCCGGGCCGCACGCACCTCCACGAGCAGCTCACGCGCACGCTCGGCATGCCGATGCGGGACCATCAGCCGGCGCGTTATGGGCAGCGGCCAGGGGGTGGACTCTTCTTGCGGCGACACCGGGTCCCAGATCACGGGAATCCCCTCTTGCTCGAGAACGGCCGCTTCGAACATCAGTTGCACCGAGAAAGACAGGTCGCCGTGAGCCGAGTACCTCGCGGATGCGACTTCCTCCCAGGCTCCTGCCTCCTCCGCTCCGGCGTCGTCGGACCACCCACCGACTGGCGGCGTGACGTCCTCGAAGCCGGGAACCGGACCCAGAACGCCGGTCACCTTGCCCCGGATTGCCAGATTCCGGTCGACCTGAGTGCCGTCGGGCCAGGTGACTTCCGGCGCAATCTCGAGCAGGGGTGTGAGCACGAACTCCCTCTCGGCCATACGAGGATGCGGAATCGTCAGTTCGGGCGATGCCCACTCTTCGTCTCCGAACAGAAGGATGTCCAGATCGATGACGCGCGGACCGTTGCGCTCGCCCGGCTCGCGGCCGAGCGCTGTCTCGAGGTCCTTGAGCAACTCCATGAACCTGTTGGCGGGAAGCTCGGTCCTCACACGCGCCACAGCGTTGGCGAACGGCGGCTGATCGCAGATACCCCACGGCTCGGAATCCACGGCATTGGACACCGCCACTATGTGAGTGCCCTCCAGAGCGGCCAGTCCTTGAAGGCCCAGGCTCAGGTTACCCAGCCTGTCGCCCAGGTTGCTGCCGAGACCGACGAAAGCGAAGGTCACAGCCAGTCGCCTTCGATGGCCGCCCACACACCGAACGCCTGCGCAGTCTCCTTGATGTCGTGCACGCGCAGCACGCTCGCTCCGTGCAGCGCCGACCATGCTGCGGCAGCCAGGCTCCCCGGGACCCTGTGCGCCGGGTCCGGCTCCTCCGTCAGCTCGCCGATGAACCGCTTGCGAGACGCCCCGACCACGACCGGATAGCCCGTTGCGACGAGTTCGGGCAGCCCTCTCAACAGCTCGATGTTGTGCTCCGTGGTCTTGCCGAAGCCTATGCCCGGGTCGATGGCTATGCGGTCGCGCTCGACCCCGGCCTCCTCCAGCATCACTGCCTGTTTCACGAGATAGTCGCGGACCTCGGACAGCACGTCCTCGTACACGGGTTGGGCCTGCATCGTCTTGGGCTCGCCGAGCATGTGCATGACCACGACGCCTGCGTCGCAACTCACGGCGAGGGCGACCATAGCCGGGTCCCGGAAGCCGGACACGTCGTTGATGATGCTGGCCCCTGCATCCATACAACGACTGACCACCTCGGGGTGACGGGAGTCGATCGAAAGCGGCACGTCGAAGTCGCGCGCAAGAGCCTTGAGCACCGGGCAGACCCGTGAGGACTCCTCGCCTGGGCTGATCTGATCGGAGCCTGGCCGAGTCGACTCGCCGCCGACGTCGATGATGTCCGCTCCGTCGGCCGCCAGTTCACGACCGTGTTCGAGCGCTGCAACAGGGTCGAAGTAGCTGCCACCGTCGGAGAACGAGTCCGGGGTCACGTTGAGTATGCCCATCATCAGCGGCCGGTTCAGCGCCAGTGCATAGCGCCCGCACCGCCACGTGCGCCCCGCCGCCCCAAGGTCGCTCACCGGCTGCCCCCTTCAGTGTCACCCGATACTGCTAGCGCTCGCCCTTGATGAGGCTCATCGCCTCGGCGCGTGTGGCGGGATTGCGCTCGAAGATACCGCGCACCGCCGAGGTGGTTGTGACGGCTCCGGGCTTCTGCACCCCGCGCATCGACATGCACAGGTGCTCGGCCTCGATGACCACGAGCACACCAGTGGGATCGAGCTGCTCGACGAGCGTGTCGGCGATCTGCGACGTCATCCGCTCCTGCACCTGCGGGCGCTTCGCGAAGACGTCGACCAGCCGGGCGATCTTGGAGAGCCCGCAGATGCGCCCGTCCTTGCCGGGGATGTAGGCGACGTGCGCGCGGCCCAGGAACGGCAGCAGGTGGTGTTCGCACACTGAGTAGAGCGGGATGTCCCGTATGAGCACCATCTCCTGGTGGCCCTCGTTGAAGGTCACCTGGAAGTGCTCGGAGGCGTCCTGACCGAGACCCGCGAATATCTCGGAGTACATGTCGGCCACGCGGCGCGGCGTGTCGAGAAGCCCCTCGCGCGAAGGCTCTTCACCGACACCCTCGAGAATGAGGCGGACTCCCTGTTCTATCTTGGCGCGATCCATGTGCCCCCCGGCCGACGGCGTCAGTGCCTGGATTGTACCGCAGCTGCTCAGCCGAATATCTGCATGAACGAGATCACAGCCGGGCCGAGGATCACGATGAGCGTGGCTGGCAGGACGCAGAGCACTAGCGGGAAGACGAGCTTGACCGGCGCCTTCTGCGCAGCCTCTTCGGCAAACTGGCGGCGCTTGAGACGCATCTCGGCAGCCTGCGTGCGCAGGACGGTGCTCACCGAGATGCCGAACACGTCCGCCTGCACGATCGCCATGATGAAACCGTTCAGCTCGGAAACCTCGGTGCGCTGTGCGAGGTGTCGTAGCGCCTCGCTGCGACTCACGCCTGCCTGCACCTCTTGAAGCATCCAGCCGAACTGCTCCGCTAGCGGGCCGGAGGTGTTGCGCACGATCTTGGAGATCGCCTGGTCGAAACCGAGGCCCGCCTCCACGGAGATCGTCAGCATGTCAAGCATGTCCGGAAGGGCCCGGCGGATCGCCGCGCTGTAGTCGTTCCTCCGCGTCGACAACCACAGGTCGGGCAGGAAGAAGCCGAGCACCACGAGAGGCAGCACGACGAGAAACCACGTGACACCTGACAGTGGCCGGATGATGGACACCGCAGTGAACAGACCGCCGACGCCGATGGCAGCCAGGAACTTCACGGCAAGGAAACGCCCGGCGTCCATCCCGCCCGGCCTCCCCGCCAGCGTCAGGCGTCTACGCACGGATTCCATGTAGCCACGTGGAGCGATTGCGGAACCCAGACGATGCATGCTTTCGGCGATCGGTGCACCCACCCTCTCGCGAAACGGCCGGAGCAGGGGCTCGACCTGCTTGGCCTGCGATGCCTCGTAGTCGCTCATGCGACGCAGGCGCCGGGTCACCTGCTGCTCCTCGGAGAAGACGGTGACAAGCAACAGGTACATGAGCAGTGAGACCATAGCGAGGACCAGCGCACCGATGATATAGAGCACGTCTACACCTCGACCTTCATCGCGCGCACCAGCCAGATAGAACCCACCGCCAGCATGAGCAGTCCGACGCCGACGATCATCCAGCCGAGCGGCTCCGTGAACAGCGGGAGCATATACGTCGGGTTGACAACCCACAGGAAGGCAGCCTCAACGAACGGGAGCGAAAGCAGGATGATCGCCGAGATGCGCCCCTCGGCAGTGAGCGCGCTCACGTGTCGGCGCAGCGCAGCCCGGTCGCGGATGGTCGTGGCCACCACATCGAGTACTTCAGCCAGGTTGCCGCCCACCTCACGCTGTATGGCTATCGCAGAGACCGCCCACGCGAAGTCATCGCTACCCAAGCGGTCGGCCATAGCCTGAAGGGCGTCTTCCACCGGGAGGCCGAGGCGTGCCTCGGTCTGGACACGCCGGAACTCCTCCGAGGCAGGCGGGATCGTCTCCTGCACCACCATGTCCACTGACTGCAGAAGACCCCAACCGGCTCGCAGCGAGCCCGCGACCAGGTTCAGGATCTGTGGCAACTGCTCCTCGAACGCGGTCTGACGAGCCCGGACCCTTAGATCAAGCATGAGCATCGGAACCAGCGTGGCAAGAAGCACCGCGATTACGGCCACCGGGAAGTTCGAAGTCAAGACCTGAGCGATGACGCCGGCCAAGACCACTATCGAGATGTGTGCGGTGATGTACTCGGCCGACCGCAGCGGGAGTCCGGCGCGCTCGAGCCGCTGATTCACGAGGCCGGTGAAGCCCCGGCGACTCGCAACGTGATCGACGAGGTCGATCACGCGCTGACGCAGCCCGTCGCCCGTCGCATCATCGGCAGTCGGCAGACCGTCGCCCCCTGCCTTGAGCTGTTCGTAGAAGCGCATCTGATCAAGCGTAGTTCGCGGCCGAACCACGAGCAGCACTATGCCGAGGACGAGCAGCATTACAGAAAGACCCGCAAGCACGACTGCGCCGACAAGCGACAGCACGTTGGTAGGGGCAACGGTCAGCACCTCGTCGGAGTTCGGTGGCTCATCGCCGAAGCGCGGGTTCGTCACGACGGTGACCGCGGAGGCAACGTTCTCGCCGACAACCGCCTGCACTCCGATCTCGATGTCCTTGGTCCGAAGCTCCCCACTCCGGTAGGAGATCACGTAGGTGGTCTGGATCTCCTCGGCGATGCTCCGATAGAGCTCCGGAAGCGTCGCGATGTCATCGATGGCCACCTGGCGACCGCCGGTCTGCGAGGCGATCGTCGTGAGGACCGCCGGATCGGCTTCGTAAGATGGAAGGGAGACCGCGTACACGGGGACCCCCGCCTGACTCGTCTGGCGCACCGAATCGTCAAGCGTCGCTCGGCTCATCGTATCGCCGCCGTCGGAGAGAAGGACGACCGCCTTGACGTTCGCCCCCGGCTCGCGTGACAGGTCCGCTGCGGCTATGAGCGAGTCGTACGCAGCGGTCTCTCCGCTTGCGGTCAGGCCGTCGATGGCCGCGTGCAGAGCCGAGTCATCGTCGGTGAACGGAGCTACCACGCTAGCGATCGTCGAGAAGGCGACGATCGCGACACGATTCGGCGGCTGCATCGCCTCCACGAACGCCCGTGCCGCTCGCTTTGCCGCCTCCAACGAGTCGCCTGCCATGCTCCCGCTGGTGTCGATAGCCAGCACGACATCGATGGGAGTCTCCGGCTCGGTGAGCCGGTCTGCCACCAGGACTTCTACAGGCTCGCCGTTCTCCGTCAGCGTGAACACGGCCTCGCGACCATCCTCGAGCAGATCGGCGGGTACCGTCACGGACACCCGCACGTCAGGGTAGTCGGAGGTGTCCACACCCTGGATGCCGAGCAGCGTGTTCACAGCCAGCGCAGGCTGCGCGAAGAGCAGCGCCGCAAGCACGGCTGGAACCAACCAGCGGTGTCGCATCGGTCTCACCGGTGAGCCGGCGGCTCATACTCGAAGGTCTCCTGCGGCAACTTCACGCCCAGATCCTCGAGACGTCGCATGGACTTGGGCCGAAGCCCGGTGGACTTGATGTGACCCCGGAACCTGCCCATTTCGTCCACACCCATCGAGTAGTCGAAGTAGAAGATGTCTTGCAGCACGATCGTGTCCCCCTCCATCCCTTCGACTTCGCTGATCTGTGTGATGCGACGGGTACCGTCGCGCAAACGCACGAGATGCACGATCACGTTGAGCGCGGAGGAGATCTGTTCGCGAATAGCACGCACCGGCAGCTCGATACCGCTCATGAGCACCATCGTCTCCAGGCGTGCAAGCGCGTCCCGGGGAGAGTTGGCGTGAACCGTCGACAGAGAACCGTCATGCCCCGTGTTCATCGCCTGCAGCATATCGAGCGCCTCGCCACCACGCACTTCTCCGACGATGATGCGGTCGGGGCGCATACGCAGAGTGTTGCGCACCAGGTCACGGATCGTGACCTGCCCTTTGCCTTCTATGTTCGGTGGGCGCGATTCCAGACGCAGCACGTGCTCCTGGTTCAAGCGCAGCTCCGCAGCATCTTCGACGGTGACGATACGCTCATCGTCCGGTACGTACGCGCTAACGACGTTGAGAAGTGTCGTCTTGCCGGTGCCCGTCCCGCCGGAGATCAGGATGTTCAGCCGACCGCGCACGCACGCATCAAGGAAGCGCGACACGCGCTCGTTCATCGTTCCAAAGCCCACGAGATCTTCTGCCGTGAACGGATTGTGTGAGAACTTGCGGATGGTCATCATCGGTCCGTTGATGGCCAATGGCGCGATCACGGCGTTCACGCGCGACCCGTCGGGGAGACGAGCGTCCACCATGGGCGATGCCTCGTCCACGCGCCTCCCCACTTGCGCCACTATCTTGTCGATGATGCGCAGCATGTGAGCTTCATCAACGAAGTGCCGGTCCGTCAGGTAGATCTTGCCGGCCCGCTCGATGTAGACCTTCCGCGGGTTGTTGACCATGACCTCGGTCACCGTCGGATCGTTGAGCAGCACCTCGATCGGTCCGTATCCCAGTATGTTGTCGATGACGTCCACGATGATCTCGCGCTTGTCTTCGGCCGAAAGAGGCGTCGTCTCCTGATTCAGCAGATCGTGCAACTTGGCCTCGATGCTGTAGCGCAGACTGAGCCCATCGGTGGCCGAGTCGAGTTCCGCGCCCATGTCCTCGATCAAGAGGTAGTGGATGTTGCGCTTGATCGCGTCCTTCGTGTCGTGCGAGATGCCACCCTCGCGCTCTACCGTGGCATCGACCACACGGGGTTCGATGATGACGCCCGCGCCGGCAAGGCGGTCTCTAAGTGACATGGCTCGACTCCCTCCCCGCTGCGTCTGCGATAGACTCGGCAATCCTCACCATCGCCTTGGCGACATCGGATCTGGGTTCGTCGAGCACCACCGGTCTGCCCTTGTTGACCGATCGCGGAACGATACGATCGCTCGGTATTCGCGCGAAGATCTCCGAGCCCACGGCCCGCTCGACTTCATGAGGCTCGAGCCAGACCTTGCTGTCGGCGCGATTGAGCACCACCCGCACAAGGCCGTTCGCGTAGCCGAGCTGCACCAGCTTCTGGACAGAGATGCGCATGTTCTTGATGCTCGCGACATCCATCATCGTCACGGCGTAGACAGCGTCCGAGCGATCCAGCGCAGTGAGCACGACCTCGTCCAGCGAAGCTGCCGTATCGATCACCACGATGTCGTACATCTCGCGGAGCAGCGACAGGATCCTGTCGATCCGACCGGTGGTCACCGTCTCGGCATCCTCCGGCCGTACCGGCGCCAGCAGCACGTCCAGGCCGCTGTCGTGGTGCATCATGTGCCCCTTCAGCAGATCGGCGTCGAGGCGCTCGATGCTTGCCGCGACGTCGGCGATAGTGCGCTCAGGAGCCAACCCCAGCATGATGCCCACGTCGCCGAACTGCAGGTCGAGATCGACGACCGCGGTCCTGAGGTCGAGCGACTTGGAGAGCGCGGCGCCAAGATTGGTCGCGAGCACGGTCTTGCCGACGCCACCTTTTGTCGAGAAGACCGTGACCACGCGTCCGCCGCTCGGCGTTGCGGCCGCCTCCGCCCGTTCGGCCAAGACGATCCTTCTCGCTGCAGCCACAGTGTAGGCATCCATGATGGCGCGAGCGATGTCGCTCGCCGGATCTTGCGCACTCACTACATCGGCCACGCCCGCCTTCATCGCCGAGCGCATGAGATCCGTATCGACCTCGTTTGCGATGATCACAACGGAGGTGTGTGCGCCGGCGGCATCTGCGGCCCTCACAACATCGAAACCTATCGATGGTGTAGCAGAAGGAGCTACCACGACCACGAACGGTGCTTCCGCTTCAAAAACGATGCCGGCAATCGACTGCGTCGATCGCACCTCGGCATCCGGCTGCGACGCACTCAGCGTTCCGACGACGTTCGCATACTCACCTGATTGGTCGATCACGGTTATGAGGCCCATACCAGCTCTCCGCTACTCGAAGATGTTCTGACGCGTGCGACCGAGCGTCTCGGGCACCTCTTGTCCCGTTGCAGGCAGCAGAGCCGCCCACACCGATCCGTTCTCCTCGCAGAACACGATCTGCTCGGCGTCCTCCGCGGTGAGCGCAAGCGTCAGCGTCTGCGCGTTCAAGCTCACTTGCGTGTCGTCCTGGCGGGTGGTATTCAGCACTCCCTCGTCGCTCGCTTCTTCCGCAGGTGCACTGGACTGGGCGCGCAAGGCAGCTCCGACGGCAAGGATCTTCGCGTCTTTCAGAATGAGCTTCGTAGTGGCCGGCTGTTCCGCCTGCTGATCTTCCTCGAAGGTCACGAAGAGAGCCACGTGATCACCAGGCTTCACCAGTCCGGACACGCCCTGGACCTCGTCCACGGGAATGGAAAGCGCGAGCAGCTCACCCGGAATGCTGTACGCGAGGCCGGCGGTGGAGGGTAGCTCGAACCTGCCCTCCGTCACCTGCTCGCCGGCGCTCAGCGGATCCGCGAGTACCCGCCCTTCAAGCGCCTTCTCGGACGAGATGGCGCCCGATGCCACAAACCGCCGCGGGACTTCCTCCAGAACGATCAGGCCGTTCGCAAGAAGTTCTTCGCCGCTCACACCTCGAGGTATATCCTCCTGCGCCACAAGAACCTCGATCGGCTCACTCTCTGCCTCGATCGTCGAGCGTGCCTGTGTCAGGTACCTCGCGGAGAGTACAGCGGCAACGCCTCCGATCACGAGAGCCACGATGAGGATCACGACTTTGGTGCGCATAGTAGCCCTCCGGTTCTAGAAGTCGACACCGTCTGCCACGAGATGTGGCGCCCTTACGGCGAACTGTGAACTGGGCGGATTCGGTGACACCATCCAGCCAGGACCTGAGTAGTCCACGAACCTGCCCCGGATGATTGCGTCACCGCCGCGAGATTCAACATCTTCGACATACATCACTGCGAAGCTGACGATGCGCAATGGCGTGGAACCGGTGACCACCTGAACCTTCTCGGTCACCGGAACGAACACGAGCCTCCTGGATGGCGGCTTCAGCGCGGCCACCCATGCGTCATAGTCGGCAGGCTCGGTGCCGAACCTCTCGGCAAGAGCAGCTCTCGTCTGCGGAGCAGACATGTTGCCCGGCTCGGTCCACACCGTGTCGTCGATGTGCACGATGAAGTCGTAGTCGGCCGTACCGGCGATGTACTCGTAGTAGGTGTTTGTGCCGCCAGGCATGTCGGGGTACTCCGCCGGGTCCTGGGGGCAACGCCAGTACGGGAAATGGCGCAGCGTGTGGAAGTCGATCGCCATGAAGTTGCCCGTCTCGCCCGCTCCACCCACCACTTTCATCTCGTAGACCTCGCCGATGACGTAGCGGTTCAGCTCGACCTCCACCCGCACCGGAGCGGACGCGCCCGGCTGAAACACCAAGGGGCTGACATGGATGTCTTTGATTGGATATGTGGAGCGCCTGATCACGATCAGAGGCTCTCCGGGAAGCACCTCCACGTCCTTGTTCGCCGCGACGATCGCGACTCTGAGCGACCGAACACTCCACAGGTCGTCGGTCACCGGCGCCGGGAAAGTGACCTGGAATGTGTCGGCATCCACGGCGATCGCGGTGTACTTGCGCTTGTCGAATTCGACCTGGATCGATTCGCCAGCCGCAAGCGCACCGGCGATATCGACCACAACGCGCACGCTCTCCCCCGACCCTGAAGTGAACATCTGCTGAGGGATTCTCACATCCGCGAAACGTGAGCCGACGGGCAGGTAGATCAGGCGCGCAACCGGTCCGATCTCCTCTGGCACGCCCTCGGGGTAGTTGGGATCCAGCGTCTGGTCGTTGTAGGCGATGATGTCGACCGTGCCAGACGAACCCGAAGGCAACCATCCGCTCCAGCTCGATCCGGAACCGGAGAGGTCGTACTCGAAGCCCCCGACACAAGCGGCGATGCGCGACACTTGAAGGATCGGCAGCGCCCACGGAACCGGGGTCTGCACCCCCACGAGATAGTCCAGCTGGGCCTTCGACTGCGCCCGGATGGTGTTGGTGTCGTGTCCCAGTGCTCGCGCGAAGAAGCCCACTGCGTCCGAGGAGACCGTGACCTTCACGTAGTCGTCGCCTATGTCACTGTCACCGCCCGGAGACGGTGGCACGACCGAGATGTTGTCGACCGGGGTCACCGCGTTCTCGGTAGCATAGTCTTCAACGGTGTGCCATATCTTCTGGTTGCTGGCGCCTCCGGCAAGATCCCTGCATCCGGCAAGCGCGGCTGAGTCGGCCACCGCCTGCAGCTGGCGCCGCACGGTATACCAGTAGCCCATGTCGACGACGAGCGCGGACACGATGATCAGAACCATGGCAAGGAGGGCGACCGTGACGGCCACCGCGCCCTCGTCCCTGCGCATCCAAGCGCGCATCACGGATCACTCCACTCTCAATGTGGCAGCGCTCTCGAGCTCGAACCCCGACCCTCCTACGATCTCGCCGACAAGTGGCATGAAGATGGGACTCGTGTACTCGACGTGCACGGTGACCGCGCGCTGCCCGCTCACGGTCACCTCACTGATTCCGATCTGGTCGTTCGCTAGCGCCGGGGACAACCCAGGCGCCGCCGCGGCCACCCGCCCCTTCACCGAGTCGGGATTGCTCACGGCGCCCTCATCGAGACCCAGGGACGCCCAGCGGGCGCCCTCCCGAGCAGCGTGAACGATCTCGAGGTACTGGAAGAACGTGTAGCCGAACTGGACGATGCCGGTGAGGAGCATGACGAGGACGAGCGATACGATCGCGAACTCGACCGCGGCCGCCCCCTCATCCTCTTGCCTCGCTCGCATGACCGCCCGGGACATGCTGCCCCCCGATCCGATTAGCGTCTAGAAAAAAGAACCCAGTCGCGGCTACGTTGTCCGACAGCGACGACTGGGTCCTCGAGACTCCCCCGAACAGCTGTGCTGCTAGCTCCCGGGGAGCGCATCGACCACAATATTGAAGACTCCATCGAGGGTCTGGCCTAGAATAAGGACCGTCCCGACGATTGCCACCGCGATCAGCGCGACCATCAACCCGTACTCGACTGCCGTCGCACCCTCCTCGGACTCCGCCCAGTTGCGCGTCCGGACATAAAGCTTCGTCAGCATCCGAAACACCTCCCCCCACTTTCGCGAATCTTCCAGGCCTGCCGACGGTTCCTTGTGGGATCGCCGAAGCGTCTCCCCCACGGAGCACTGCGAATACCAGAAGACCGCCTGGCTAAGATTAGTGTCCCCCGTCACAGAACCACCGCACATCGGCCAGTAGTGTGGCTGACGGATGACTTCCGTGGTGGAGAAGCCCTCATCCCATCGGAGGAGGTGCTTGCCAGCAGTAGACAGGTCCGCTACTCGGCAATCCCCGAATCGACCAGTCCCGCCTGGATGGCCATCAAGACCGCCTGCGTGCGGTCACCTGTACCCATCTTGTGAAGCAGGTGGCTCACGTGTGTCTTCACGGTCGCCTCGCCGATCCACAGCGCCCGTGCGATCTCCTTGTTGCTCATGCCCTTGGCTATCAGGCGCAGTACCTCGACTTCGCGGTCTGAGAGCAGCGCCATCAGCTCAGCGCCTGGCGACTCCTCACTGTCGGTCTTGCCGGAGATCACGCGCGCCGCGATCTTCGAGTCGAATACGGCCTGGCCTTCCGCGATCGCACGCACGGCTTGCACGACGAGATCCGGCCGCGTGTCTTTGAGTATGTAGCCGCCTGCCCCTGCAGCGAGCACGCCGAACACCTCATCGTCGTCGTCGAAGCTCGTCAGTACGAGCACGTACACTTCGGGGCGCGCCTCTTTGATCTGTCGGCACGCCTCTATGCCACCGATCCCCGGCATTCGCAGGTCGAGCAGTACGAGGTCGATCCCCCCATCGGCCACCGCAGCGACGGCACCCTCTCCGTCAGGAGATTCGCCCACCACGTCGACTCCCGGCTCGTCCTCCAGGAGCATCCGTAACGCATACCGGACAAGCTCGTGATCGTCAGCAATGAATACCTTGAGCACGTTCATCACACCACCTCTAACGGAAGCCTGGCACGAACGACCGTACCGGCACCGGGACTGCTCTCCACGGAGAGTGCTCCACCCTCGGCGATCATGCGCTCAGTCATGTTCCGCAATCCACCACCTGTGCCCTCGAGGTGCGGCGAGGCCTGGCCCGTCGCGAAGCCGTCTCCATCGTCCGCTACCGTGAGCATGACTGAGTCGTCGTTGAATTCGATGCAGACCGCCACCCGGTTCCCGCCGGAGTGACGCACCGCATTGCTCACGGCTTCCTTGGCCACCCGGTAGAGACACGCCTCCTGCGCAGGAGTCAGGTTGCAGACGCTGCCCGAGACCTCTGTGACTCCCCGGATGAGACTGCCGCGCGTGGCCTCCATGACCCAGGTCTGAACGGAGCCGATCAGGCCGAGTTCCTGCAGCTTCATTGGCCGCAGGTCGTAGATCAGACGACGGATCTCGGCGGAACTGACAGCAAGCTGGCTCTCAAGATCATCCAGCGTGCGCATCGCGACGGCCGGGTCCTTGAGCAACTGCTTCCGCGCAAGCTCCATGCCGAGTGAGATCGAGAACAGCGACTGCGAGATACCATCGTGCATCTCACGTGCGATTCGCTCCCGCTCACCGGCCAGCATCGCGTAGCGGCCCTCCTCGGCAAGACGGGCATTGACGATCGAGACCGCTGCGAAGGCTCCGAGGATCGAGAGGAACGCCGAGTGTTCGGGTTGCAGACGGTGGTTGATCGCGTTTATCGCCACAAGAACACCGAGAGGCTCATCGTTCGTGCGCACCGGCACTGCCAGCAGCCATGCACCGCGCTCATGATCGACGTCGAAGAACGAACGCCCGTCGCTGAAGACCTCCTCGGCTATCTCACCGAGATGCTCTCCCCACCACTCCTGAACGTGCGCGCTCCGCGCCCCGCGCACAACGAGCGTGCTCTCATCCATCACCAGCCCATGAGCGTACTCGTCAACGAGGCAGACGATGACCTTCTCGGTGCCAGTGAAGCGCTTGGCCGCCTCGACGATGATCGACAGCACATCGTGCACCGTCCGCGCCGAGGAGATGGATTCCGCTACCGAGTTGAGCGCTGTGATGAGCTCCAGCTGGTCGACCGGAGGACTCGGCACGAGGTTGTGCCGCCGCGCACGCTGGCGCAACGGCCATGCGACGCGGACTGCAGCAGCCAGTCGGTTCGCTCCCTCTCCCACGCGACCCCCTAGGCGTGACCCCTCTAGATAGTACCCCACGCCGAGAAGGATGAATGCTCGCTATGACAGGGATGAACGCGACGGCGCAACATTCGCCGCCGCGCTATGCTTCAGCCGATGCGTTCCGCCAGCCAGCGAACGACTGCTGCGACCGCATCGGCGCTCGCTGGCGCGATCCCGTCTGTCGACGCCCCTTGCGCGATCAAGGTGCAGGCGATCCCGGTGTCATAGGGCACCTCGGCCATCAGCTCAAGGCCCTCGTCCTGTACGCGCGCCCGAATGCGCCTGGCACCGGACTCGGACAGGTCCGCCTTGTTGAGGACGACAGTCACCGGGACGTCCAGACGGCGGGCCAACGACACCAGCCGCATGAGGTCGTGCTCGCCGGAGAGCGTCGGCTCGGTGACCGCCACGAGAAGATCGGTGTTCGTGATCGAAGCGATGGCGGGGCAACCCACGCCCGGAGGTCCGTCGATGAGCAGCAGCTCCGCGCCCTGGGACTCGGCCATGGAATCCGCCTGCATGCGCACCTCGGTCACGAGCTTGCCGGAGAGGTCCTCGCCGGGAACCAGCCTGCCGAACGCCATCGGCCCGATCGGCGTCTCGGCCCGGCAGGCCTCGCCGGCCTGCGAAGGCTCCATGCGGATGGCGCCGTCGGGGCACGCAGGCACGCAAACACCACAACCTTCGCATGCCCACTGGTCGATCCGGAACACGTGGTTTCGGAAGAAGTCCTCCGCAGCTCCGATCGCCTCGAAGCGGCACACCGTCTGGCAAGCGCCGCACCCGCGACATGCAGCAGGATCGATCTGCGCCTTGGCGCCTCCCGCGAACGGTTCGCACGAGATCGCGTCTGCACCCAACGCTATGGGCAGATTGGCAGCCTCGACATCACAGTCGGCCAGGACGATGGACCTCTCGGCGGAGATCAACCGCGCCACGAGCGCCGTGAGAGTAGTCTTCCCGGTGCCACCCTTGCCGGATGCGAACACGACGCGCTTCATCGGTACGCCTCTTCCACGAGCCGGCGTACCGACTCCCAGATGCCGCCGAACCAGGCCTCTCCATCGGGGTGCTCGTCTATGACCAGGCCGCCATCGGCGTATATCGCCGCCACGCGCCTGTCGAAGGGGATCCGCGCGAGAACCGGTATGGACTCTTTCGCGCAGTAGCCAACCACGTCGGTGCCTCCCGTGCCGTCACGGTTGATCACCACACCGACCGGTATCTCCATCTCGCGCGCGAGCTCTACTGCCAACTCCAGGTCGTGCAGGCCGAACGGGGTAGGCTCCGTCACCAGCACCAGCACGTCGGCATCGCGAAGCGACGCCACCGCCGCGCAAGCGACCCCCGGAGGAGCATCCAACACGGTCACCGCACGATGGAGAACCGCGGCGCGCTTTCGCGCGGCACGGATCACTGTCGGCGTCTTCACGTCGCCGATGTCCAGACGCCCGGTGATCACGTCAAGACCGGCGGGATCCGCGGCGGAGCTCATCAGACGGCCCCACTCCACTTCTCCGACGCGACTCAGTTCCTCGGTGATGGCGCCAGGCACGCAGACGCTCGTGCAGGCGCCGCAGTTGTGGCACAACTCAGGGAACACCATCACCGTCCCGCCGAGTATGCGTATCGCCCCGAAGGCGCACGCGTTCCGGCAAGCCCCGCACAGAATGCACGCCTCCTGGTCCACGACCGGGAGCAGCACCTCCACGGGAGCGACAGCCGCATCACCCGGGTGCAGGAAGAGGGCGTCGTTCGGAGCATCCGCGTCGCAGTCTACAAGCGCGACCGGCGAACCCGCACGCGCGATCGCGAGCGCGAGGTTCGTCGCCACGAGCGTCTTGCCGGTGCCGCCCTTGCCGGACGCGACCGCTACCGTAAGTCGGCTCATTCCCGGACCCGAGAACGGCATCGTCTAGTGACCGCCACACACGTTGGACGGGTCTATCACCTGCAGTTGCCCGGCCACCAGCGCGTCGACCACATCCTTCACCACAGGTGTCGTGTTGTCGAAGTAGACGGTGATCCCGACGTCATTGAAACCTGTGAGCGGACGGCCGCCGATCCCTGCTACTACGAGCGCGTTGACGCCCTCGCCCGCCAGTAGATTGACCGGCCTCAGGCATCCGCCGTCCTCGTGAGGGGGATTGGCGACCACGCGCACTCCGATCACTGCGCCGTCCTCGATATCCACAACGGTAAAACAGTCGCATCTTCCGAAGTGCCCCGAACGCTCGACATCAAGACCACCCTGACCGGTCGATGGCACGGCCAGCACTACACGATCGTTCTCTGCCATCCGTACTACCTTTCGTCGGCCGGCGTCAGCCAGCGTGAGCCTCGCCTGCTTCGGTGAGTTCGCGCAGCGACCCTTCGGCCAGCGCCGCGATGGCCTCACCTACCGTCATACCGGACCCGCTGTAACCCTTGACGCCGGCTGCGCGCAGCGCAGCGAACGCCTTCGGGCCGAGATGGCCTGTCACGACCGCTTCAGCCCCGCGCTCGGAGACGAACTCGGCCGATGCTATCCCGGCGCCCTGCATCGCATTCCTGCTGACGCTGTTGTCCACGGCCTCGAACTCGCTACTACCGGTATCCGCAACGACGAAGTACATCGCCCGTCCGAAGCGCTCGTCCACAAGATCCTGCAGAGTCGGGCCGACCGAAGAGACGACGACCTTCATCGACGCCACCCCAAACCGCGCCCCAGGCCGCGACCGGCTCCAAACCCTCTGCCGCGAAGGCCTAGCCTACGGCCGAGTCCTAGCCCCAACCCGCGTCCCACACCGACTCCGCGCATGCTCTCCGCATCTGTGGCGCACAGCCCGCGCCCACCACCGGTGAGCCGTCCGCGGCCCTCGGGTCCCGTTCCATCCTGTCCAGGCATGATCGCATCCTCCTTCTCCTACAACTGGCCTCAGCCCTTGGCCGAGGCCTCACTCACTGCTTGTATCAACACCTCGAGAGAGCGACGGCGCTCCTCCAGATGGCCCATCCAGTGCTTGAGCAGCTCGCGCCCATCGTCGGTGAGCCTGTACGAACGACGCTGCGGACCCGCGGCACCCTCTTCCCAATGAGACGACACCACGCCGTCTGCTTCGAGCCTGCGGAGCACCCGGTAGATCCCGCCGGCATCGGGCACGACCTCACCCTGCGTGATCTCCTCGACGGTGCGCACCAGGTCGTAACCGTGAGCCTCGGACCGCGTCAGAGCGGCGAGCACCAGAGGCTCGATCAGCGCACCCTGCCCACGGCCTCGACGAGTGCCGTCGGCGGCCTGACAACACCTGTGCCGACCGTGGCCGCCCCGGGAATCCGATCGGAGGTCCGCCACTTTCCCACCTTCCGAATTGGTCTACGTCATCTATATGTATATAACATCTAGATGCCATATGCAACCCCTGATACGAAAGGAGCGCCGCCCTGTCAGGGCGGCGCTCTGAAGCGATTCTACTGCCGGATGACCCCTACGCGGGCGCCGCCGAATCTCCGATCTCCGGAGTCGGCCCCTCCACGATGGGCGTCTCCTCGGCAAGCGGCTCAGCCTTCACCTTCGACTTCGCCGCCGCGCGCCCCTTGCCCTTGGTCTTGCTCTCTTCCGCCTCACGGCGCTTCTCTTCCTCAAGATACTCGTCCCACCGGTCTTCCAGCAGCGCCTCGAGTTCGTCCTTGTCCACCGTCTCCCGCTCCACGAGGACGTCCGCCATCAGATCGAGCTGCTTGCGCCGCTCGGTGAGTATCTTGTACGCGACCTCGTACGCGTCATCGATCAGGCGGCGGATCTCCTTGTCGATCTCGAACGCGATCTCCTGCGAGTAGTTGGGCGTGGCCGAGAAGTCTCTTCCGAGGAACACCTCGTGCTGACCGTCGCCCAATGTCATCGGCCCGAGCTTCTCGGACATGCCGTACTGCGTGACCATCTGCCGGGCGAGCTTGGTGGCCCGCTCGATGTCGTTGGTCGCTCCGGTTGTGATGTCCCCCATCGTGATCGCCTCGGCCACGCGCCCGCCGAGTATCATCGCGATCTCATCGAGCATCTCGCCGCGCGCCGAGAGGAACTTATCCTCCACCGGCAGCGCCAACGTGTAACCCAGCGCACGACCGCGGCTGATGATGCTGATCTTGTGGATCGGATCGGTGTTTGGCAGCACGTGACCGACGAGCGCGTGCCCCGACTCGTGGTACGCGATGATCCGCTTCTCCTTGTCGGAGATTATGCGGCTCTTCTTCTCGGGGCCGGCGATCACGCGCTCTATAGACTCCTCGAGCTCCACCATCTCGATAGCCTTCTTGCCGTGACGGGCCGACAGGAGCGCCGCCTCGTTCACGAGATTGGCAAGATCGGCCCCGGTGAAACCGGGCGTACGCCGGGCCAGTACCTCGAGATCTATGGTGGAGCCGAGCGGCTTCCCGCGCGAGTGGATCTTGAGTATCTCGTGGCGCCCTTTGAGGTCGGGGCGGTCCACAAGGATCTGCCGGTCGAAGCGGCCCGGTCTCAAGAGCGCGGAGTCCAACACGTCCGGCCGGTTGGTGGCGGCCATGATGATGACGTTGTCCTTGATGTCGAAACCGTCCATCTCCACCAGCAGCTGGTTGAGCGTCT